>JBKPNV010000020.1:0-40509 GCA_046732795.1 Acidobacteriota bacterium
CGACGACCTCGATCGAGTCCACGCCAGGAAATCCCTGCATCTGTGGCGGCACGCGATCACGGCTGACGACCCTGGCGTCCTTGCCAAGGCGCCGCAGGGCGAGCGCCATCGCCAGCGACGACCCGATGGCGTCGCCGTCCGGACGCGCGTGTGAGGCCACGACGAATCGGTGCCGGCGGCGGATCTCGTCAGCGACGCGAGCGGCCGTCGTGTCAGCGGTTGTGGTGGTCATGCCCGTTGATATCCTCGATGGCCCCCTCGCCCTGGCTGTCGGCGCCACGCGACGACCCAGGTTGATCACCGTCGGCCCGCTGCGCCTTCACGCGATCATCATCGACCCGCGGTGCCGTAGCGTGTCCATCGTCGACGCGCTGCGCCTCTTCGTCGCGCAGATCGCGCAGTATCTGCTCGATCCGATCCTGATGGGCGATCGCTTCGTCGAAGCGGAACTCGATCTCCGGCACGCGCCGCAGGCGCAGCCGGCCGCCGAGATGACGCCGTAGGAACGGCGTGGCCCGCTCGAGCGCCGCCGCGGTGTCGCGGCGGGCGGTGGCATCACCCATCGTCGTGTAGAACACCCGCGCGAGCTGGAGGTCCGGCGACATCTTGACCCGGGTCAGGGTGATGAACCCGATGCCCGGATCATGGACGACCCCGCGACTGAGCAGATCGCTCAGCTCTTGTCGTATCTGATCGCCGACGCGGTCAGGTCTGTGGCCTTGAGGCATTACGTGAGGTATTCGACCTCCGACCGTGAAATCAGTCCCGGTTCGAGGCGCTCGATTTCGTCCGCCGCGGCAGCCAGTTCCTGTTCGACATGAACCGTCGTGTTCGAGATGGCAACCACGCCGAGGCTGGCGCGCTGCCACAGGTCCTGATTCTCGAGCTCCGCGACGGCGACGTTGAACTTCTGAAGACGGTCCTTGATCCGCCGGAGCACCATCCGCTTGTCCTTCAGCGACTGCGCGTAGGGAATGTGGATCTCGACGTGAAGAACAGCTACGCGCACACGGCACCCTTACGCCGTAACAGCCACGCGCTCCATCGTGAAGACCTCGATGACGTCGCCGACCTTCACGTCGTTGTAGTTCTGCAGTCCGATTCCACACTCGAGTCCGGTCTTCACCTCGCTCACATCGTCCTTGAATCGACGCAGTGAAGCGATCTTGCCCTCGAAGACGACGACGTTGTCGCGCAGCAGCCGCGCCTGCGTTTCGCCCGCGCGCGTTATCCGCCCGTCGGTCACCATGCAGCCGGCAATGGCACCGACCTTCGGGACGCGGAACACTTCGCGAACGTTGGCCGAACCGATCCGGACCTCTTTGAAGGTGGGCTCGAGCAGGCCTTCCATGCTCTTCTTGATCTCCTCGGTGACGTTGTAGATCACCGAGTGGAGGCGGATGTCGATTTCTTCGCGCTCCGCCATCTCGTGCGCGTTGCGATCGGGACGGACGTTGAAGCCGATGATGATCGCATTCGAGGCCGACGCAAGCAGCACATCCGACTCGTTGATCGCGCCGACGCCGGAGCGGATGATCCGAATCTTGACCTTGTCGTCCGACAGCTTGGCCAGCGTGTCCGCCAGCACTTCCGCAGAGCCCTGCACGTCGGCCTTCACGATGAGTGGCAGCTCCTTCACGCCGCCCTCGGCGATCTGCTCCTTGAGCGACTCGAGGGTCAGGCGGCCACCCTTGGCGCCGAGAGCGCGCTCCTTGGCCTGCGCCTGACGGAACGTGGCGATCTGCCGCGCCTTTGCGGCGTCGGCTACAGTCTGAAATGGATCGCCCGGCTGCGGCAGGCTGGTCAGCCCGAGCACTTCGACGGGGGTCGCCGGCCCCGCAGCTTTCACCGGCCGTCCGCGATCGTCGATCAGCGCGCGCACCTTGCCGACGACCGGGCCGGCGATGAAGTTGTCGCCGACGTTGAGCGTGCCGTCCTGCACCAGCACAGTCGCCACCGGACCGCGACCGCGATCCAGCTTGGCTTCGAGCACCGCGCCCGACGCGCTGCGCTTCGGGTTGGCACGCAGCTCGAGGATGTCGGTCGACAGCAGAATCATCTCGAGCAGTTGATCGAGATTCTGCCGCTTCTTCGCCGAGACCGGCACCATGACGGTCTGTCCCCCCCAGTCTTCCGGAACGAGATTGAGCTCGGCGAGCTCGCGCTTGACGTTGTCCGGGTTGGCGCCTGGCTTGTCGATCTTGTTGATCGCCACCACGATCGGAACGTTTGCCGCCTTGGCGTGATCGATCGCTTCCCGCGTCTGCGGCATCACGCCATCGTCGGCTGCAACGACGAGCACGACGACGTCGGTGACTTTGGCACCGCGCGCGCGCATGAGCGTGAAGGCCTCGTGACCCGGCGTGTCGAGGAACACGACGCTGCGGCCGTCGCCGACATCGACGTGATACGCGCCAATGTGCTGCGTGATGCCGCCGGCCTCGCGCTCGGCGACCTTGGTCTCCCGGATCGCATCGAGCAGGGATGTCTTGCCGTGGTCGACGTGACCCATGACCGTCACCACCGGCGCGCGCGACCTGATGTCCTCCGGCTTCGACTCATCACCTTCAGCCGAGACGAGCTCCTGTTCGAAGCTTCGCATCTCGATCTCAGCACCGAACTCACGGGCGATGTCCTTGGCCGTGTCCATGTCCATCGTGCTGTTGATCGTCATCATCATGCGACGCATCAGCAGCTTGGCCAGGACATCCTTCACGCGGACATCGAGCTTGTCGGCAAGATCCTTCACCGTCATGCCCTCTGCGAGCGTGATGATGCGGGTAATTGGCGGAGGGGCACTGGGTGCCGACTGCGCGGATGGCTGTGGAACGCGATCGCGACGGGCTTGCTGAGGACGTGCGACCGGAGGCCGTGGTTGTGTTGCGGGTGGCCGTTGGCCAAACGGCGGACGCGCCTGTGGTGCTGGCGCCGTTCCGGGCCGCGCGAACTGCGGCTGTTGCGTGCGCACCGGCTGCGATGGCAGCGGGCGCGGGCCACCCAGCATTCCCGGCGTGGTCGGCCGCGGTGGCGCGTACGTTCCCCGCGCCGGCTGTGCTGTACCGCTGCCTGGCCGCAACGGAGTCTGCGTCCGTCCTGCTGCCGGCGTCGCGGCTTTTCCCGTTCCGGTCCCCGGCGGCGTGGCCGGCGGCTGCACGATACGCGGCTGTGTCACGGGTGGCCGCTTCGCAGGCGCGAGCGGCCGCGCCGGTTGTGGTGTCCTGCCCGGTTCCTCGATCCGCAGGCGAATCGTCGGCGGAACGAATCGTCCGGCCGGCGATGGCGGAGCAACGGGCGGAGGTGCTGCCGCGACAGGCGCTGGCGCCTCTTCGACTATCTCTTCGACGACGACAGGTGGTTCTTCGACTGGAGGAGCTTCGGGCACGGTTACGACCGGGGGGGCTTCTTCGATTTCGACAGGAGGTGGTGGTTCGACCTCGACAACAGGTGGCGGCGTGACAACGGCGACCGGCACTTCAACAGGCTCCTCGACAACCGGCGGCGGCGGTGGTGGAGGAGACGGCGGCGGCACGACCTGCGGCGCTGGCGCGGTGACGTCGGCGGGCGAGTGGGGCTTGATGGTCTTGACGAGCCGAGGCGGACCAAGAACCGGGGCGGCCGGCTTTGGAGGGTCCGCCTTCTTCGGCGCCGGAGCCTTCTTCGCCGCGATCTTCGCGGCTGGCGCGGCATGCTCAGCGAACATGTCGCCGCCGGGAAGGGAGATGCTTCGCTGACGCGCCAGACGCTCGACGAACGAGCGGGCGACAACCTCCTCGATCGTGCTCGAGGCGCTCTTCAGCTCGATTCCGTGATCGCGCTTGAGCAGCGCGAGCACTTCCTGGCTCGTCGTGCCGAGCAGTTCCGCGACCTTGTAAATCCGAACCGTTGCCAAATTGCTTCCTTATGTAGTGCCCGGCTTGCGCCGGACCCGTTCGTCGTGTCTGCGAGCGCGAAAGCGCCAACCGGAAGGTCGTTTCAAATCGCCTACTCGCTGGTCTTCGCCTCGTCGCTTTCCGTGCCGCCCTCGCCGACGGCCGTCGCCGGCTCCTCTTCGGATGCGGCCGGTTGGCTCGCCGTTTCGTCCTCTGCGGCGGTCGTTTCGTTTCCAAGCGCGCCGAACTCGGCTTCAACCTCACGCCGCTTCTCTTCCTCGCTCTTGATGTCGATGCGCCAGCCGGTCAGCTTCGCCGCGAGGCGGACGTTCTGCCCCTTTTTACCAATCGCGAGTGACAGTTGTTTGTCCTCGACGACGACCTCCATGATCCGGTCGCGTTCGTCGACGATCGACACGCGTTGCACCTTCGCGGGGCTGAGTGCGTTGGTCACCAGCTGTACTGGATCTTCCGACCACTCGACGATGTCGATCTTTTCGCCGCGCAACTCGCGAATGATCGCCTGGACGCGCGTGCCTTTCATGCCGACGCATGCGCCCACCGGATCGACGTCGCGCTCGCGCGAGTACACCGCCACCTTGGCCCGGTCCCCGGCTTCGCGCACCGCGCCGCGGATCATCACCGTCCCGTCGTAGATTTCGGGCACTTCCTGCTCGAACAGCTTGATCAACAAGGCAGGGTCGGTGCGTGACAGGACGATCTGCGGCCCCTTCGCGCTGCGATTGACGCCCTTGATCACCGCGCGGATACGCTCGCCCGGCGTATAGCTTTCCGCGCGCGACTGCTCCTTTCGCGGCAACACCGCTTCCACGCGACCGATCTCGACTACGAGATCGCCGTTTTCGAACCGCTTGACCGTGCTGTTGATGACCTCACCAACGCGGTCGTTGTACTCGGCAAAGATGTTCTCGCGCTCGGCCTCGCGCACCTTCTGGAAGATCACCTGTTTGGCGGTCTGAGCCGCGATTCGCCCGAGCACGTCGGTGCGCTTGGGGAACTCGATCTCCATGTCAACTTCGGCTTCTTCGCCGTAGAGGTCCTGCGCTTCCTTCAGCGAGATCTCCGTGGCATCGTTGGTCACGTCAGTTACGATGTGCTTGATCGCGAACAGATCGACCTGCCCAGTCTCTGGATTGAACCGTGTCTTGAGGTTCTCGTTCGTCTTGTAATACTTGCGCGATGCGGTCAGTACGGCGTCCTCGATCGCGGTGATGATCGTATTGGCCTCGATGCCCTTTTCCTTGGCGAGTGCCTCGATCGTCTGCATCAACGGGTTCTGCATATTCACTTTTACCACCGAGCCCGGAGAACAGGACCCGGCCTACGTCTGAATCGTAGGGCGGGTCGTATCTTCAGACCCGACTAAAACTCAACCTCCAGGCGGCCGCGTGTGATGAGCCGCAACGGCAGCCTGTGCAGCCGTCCGTTCAGTGCCTCGAGCAGGATGACATCTCCGTCCACTCCGCGCAGGTGCCCTTCGAACGCCTTCTGTCGATCGACGGGTTCACTCACGACGACTTTCGCCAGCCGCCCGGCAAACCGCTCGTAATCCGCGACGTTGCGAAGTGGACGGTCCAGCCCGGGTGACGAAACCTCCAACGTATACGCGAAGGGGAGCGGATCCTCCACATCGAGAATCGTCCCGATCTCGCGATTGACCTGCTCGCAGTCCTCTATGCTCACACTGTCGTCAGTCGTGGCCGATGGCCCAGGCCGGTCAATGAAGACCCTGACCACATGGCCACTTGTTTCACGCCGGCTCTGGATGTCCCAGACCTCCAACCCCCGCGCGGCGGCCACCCGCTCGGCAATCGCCCGAATCTGCTCAAGCGGTTGCATTACCTGAACTGCCCTGAAACAAAAAAAGTGGGCACGAGCCCACTTGGAGTCTTCCTCCGCCTAGGTGACCCTCAAGCTTATCACGCGGATTCCGCCCCGGACAACGGCCGCTCCTCGCGCGAGCGCGCTTCCACGAAGGCCGGGCGCACGATGAGATCGTAGGCACGGCTGCCCACGACCTCGGCGTCGAGGAAATCCCCAGGGTTGATGCCGGACGGGTCGCAGTCGGTCAGATAAACCTGGGGGTCGATCTCCGGTGCCTGTCCTTCCAGCCGCCCTCGCAGCACAAGGTCGTGCTCGGCGGACGGGCCGTCAACCAGTATCCGCACGCGGCTGCCGATCCTGGACCGCTGGGCTCGGGCCACGATCCGCCTCTGCAGTCCCATGAGACCGCTCTGGCGTTTACGTTTCACCGCAGCCGGCACATCGTCGTTCAGACCGTGCGCCGACGTACCCTCTTCATGCGAGTAGGTGAAGACGCCGACGTGATCAAAACTCACCGCCTTGACGAAGGATTGCAACTCAGCGTAGTCCTCCACTGTCTCGCCCGGGAATCCGACGATGAACGTCGTACGTAATGTGACGCCTTCAACTCGCTCCCGGATCCGGTCAAGAAGCCGCTCATAGCTCGCCCGCGTGCCGGGACGTTTCATACGCTTCAGTACGCGGTCCGAGGCGTGTTGCAGAGGCAGATCGACGTACCTGCAGACCCGTTCACTTTCCGCCATCGCGTCGAGCACATCGTCTGTGATCGTCGTCGGATACAGGTACAGCATGCGGATCCACTCGAGCCCGTCAATTCGATTCAGGGCTCGAAGCAGTCGAGCCAGCGCTCCACGTTCGCCCCGATCGATGCCGTAAAACGTCGTGTCCTGTGAGATCAGCAGCAGCTCTTTGACGCCTTGCGCCGCCAGGCGCAGCGCTTCCGTGACGATCGATTCATGCGTGCGGCTGCGGTACTTGCCGCGCAGCGTGGGGATGATGCAAAACGCACACTTGTAGTCGCAGCCTTCAGCGATCTTGACGTATGCGTAGTGCCGGGGTGTCGCGAGAAGACGCGGCGTGCTTGCGTCATAAAGATATGTCGGTACTCGGGACTCGGCACTCGGGCCCCGGCGCTCGGGACTCGCGATCCGCGCGAGGTTCAAAGGTCGACCGTTCGAATTTAGTAGCGGAATCACCCCGCCGCCATAGGGCGGGTCCTGCTTTGTGGACCCGCCGATCGCGTTCACGATCTCAGGAAGTTCTCCCGTACCGATCACCGCGTCGATCTCCGGGATCTGCTCGCGCAGCTCATCGCGATAACGCTCCGCCATGCAGCCGGTGACGACCAGCCGCCTGCAGGCGCCGCTTTTCTTGTGTTCGGCCATCTCGAGGATGGTATCGATTGATTCCTGCTTCGCCTTGTCGATAAACGCGCAGGTGTTGACGATGAGCACGTCGGCGTCGGCGGCCTCACGCGTGAGCTGATGCCCTTGCTCCTGGGCGAGCCCCAGCATGACTTCGGAGTCCACGAGGTTCTTGGGGCACCCGAGCGAGATCATTCCAATCTTCACAACCTTCTAAGGATACAGGGTATTGTCGTCTCGGCGGATAATGCCTTTACTGGCATGTCCAACGCTGACCACATCGCCGTTTCGTCTGCACTGAAAGGGAAGGCGCCGTCAGGGAGCCGTGTCACGGTCCAGGGCTGGGTCCGTACGCGCCGCGATTCGAAGGCGGGCCTCTCGTTCATCCATCTCCACGACGGGTCATGCTTCGATCCCATTCAGATCGTCGCCGCTAAGCAACTGCCGAACTACGAGAGCGAGATCAGGAAGCTGACGACCGGTTGCGCCATTACCGCGTCGGGCGTCTTGACGGCGAGCCAGGGTCAAGGGCAGGCGGTTGAAATCCAGGCGGATGCGATTGAAGTCGTGGGGTGGGTGGACGACCCCGAGGCTTACCCAATCCAGCAGAAGAAAACGTCGTTCGAATATCTCCGCGAGGTCGCCCACCTCCGGCCACGGACCAACACGCTCGGCGCGGTGGCGCGCGTGCGCCATTGCCTCAGCATGGCCATCCACCGCTATTTCCACGAGCATGGCTTCTACTGGGTGCATACGCCGATTGTCACAGCCAGCGACGCAGAGGGCGCCGGCGAGATGTTCCGCGTCAGCACGCTCGACCTCGCCAACCTCGGCTCCATTGAGAAGACGCCGGAGGGACGTACCGACTTCACCAAGGACTTCTTCGGCAAGGAGGCATTTCTCACTGTCAGCGGTCAGCTCAACGTCGAGACGTACTGTCTGGCGCTCTCGAAGGTCTACACGTTCGGTCCGACGTTCCGCGCCGAGAACAGCAATACCAGCCGCCATCTGGCCGAGTTCTGGATGGTTGAGCCCGAGATCGCGTTCGCCGATCTGGCTGCCAACGCGGACCTCGCCGAGTCGTTCCTGAAATACATCCTGGGCGCTCTGCTGAACGAGCGCGCCGACGACATGAAGTTTTTTGCCGAGCGCATCGACAAGGATTGTGTGCGGCGGGTCGAATCGTTCGTCAGCTCACCGTTCGAACGCATCACTTACACAGATGCCATCACCGCGCTCGCCAAGAGCGGCAAATCGTTCGAGTTTCCCGTGCATTGGGGCATGGACCTGCAGTCCGAGCACGAGCGATGGCTGAGCGAGGAATACGTCAAAGCGCCGGTCGTCGTGATGAACTACCCGAAGGAGATCAAGGCCTTCTACATGCGCATGAACGACGATGGGAAGACGGTGGCGGCGATGGACGTACTGGCGCCAGGCATCGGCGAGATCATCGGCGGCTCGCAGCGGGAAGAGCGGCTCGACCATCTCGATCGGCGGTTGACCGAGATGCAGCTCGATCCCAGGGCCTACTGGTGGTACCGCGATCTGCGGCGGTACGGCACCGTGCCGCACGCCGGGTTCGGACTCGGCCTCGAGCGCACGATCATCTACGCCACGGGTATGGGCAACATCAGGGATGTGATTCCGTTTCCGCGCACGCCTGGTCAGGCTACTTTCTAGCGACTATGTGTCAATTCCCAACTCCCAAGATCAACAAGAACCAGGTGCTTTTGGGGGTTGTGAGTTGGAATGTGGGTGATGCGTTTTCCGCACTCGTTAGAACGTCACGAGCGACTTCTCCAGCCGCTCCCGCGCCTTCGCGCAGCGCTTGAGCACATCGATGGGGTCGCCGGTATCGGACACTTCGAACATCAGCGTACCGTCATAGCCGATCTTCTGCGTTTCCATCATCGCTGCGTCCCAGTCGATCGTACCGAGGTACGGCGCGAGGTGATCGTCTCGTTTGCCACCGTTATCATGTACGTGAGTCGTCCACAAATGACCTGACAGTGCCTCGATTGCCTCGCCGAGATCGCCCATGAGATGTGCGTGGCCGTAATCGAGACACACGCCGACGTCGAGACCGTCCAGTTCGTCTTCGACCAGGCGCGCCAGCGACTCGGCGTCGGACAGCGCGTTCGGAATGACTTCGACGGCCACCCGCACATGGACCCGGGCCGCCACGTCGACAATCTCTTCGATGCTGCGCCGCGCAGCGTTGGCGTTGTTGTCGCCCGCATTCGTCTGCTCGCTTGCAGGAACGCCGAGGTGCAGCACCAGATACTGGAAGCGGAGCGAACGGGCGAGCGCGAGCGCCGCTTCAGTTTCGGCGACGGCCGCTTTGCGCCGCCCTTCATCGGAAGAGGCATTCGAGAGAGCGCCAACCCAGCGTCCGCCCTGCATGCGCTCGACGATCGGCGCGTGGACGGAATGGATGCTCAATCGCGTATCGGCAAGCCACTCCGCAAGTTCAGCGATGGCCTGCGCGTTGTGGTAGTCGAAATGTGAGCGGGTCGCGAACAGCTCCACTTTCTCGAAGCCGTGCGCGGCGATATGTACGAGGTGATCACGGCTGAGCCGGTGTTCGTGGAAGAGGTGCGTAGAGATGCCGAACTGATACATGGCGTGATCGTCCACTCGTTCTTCGACGGGACCAACCATTCATTCTAGTCTGCGGCGGATCTACTCCCAAGTCTCGAGCCCCGAGTGCCCAATCCCGAGTCCCCAGTCCGGAGCCCCGCGCGCCGAGTCCCGAGCCCCGAGTCGGCAGTTACTTGAGTTCTTCAATATGAGTCGAGAGGATCTCTCGCAGCCGCCAGAACCGCGGATCGCGCTCGAGGTTGTGGCGCACGTACGCGAGGGTGCGGGGAATGTACTGGATGTACACGGGATTCCCGCGAGTCGTCGTCTGGAAGCCGAACGTGCCGAGCGCCTTGAGATTGCGTTGCAGCGCCATCAGATCGAACCGTCGTCTGAACACGCCCGCTTCGTTGCCGGCTCCGCCGCGGTCGGCGCCCACACCGCGCAGCGCAAGGAAGAAGGCGATCAGCTCGTCCACCTCGCGCTCGCTGAAATCCATGTACGAGTCACGCAGCAGCGACACCAGGTCGTAGGTGTCTGGCCCCATGCGAGCGTCCTGGAAATCAATGATGTACAGCTGGCCCGCATGCAGCATCAAATTCCGGCTGTGATAGTCGCGATGGCAGAACACGCGCGGCTCAGCAGCCAGTTCTTCCGCGATGCGGAGAAGCTCGACGCCCAGCGCTTCCCGTCCGGCGGCACCAGGCGCTGCGCCTCGATACGCTTCGAGGAAATGCTTGACGAAGAACTGCAGCTCCCATGACAGCTTCTCGACGTCGAACGCGACGCCGTATGGCAGGTAGCGGTCGGAAGCGAGGTCGCGCCCTCGCTGTTGCATCCTGGCGATGAGGGTGACCGCCTGACGGTATAACGCGGCATGGTCGGCGCGAGTCGCTGCGCCCAGGTGCGCCTGCAGTGTGACGTCTCCGAGATCTTCCAGCGCCAGTATGCCGAGTTCGTTCGAGTGTCCAAGGATTGCCGGCACCGGAACAGGCATGGCCGCCATCAGGCTCGCCACGTTGGCGAATGGCAGTTGCTCGACGTCGAAGGCCTGCGGATACACCGCTAACACCTGCGACGGCGCGTTCCGCAACAGGATCCGAACATATCTCCGATCGGACGCATCGCCCGTCAGCGGGACTACCTTGGCGCCTTGCTGCGCGAGCCGGGTTTCGGCGACATACCGGTCGATGCGCGCGCGGACACTATCGGTCATGAACTCGCCGTGAGCTGGAATTGGGAGTAGACACGCGCTGCTCGCTTAAAGGGAGCCGATCGCCAGCCCGGCGATTCTGCGTTCACCCGGCGCAAGCTCATCTGACGCAATCCGAATCGTAACGCCATGCCAGGATGTATCGGTCGGAACGCGCACACCGTCAGTGACCACGCATTCCCGCAGCATCGCTCCGTCTTCAACAATCACATCGTCCCACAAGAGGCTCCTCTCGACCCGAGCCGTGGGGCTGATCTGCGCGTTCGCAACCGTGTCGGTCGCCTCTCGTGTCGCGAGGGTGAGTGAGGTGTTGAGATAATCGGAGGGCGTCCCAATGTCGAAGAACTCGGCGTGCGTGCGGAACGCGCGAACCGATCCCGGCTGTGCTGCGATCAGCGCTGGGTACAGTGTCCGCACCTCTGATGGAACGCCCGCAGCGACCGAATCAAACGCCGGGGCCTCGACAACCTGTACGCCGATGAAGTGATACGAGGGCTCCGGCGCCGCGCGCGGGACCCAGCCGGCGAATTCGCCGTCGGGCGTGACGCGAACCCCACTGTATTTCTCCGGCTCGGTGTTCGGCACAACCGCCATCGTGACGAGCGCCCCAGAGCGGCGGTGGTCTTCTACGACAGCACCAAGGTCGACGTCGGTGAGCGTGTCGCCGTTGATGATGAGAAAGGTGCCGTGGTTCGGGACTCGGGATCCGGGACTCGGGACTCGGGATCCGGGACTTGGAATTCGGCGTTCGGGGTTTGATAAAAGCGGAAGCGCTCGCTTGGGTCCGCCGGCGGATCCGAGAACAGGCACCTCCCATGAGTACCGGATGCGCATGCCCAGCTCGGCTCCGTCGCCGAGGAGCCGTGTCAGTGTGTACGGCAGATGATGCAGGTTGAGCACGACATCGCGGACGCCGGCCGACGACAACGATCGCAGGATGCGAAGGATCAGCGGAGTGCCCGCGACCGGGAGCGCGGCTTTCGCGCGGACGAACGACAGCGGCCGAAGTCGTGTGGCGAGACCAGCCGTCAGGACGAGTGCTGGGACCATTCGTCGGCGAACATCATGTCGGCGCCGGTCAGGCCGAGCAGTTCTCGACGCTGCAGGAACAACCCGCGATACGAATCGAGGACGTAGTCCGACTCGCTGCGTCCAAGCGCTCGGGCCAGGAATTCGATCGCGCGCTCACCGCCCTCGATTTCGACGAAGGTGCCAATCGGCGTTTCATCGAGAGCGATCGTCGCGTCTTCGGCGGCGAACTCCTCCCGAAACTTCTGATACCGGAACCAGACGTGCAGCCCGAGCGATTCGAGCACACGGATCAGAACGTCGCCATCGCTCACGACCGTCTCGTGCTCCTCACGTGTCTTCATCCGGCTGGCCTGCATGGGACCCTTGAACGTCAGCAGACTGCGGCCCGATTCACTGCGGACGCGCAGCGCGCACCCGCTGCGTCGAAGCGATTCGTCGCTGGTATCGAAGAGCGCATCTTCCTGGAGCCGCCGGCACTTGAGCGGGGCGGCGCCGGCAGCCAGAATGGCCGTCCGCGCTTCGCCGGCGTTTTCGAACTGCAGTTTGATTTCTCGTTCGATCATGGTGGGCTCTCGGCTCTGCACGTGGCGCGGCACCTTCAGCCTTCGGCTTGGGTTCCCTTTCAGGTTCCGTGTTTCCGCCTCCGCCGAAGGCTTCGGCGCGACCTCGCCGTAGCGCTACGCGCGAAGGCGGGCCGGGGTCCTGTCGAACAAGGCCCGATTATAAGCACGATCGAAACAAAGGAAAGCCCCGGGCCGTGATTAGCGACCCGGGGCCGAACATCCACGAAACACTGAGCTGATGTCACGCACGACGTGAACGCCGTCTACTCCTTCGTGACGGTGACGAACGTCTCCTGGCCACCGCGGAGCACACGCAGAAAGGCAGTGCCGCCAGAAGGAATCCGCGCCAGTTCGCGCTGAGCCTCCGTCGCCGATTCGACCGGTTGCCGGCCGACACGCACGATCACATCACCGGGCTGCATTCCCGAGCGCGCGGCCGGACTGCCCTGCTCGATCTCGGTGACGACGGCGCCGCGACGATTCTCGAGGCGCAACCGACGTGCGATCTCCGGTGTGACATTCTGCAGCGTGAGTCCGAAACCGCTGCTCGTTTCCTGCGCTGGATCCCCAGGTTCGCGATTGCCACCGCGCGCGGTGCTCTCCGCTTCGAGATCCAACTGATCGACCGTGATGTTTACTGTGCGTTCCTGTCGGTCACGCACGATGCGAAGTGGAACCGTCGTGCCCGGCCTGGTGTTGACGACCATCCGTACCAGCTCGTCGCGCGACGTGACAGGCTTGCCGCCGAAGCCGATGATGACGTCGCCTGGCTCGAGACCCGCCTTGCTCGCGGCGCTGTCAGGCGACACGCTCTGGACGACGGCCCCTTTGCGATCCTTCAGTCCGAACTCGTCCACCGCTTCCCGCGCGATGGAGCCGACCGATACGCCGATGCGGCCACGGACGATCTTGCCCGTGCGCAGCTGGGGCAGCAGTTCCCGTACGGTGTTGCTGGGAATCGCGAAGCCGATGCCAATATTGCCCTGCTGCCTGGCGTCTGTGTAGATGGCGGTGTTGATGCCAATCACTTCACCACGCAGGTTGAGCAGCGGCCCACCCGAGTTGCCGGGATTGATCGCCGCGTCAGTCTGGAGCACTTGAGCGGAACGGCCCTCGGCAACGGCGAACGGACGCTCGAGCGCGCTGATGACTCCGACGCTCACTGTGTGAGCGAGACCGAAGGGGTTGCCTATCGCCATCACCCAATCGCCCGGCTGCATCTGCGCCGAGTCTCCGAACTTGACTTCCGGCAGCGTGTGGTCCGGCTTCTGCGTCAGCTCGATCAATGCACTATCGGTCAGCGGATCGCGCCCGACTACCTTCGCGTCGTACTCTTGATCGTCGTCTTCGCCGTAAAGTGAGACCTTGATCTTGTTCGCGCCCTCGACGACGTGGTTGTTGGTGAGAATGAAGCCGGCTTTGTCGATGATGAAGCCGGTGCCGGCGGCTTGCACGACCTGCTCACGCTCACGTGGCCGTTGACCGCCGCCACCGCCACCACCACCACCACCACGCGGCTCCTGCTGGCCGAAGAAGCGATCGAACAAGTCGCTCCCGCCGAAGAACTCGCTGAGGTCCTGGGCGCGCTGCCTCGACTCGGTCCGAATGTTCACGACCGCTGGCATCACTGTCTTCGCGACGTCGCGAAACGTGTTGGCACTCAGCGGGCCGGTGAGAGGCGCGCTATTCATCGGGGGCGCCACTGCGGTTTGCGCGGACGATTCCGGCGCCAGCCCAAGCCGCGACGCTATGACCAGTGCCGCGGTGGCCGAGGTCATCGCGATGAGCAGTGCGTAAAACCAGGTGTTTCTTCGGTTGGACATCAGAGCCTCCAAACCCTTTCTCTCGATATTGTCGACCCTTTTCGGTGCCAACTTCACACCAGTTGAGAGGCCGACGTCACACCACTTGAGCCGCCCACCTTAAGCCGTCACCACGTCAATTTGCCGCGGCCCTGTCACAATTGCCTCGCGTTCGCCTCGATACATGTTGACTTCGGTGCGGACGCCGAACGATTCGAAGTAGAGGCCCGGTTCGACCGTAAACCCCGTCCCGGGCAGGAGCCGGCGGTCGTCATGCGTTTCGTAATCGTCCATATGAACGCCATTTCCATGCACCGACTCCCCAAGACTATGACCCGTGCGATGCACGATTCGGTCACCGTAGCCCTGACTGTGCAGCACGGCACGAGCCGCCTCATCCACTTCCCACCCGCGCAGGTCACGGCCCGCCTCGGTTGCATCGACGACAAGCTGAATCGCAGCGTCACGCGCATCGGCGACGGCGCGGAAAGCGCGCGAGACTTCGTCGGGCACGCGTTTCGATGTCACCGCGACCCACGTGATATCTGCAAACACTGCGCCCGCATCCTGTTTCTTTCCCCAAAGGTCCAGCAGCAGCACTTCGTCTGCAACCACGGCCCGGCACTGTTCAGCCGTCGGGAGGTAATGGGGATTGCCGGCGCTGCCTCCGACAGCGACGACCGGCGGGGAATCGGTTACGAGTCCCTCTTCGTCGAACCACGTCACCATCTGTTGCTGAAGCTGGTACTCCGTCAGCGGGCGCCCATGCGTCACGGCATCAAATGCTACGCCGAACGCCCGGTCCTTGATGCGATAAAGCGACTCCGACGCGGCGCGATGTGTCGCCAGTTGCTCGGTCGTCCACCCGGCTTCGAACTGTTGGACGAGATCCCCGGACGAAACGATCTCCACGCCATGCGCCCTGATCATCTCCACGGTACCGGCATCGACGCGCGACAGATAAGGTATCGCGCACATCGGCGAGTATTCCATCGCGACGGTTTTCAGCCCGGCAAGCAGTTGCGTCAGGCCGGCGTCCAGCTGCTGCCGGCCCGCGTAGACCACCCGCTCCCCGGGGAGCGCGTCGAGATTGTTGCGTTCGATGGCGTGGACCAGTCCGCGTGGTCGACCATTCGCAGGAATGAGGTAATACCACCGGCGAGTGGTCATGTGCGTGCCGATGGTGAGCCCAGCCAGCCGCGCCGCGATCGGGTTGGACCCATGAAAGTCGTACAGCAGCCACCCATCCAATCCGGCCTTTCGCAGACCTTCTTGAATTGCCGCCAGATCAAAGGCCATCAGCAGATTCTAAGTCGGGACTCGGGATCCGGGATCCCGGACCCGGACTCGGCATTGGGTGCACCCACCTTTCGACGCAGATGCAGGCCCAAAGGCCGGATCGTGAATCTCAGGTGGCGAATTCCGAGCCCCGAGGCCCGGATCCCGGTCCCCGGTCCTATAATCTGAGGTGCCAGCCCGCACTTAGCACCTATGACACAGCGACTTGCGTTCGCCTTCACTCTCGCGGCCCTCAGCGGCGGTTTGCTCGCTGCACAACAGCAGCCGGCGCCACAAGCGTCCGCGCCGCCGCCACAAGCGCAACAGCCTGCGCAACAGACGCCAGTTGAGCAGCCGCCCGTCACGTTCCGGGTGGAGGTCAACTATGTCGAAGTGGACGCTCTCGTCACAGACGCTGACGGAAAGCCAATCACGAACCTGACGAAAGATGACTTCGAGCTCTTCGAGGACGGCAAGAAACAGGACGTGGCCACGTTCGCCCTGATCAATATCCCGATCGAGCGCGCTGAACGGCCCCTGTTTGCCGCTGGCCCGGTTGAGGCCGACGTGCAGACGAACGACCACATCGAAGGGCGCATCTACCTGCTGGTGCTCGATGATCTGCACACCGACGTGACCCGCTCGCCACGCGTAAAGGCGGCGGCGACGAGGTTCATCGAGAACAACTTCGGCACCAACGATCTGGCGGCGGTCGTGTTCACTGGACACGCCGGGGATGGCCAGGACTTCACGAACAACCCCCGGCTGCTGGTCAACGCGATCAACAAGTTCAACGGACGCAAACTGCGGTCGGCGACGCTCACGCGAATCGAGGGCGCGCGCGTCAATCCGACAACCGAGCAGCTCGAGCCGGGTGATGACATCGACCAGATGGATCGCGCCTTCCGCGCCCGGCAGATGGCGAACAACGTTCGCAAGCTCGCCGAGTTCATGGCCGGTGTCCACGGACGACGCAAATCCATGCTGCTGATTGGTGAAGGGGTCGACTACGACATTTACGAAGCCGTCGGACAACTCGGGTCCACGGCGTCGTCGGTGTTGCTCGATACCCACGACGCCATTGCGGCGGCCACACGCGGCAACGTCACGATCTACGCCATCGATCCACGCGGATTGATGAATGCCGAGGGCGACCTGATCGAAGTCGCGGGGACGGTGGGCGATGCCGATTCGCGATCGATCCAGAACGAGATGCGGCTGTCGCAGGACAGCCTGCGCGTGCTGGCGGATAGCACCGGCGGCTTCGCCGCCGTGAACCGCAACGATCTCAATGGTGCTTTCGATCGCATCGTGAGCGAGAACAGCAGCTACTACATGCTCGGGTTCTACTCGACCAACGATCGCCGCAACGGCCGCTACCGAAAGCTCGAAGTGCGCGTGAAACGGCCGGGCCTGCGCGTGCGGAACCGCACCGGGTATTACGAAGCTCGCGGTCGCGCGCCCTCGCAGCCCAACGCCTCGAGCTCACCCACAGCGCTCCCCACTTCGGTGTCGGATGCGCTGGGCAGCCCGTTACCGATGTCCGGCGTGCCGATGAAGGTGTTCGCCGCCGCCTATAAAGGGCAGGCACCGAATGCGGCCATTGCCCTGGTGTTCGAGATCGATGTTCGGAACTTCGACTTTGTCCAGAACGGTGGAACGTTCAACGAGCAGGTCGATGTGGCATTCACGTCGGTGAACACCCAGGGCAAGGTGTTTCCGGGCGAACGTCAGACGGCCACGCTCACGTTGAAGCCGGACACCTACGAACGCGCGAAAGCGCGCGGCCTTCGCGTCCTGTCGCAGACCAATCTGCCGCCCGGCCGTTATCAGATACGCGTCGCCGCCGGCAATAAGTCTGGCAAGGCGGGCAGCGTCGTCTACGACCTCGAGGTGCCGGATTTCACCAAGCAATCGTTCACGATGAGCGGCGTGTCACTGACCGCCGCTTCAGCCGGGCAGGCACCCACGATCAAGCCGAAAGATCCGCTGGGGGATTTCCTCCCCGGACCGCCGACCGCGACACGCGAGTTCGAGAAGGGTGATCTGGTCGTGCTCTTTGCGGAGTTCTACGAGAACGCGCGTGGCGCCGCCGCGCACATGCTGGACTTCAAAGCCGAACTGCGCGCGGAGGGTGGCCGGGTCGTGCAGCAGGTCAGTGACGAGCGGTCTTCGAGTGAGCTACAGGGCAGCAGCGGCGGGTACGGCTTCCAGGCGCGATTGCCCCTCGATTCCGTGGAACCGGGCCTGTACGTCATTCACGTGGAGGGGCGCTCGCGCGCAAACCAGGACACCGTCGCGACTCGTGACATCCAGATCAGGGTCCGCTGAACTGACGCGACGGTGTGAACGAGGGCGATGCGTCTCGATCTGATCCAGACCGTCGCCTTTGCCGGCCTGATGTTGTTCCTCGGATACGGCGTGAAGCGGCAAGTGCCGTTCCTCGCTCGCTACAACATTCCGGCGCCGGTCGTCGGTGGCTTGCCCGTGGCAGTGTTGTTTGCGCTCCTGCACGCCTTCGCGTTGCCGGCGCCGACCTTCGACACCACCCTGCAGACGCCGCTGCAAAACAGCTTTTTCGCATCGATTGGATTCGGCGCGAGCGTCCTCGTGCTGAAGCGCGGCGGTCCGCTCGTGGCGATCATGATGGTCGTTGCGTCGGTCGCGGCGTTGCTGCAGAACGTCGTCGGCGGCGCCACGGCTCTTCTCCTTGGTGAGCATCCGTTGATGGGTGTGCTCGCGGGCTCGACGACGCTCACTGGCGGGCCCGCGACCGGCCTGGCGTTTGCACCGCTCTTCGAGCAGGCGGGTGTCGAAGGTGCTGCGACGCTGGCCGTGTCGGCCGCAATGGCCGGCATCATCGCCGGCGGTCTGCTCGGTGGACCGATCGCGACGTACTTATTGCGACAGCGACCGCGATGGATTCCAGGCGAGGCTGCGAGAGAGCCAATGACGCACCTTGTCGAGGACAGGACGCCTGAACCGCCGACGTCGGCGCCGGTCGGTGAGGACGTGGAGGCCTACGCACTGGTCAAGCACCTTGTGCTGCTGACGGTGTCAGTAGGCGCGGGTGCGTGGGTCAGTTCCGGAATCGAGAGCATGGGACTGCGGCTTCCTGCGTACATCGGCGCCATGATTGTCGCGGCGTGCATACGCAACCTCGACGACTGGACCAAAGTAATCGGCATCTCGCAGAAGACGATGGACGATCTGGGAGAGGTGGCGCTGACACTGTTTCTCGTGATGGCGTTGATGACGCTGAGGCTGTGGGAGCTTGCCGGGGTCGTCGTTCCGCTCTTTGTCATTCTTGCCATGCAGGTTGCACTTGTGGCGGCGCTCTGCGTGTGGGCCATCCCGCGCCTGATGGGGTCTGACTACGACTCCGTCGTCATGGCCGGCGGATTTTGTGGGTTCATGCTGGGGACCACGGCAAATGCCATGGCCAACATGGGAGCGCTGGTCGAACGCTACGGACCCGCGCCGAAGGCGTATCTGGTCGTGCCGCTCGTCGGCGCGTTCGGCATCGACTTCGTGAATGGCCTCCTCATCACCGCGACGATCAACTTCTGGCGATAAATGGATAAGTGGGGTCGGGAGTCATTTGATCAGGACAGTCTCGATGCTGAGAACCCGTTTCAGGAGTGTCCTCAACAAATGACTCCCGACCCCATTTCTCTTAACCTGCCGGGGCGTGTGGCAGCGCCACTCGCGTATTCCGGGTGGTGGGTGACCGGTGTCCTGATCTGGTTCCTCGAACGTCGTGATTTGTATGTGCGCTTTCACGCAGCGCAGTCGGTCATCGTGTTTGGCGCGATCGCGCTGGTCGTGACGATCCTGTCAGCCCTCGCCGCGACGTCGCTTCTGTTCATGCCGAATGCGTTCAGGTTCTGGGTGTGGGCAACGGGGTTGATCTGGAGTGCGGGAGTGATCCTTTGGCTGCTGGCGATCTGGCACGCGGCAACCGGGCGCCTGTGGCGTATTCCTGTTGCCGCGGGAATCGCAGATCGAATGTGCTCGTGATCGAGGAAACGGAGACAAGTCTGGCGGGCCTTGAGACCGCCCGACAATTACAGCTTCGGCAGAAGCGTTGTCTTGATCTTGTCCGTCTTCCCGTCCCCGTAAGTGAATTTGTACTGGTTCCGATTCATGTTCTTGTTGATCGGTACCTTCAGCACGATATCGACCACCTCGCCTGGCTGAAACGGCTTCCGCAACATGAACGGCTGCGATCCCGTCACCGGGTTACCATCCTTGTCGTACCAGAATTCCTCTACTTTCAGTCCAGGGATCGGGCCAGAGGCCAGGTTCTTGATCTTGAACGTCGTGGTAATGAACTGGCCGTCGTTCTTGCTCACAGGCTTTGTGTAGCCAACCTCGGCTTCGCCGCGAACGCGGGGCACGAGCTTTTTCGGGGCACCTTCGTCGTTGGGCTTTTGTGTCTGCGCGGCCGGAGGCGTTACCGCTGGCTTGGCTTGCTCAGCCGACGCGACCGCCGCGACGAGCGTAACGCCGGCGATTACGAGAAGAAGATTTCCAGGACGGTTCATGGCTGACCTCCACCAAACGCGGGCATTATAGCTACATCTCCCCGTTCCAGTCTTCCGGTTCGGGGTTCACGGATCGAAATATCTCGAGGTGCCACTTTCCACCGCCCCAGGGCTCGATGACTTCGGTGGCCACGACGTCCACAAGAATCTCGGCGAACGTGCGCCCTTCCGGGTCGCCATCGAGATGGTACGCGGGCTCGTCCCATCCGAAGTTCGGATACAGGATCACCGACAAAAACAGATCGTACCCGTCGTCAACGACCATGATCTGGCCGCAGGGACGCTTGATGGTGGAGTGATAGATCAGGTACTTCTCGGCGCTGTGGGCACGGATGTAGCGCTTGAGCGCGAACTCCCTCGCGACGATCTCCTCGACGGCGATCTTTTTTTCCCAGCAGTCGCGGCAGTAGCGCTCCTCGCCGCGCGGCTCCGAGACTTCCTTCGCCTCGCAGAGGGCACACTTCGTCTTGGCGAGGTTCGATTTTCGCGGCGCCATCCTCTAATTATATCTGCTCACTAGCCAGTGTTTCGCGGCGGACGGCGGGCAAATACATTTCGCGCACGTAATCCTTCACCATCCTCCGCGCGCTGAATCCTGGCAGCACGGTTCGAATCGACTGCTTGACGATCTGCAGCCATTCGCGTGGGATGCCTCGACTGTCGCGCTCGTAGAAGGTCGGGACGAGTTGCTCTTCGATCAACGTGTACAGGGCCTGCGCGTCGGCCCAATCCTGTGCCCCCTGGTCGTCGGGGTCGGCACGCCCTTGGATGAGCCATCCGTTCTCGCCAGTGAATCCTTCGGCCCACCAGCCGTCGCCGATCGACAGATGCGGCGTGCCGTTGATGGCGGCCTTCATTCCGCTCGTGCCGCTGGCTTCCATCGGTTTGCGCGGATTGTTCATCCAGACGTCACACCCTTGGACGAGGAAGTGCGCGACGTGAAGATCGTAGTCATCGACGAACCCGATGCGGCCGCCGAATTTGGGGTCGAGCGCGCGGCGGAAGATCTGCTGCAGCTGATGCTTGCCGACTTCGTCGGCGGGATGCGCCTTACCGGCGAACACGATCTGCACCGCGCGGCCCGGCGCGTTCAAAATTTGCGCGAGGCGATCGGCGTCCGCGAACACCAGCTCGGAACGCTTGTAGCTGGTAAAGCGTCTGGCGAAGCCAATCGTGAGCGTGTTCTGATCGAAAAGCGTGGCGGCGGCGACGATCCTCGCCGCGCTCACATGTTCGTGCGTCCATCGGCTCCGCGCACGTTCGCGGATGAAATTCGACAGGAACGACCGCAGCGCCTGCCGCGCCGCCCACAACTCTTCGTCGGGAATGTCCATCACGCGATCGATCACCGCGGGGTCGTCGTGTGAGTCGAGCCAGTTCTGGCCCAGATGCCGCTCGAGCAGCGCGGCGATCTCGGACGACATCCACGTCGAGACGTGCACGCCGTTGGTGATCGATCGAATCGGCAGCCGCTCGACGGGCACACCCGGCCAGATCGACTGCCACATCTGCTTGGTGACCTCGCCGTGCAGGCGACTGACACCATTGATCGCGCTGCTGGCGCGCATCGCGAGCGCCGTCATGTTGAACATCGGGCCTCCGCCGCTGTCGTGGTGACCCAACGCGAGAAACTGCTCACGGTATCCACCAAGGTCACCCCAGGCGCCAGCCAGATGCGTTTCGACGAGATGGAACGGAAACGCGTCGTGTCCCGCCGCAACCGGTGTATGCGTCGTGAAGACCGTGGTGCGACGAACTTCGGCCAGGGCGCTTTCGAAGTTCGCGCCCCCCTCACACAGATCGCGGATGCGCTGCAGCACCACGAAGGCCGCATGGCCTTCGTTGAGGTGGTAGACGGCGGGCGTATAGCCCATGGCCTTCAGTACGCGAACGCCGCCGACCCCGAGGATGATTTCCTGCTGGACCCGCGTCTCGCGGTCGCCGCCATACAGGCGCGCGGACAAATCGCGGTCCCACGGCGCGTTCTCTTCAAGGTCGGTGTCGAGCAGGTAGAGCACGACCCCGCCGAGGCGTACTCGCCAGACTGCGACGAGCACCGTCCGGTTGCCGAGCGGTACCGCGGTGATACACGGCTTGCCGTCCGGTGTGATCGCCGGTTCGACTGGTGCGCTCGTCCAATTCAGCTTCTCGTACACCTCCTGCTGCCATCCGTCGGCAGTCAGGCTCTGATGAAAATAGCCCTGCGGATACATGAAACCGACGCCAATGAGCGGCAATCCGAGATCGCTTGCTTCCTTGCAGTGATCCCCGGCCAGTGCTCCCAGGCCGCCGGCATAAATCGGTAGCGACTGATGGAGCGCAAACTCCGCGGAGAAGTACGCAATTTGCTTCTGGGTGAGCTCGGGATGCTCGCGATGGCACCACGTCGCGCGCGAGGAGCGCAACGCGTCAAGTCGGGCCACAGCGGCGTCGTAGTTGGCGAGCCATTCCGGATGGGACATTGCCCGTTGGAGAGCTTCGGGCGTAATCAGCTGCAGCATCCTGACCGGGTTATGCGCTGTGATTCGCCAGAGCGCATAGTCGAGCTGCCGGAACACTTGCCGCGCCGGGGGCGTCCAGCTCCACCACAGATCGCGGGCTAACGCCTCGATACGATTGATGCGGTCAGGAAATACGGTCAAGATTGCTGGTCTCCGTCGACGGTCTGGCGCAACCCGGTTTCGGCCAGGCGCAAGTGGATGGCTGGTTCCTGCTGGTCGTCTCGCACGCGAAACCTGCATGCTAACACTGTCGCGAGGCGCGGTCCGATGGTGTATGCTGGAGGCGCCGAATGGCC
The DNA here is from genome assembly GCA_046732795.1 of Acidobacteriota bacterium. Lineage (GTDB taxonomy): Bacteria > Acidobacteriota > Vicinamibacteria > Vicinamibacterales > UBA2999 > Gp6-AA40. The sequence continues at coordinate 22,891 of JBKPNV010000020.1, forward strand.
AGAAACGCCAGACCCACCGCTGCGAAACGCGAACGCGAGAAAGCCCTCATCGAGCGGCGCCAGCAGAAGGCCGCGCGTCGTCAGGACGCGAAGGACCGGAAGGCGACGACGGGTTCGGATAGGGCGGACGGCGACGATCCGGATATTGCCCACATCAAACTGGGGCCGCAGCCGCCTAAAGACTGGCAGGTCGAAGACAGCTAAGCAACTCCAGGAGTTGGCCGTGCGTAGAGGCGGGCCTTTCCCGACCCGCCCTTCTTAAGAGTTGTGTGCCTGCGTAGAGACGCGTCTTCCAGACCCGGATTGCCAGCGCGTTGTTGTGGTGGGTGAGGCGGGCTTTTAGCGCCGCCTCGCTACCCAGTCTCTAATTCGCCGCGAAGCAGTACAGCAGGCCCGCGCCGCCCGTCGCCACCAGATTCGGCTGGCTGCAGCCACGCGATCCGTGCGCGGAGTTCCACGACGAATTGCCGCCGCCCGTCCGGTCGTGGTGCCCCAGCATCACGCTCCCTTTGCCGTCGCCATTACTCGTGTAGTTACTGCACGTCGTATCCATGTCGCCCGCAATCGCGCGCCCGGTCGAATCCGAACCGGTCAGGATGTCATGCTGGTTCGGCATATCGCCGACGCCGTTGACGGTCCCGCCCTTTTCGGTCAGCGCGAACGTCTTGTTGATGCTGTTGCGGTCGCGCTGCACATCCCCGTGGAGATCGGCCACGTTGTTGGCAATGAGCTGACCGCGCGCGTTGAACCATGGACCAGCGCCGATGCGATCCCGCGCGTTCACGGCCGGCTGACCACCAGACGCCGGTTGACTGAGATACGCGCGCCAGGTACGTCCGGCAGGCGTCTCGAGCCCACCGCCCTTGGCCATCTGTGCGCAGTAGGCATCGGCTCCGGCGATGCCGCCGTAATTGGCGCCGTCGCCTTTGCCGACGCTCGTGATGAAGAACGAGGCGGGTCCCGCCGGGGCACCGCGCCCGGCACCGGCGGCGCCCCCAGCCTGACCGGCCGCGCCGCCAGCGGGCTGTTGAGGCGCCTGGGCGAACGCCACAAGCGTTCCCAGTGCGGCAAATGCTGTCGCCGCAAGAACATGTCGCATCCTTCGCATCTGGATTTCCTCCTGTTTTCGGGACTCCCTTTTTTGGGCGCCCGCCTTCGGTCTCCGTCCGTTCTTGTTCAGGTATTCGTTCCAGCTTGTTCTGTTTCGGCCGGAAAGGCGGGTAAAGTAGCACATTCCGCCGTGTTCACGTTGTCTCGACCCTCGACGTCGAATCTGCGTTACGCGGTTTGGGCCGCCGTCATCACCGTGTCCGGCACTGGTGCCCTCGGACAATCGGTGTCTCCAGATACGTCTGTCGCTCGCGTGGGTGATTACGTCGAGCGTTATTACGCTCGCGCGCAGAGCATCGTCGTCGACGAGAGTGTGGCGATTCAACCGCTTGCACTCGATCTCAGAGCCGAAGGGTTTCCGCGCCGCTTGACCTACGAACTCCGGGTGGAGTGGAACCCGGACTCGGACGATGACGATGTGCCCGCGAAAGTGACGAGGCAGTTGCTCACGATCAACGGGCGCCCACCCAAGCCCGGTCAGGAACCGGAGTGCCTCGATCCGCGGAGCACGTCCCCGGAACCGCTGGCATTCCTGCTGCCGGACCGTCGCGAGAAGTTCATCTTCAAGGCGGCTGGGCTGGGGCGGGTCGATGGCCGGGCGGCAATGATGATCGACTATCGATCGGTGAAGCCCGAAACGCCGAAGGTCGAGTGGCGGAAGGAGTGCGTCAGCATCGACCTTCCGGGTCGCGCGCGTGGTCGTATCTGGGCCGATCCCGAAACGGCCGAGATCCTGCGGCTCGATGAAGGCATCACCGGTCTGGTGGACATCGCGGTGCCAATTGCACAGCAGCGTGCCGGCGGTTCGCCATCCATGACGATCGAGCGCGCGGACAGCTCAATCAGATACCGCCGGGTTGCGTTCACCAATCCCGAAGAAAGCTTGCTGCTTCCGTCGAGCATCGATACCACGACGATCGTCAGGAATTCAGGAAGCCCGCGAGTTCGCATCTCGCAGACCTTCGGCAACTACCGCCGATTCGTGACCGGCTCCCGCCTCGTTCCCTAAATCGATGCCGTGCGAAAATGAAGTTAGTACGGCGTGGTGGAGGGGCGACCTGCATGAAGCATGGTCGGGCCTGTTGAGACCCGCCTGGAGGAGCACACATCGAAATGAACATGAAGAGGTCCCGGGTGCTCTGTGGCGCAGTCGCGCTGACGATCGCGACAGTGATGGCGCAGACGCCGGCGGGAGCGCAGGGCGGACGCGGGCGTGCGCAAGGTCCGGGCGGCTTTGGCGGCAAGACGCCGACGGCGCTTCGCGCGATTCCCGCCGAGACGACGGCGGCAAAGGTGAAGGACCCAGGCTGGAAGGCTCCGCGAACGGCATGGGGGGCACCGGATCTCGAAGGCGTCTGGACGAGCGACGACATGCGGAGCGTTCCGATGAGCCGCGCCCCGCAGTATGGAACTCGAGAGTCGCTGACAACGGAGGAATTTTCGGCGCGGGCTTCAGGCGATGAGCGTTCGCGAGATCGCGCCGTCAATCAGGAAACGATCCTCCGGAACGAGTTTGGGGTCCGCACATTCGGGTATACATCGTTCGTCGTCGATCCACCCAACGGACAGATGCCAGCAATGACGCCCGTCGGGCGTGCGCGGGCGGCCAGCCGCGATGCCGGTACGTTCGGACCCGGCCCCTTCGACGCGTTCGAAGACTTCACTTTGTACGACCGCTGCATCACGCGCGGTGTCGTCGGATCGATTCTGCCCGTGCTCTACGGAAACGGTGTGCGAATCCTGCAGACGCCCAACGAGGTTGTCCTCAGCTACGAGATGGTGCACGACACGCGCGTGATCCCGATAGACGGACGCGCGAGCGCTGCTTCCAGCATCAAGCAGTATTTGGGCAGCTCGCGCGGGCACTTCGAGGGTGACACGCTCGTGATCGAGACGAGCCATTTCACGGATGGCACGAGTATCGGCCCCAACGGAAACGGCACGCGTCACAGCGATCAGTTGAAGATGACGGAGTGGCTGACGCGCATCGATCCGCAGATGATCGACTATCGCATTCGAGTCGAGGATCCGGTGACGTACACGGCGCCGTTTACGCTGCGCCTGACCATCACGTCGCAACCGGGGTACGAGATGTACGAGTACTCGTGCCACGAGGGCAACGGCGCTGTGAAGTACGCGCTCAGCGCCGACCGCGAATACGACCGCCAGGTGGCTGAGGCGAAGGCGAAGGGACTGCCGATTCCCAAGCGCGTGATGGGCATGGAGGTCTATACCGGTCAGGCGGTGGAAGGCCGGGAACAGATCCGGGAGTTCGGCGGGCGATAGCCTCTGCGCGCGCCGCGCGTGTCAGCTCTCCTCGGTCTGAACGCGCCTTTGCGGATACGGCTACAATCCCGAGCGCAAGGAGGCCGCGTGACCACGATGTCCGATGTGCCAGACGCCGCAACACTGATTGCCCGCGCGGCTTCTCTACGACCTCTCCTCGAACGGAACGCCGAGAAGACCGACGCGCAGAGACGACTACCTGACGAGGTCGTCCAGGCGCTGAAGGAAACGGGCCTGTGCGCGCTGATGGTGCCTCGGCGTTTCGGTGGGTACCAGACGTCGATCCGCACCTACATCGACGTCATGAGCGAGCTCGGTCGTGGCTGCGGCTCGACCGCGTGGGTCGCGAGCCTCATCAATGTCTGCGCCTGGCTGGCGGCGCTCTTTCCCGAGCGCGCGCAGAGCGAGGTCTGGGAATCGAACCCTGACGCGTGGGCAGCGGGCTCGTTGGCGCCAAACGGCGAGGCTACGCCGGTCGACGGCGGATGGCGCGTGAATGGCCGGTGGCCGTGGGCGTCGGGATCGCTGCACGCCCAGTGGGGCGCCTGCGGCATCCATATGAAGAACGAGCGCGGTGAGATGGCCAACTTCGGCCTGTCGCTCATGCCGATGAACCAGTTGACGATCGAAGACACGTGGTTCATGGTCGGCATGAAGGGCACCGGCAGCAACACGATCGTGGCGAAAGACGTGTTCGTGCCAGAGCACCGGTTTCTGCCGTATCCGCAGGCGTTCGCCGGCACGTATCGCACCGAGTTCAGGGATGAAGTCATCTACCGGGTGGATCTGGTTCCGGTAACGGTGCTGATCCTGGCCGGCTCGCAGATCGGTGTGGCGAGCGCCGCGCTCGAGCACGCCATGGCGAAGTCGCGTTCGCGCGGCATCACGCATACCACGTTCCCGCTGCAGGCGGAGTCGAGTGGCTTTCAGATGCAGGTGGCCGAAGCCGCGATGAAGATCGATACGGCCACGCTGCATGCGCAGCGGGCAGCTGATGACCTCGATCGCGCCGCCGAGCAAGGACGTCATATGGACCTGACCGAGCGTGCAAGGGTGCGCATCGACACTGCGCTCGTCGCAAAGTACTGCCGCGAGGCGGTCGAAGTGCTCGTCGCCGCGCATGGCACGTCGAGCCTCGCTGATTCCAATCGCCTCCAGCGTTTGTGGCGTGACGTGCACACGGCGAGCCATCACGCGATCACGGAGTGGCAGGTGAATCTCGAGGTGTACGGGAAGGCACTGCTCGGCGTCGAGCCGAACATCACGCATTTGATCTGACACGGCTGACGTGAGTCGTTGTGTCGTGCGCGAAGGACCATGAGAATCGCGGTCTTCTCGATCGCTCTCGTCATCATCGCGATGGGTGTGGTCGGCTTCGTTGCCCCTGAGATGGGGATGGCGTTGCGACGTGAGTACGTGGCGACGCTGCCGTACACGGTCGGCGCGATTCGCGTCGCGACCGGAATCCTGCTGATCGTGGTTGCTCCGGCATCTCGTATGCCGAGGGCGATCCGCGTATTGGGAATGCTGGTGTTCGCTCAGGGCCTCATCCAGACTATCGGAATGCCATTCGTCGGACGCGATCGTGCGCGAGCGATTCTCGAGTGGGAAGCGATGCATCCCGCGCTCTTGCGAGTTGGCGCATTGGTGGCGATTGCGACGGGTGCGTTCATTGCATACGCGGTGCGTCCGCAATGGCGTAGGCGCGTGACGATAACTTCTTAACGCGCAGTTTGGTTCCGGCGTACCAGCAGCACAGCAACGACGACCATCACGAGCGCAAACGCCGCGAGTCCGCCTACGAAGGCCGCGGTGAAAATGCTATAGGCCAGGCCTTCGGTCATGCACTCAGCGTAACACTCCTCGTGCGGCACAAAGGCTCAGGCGTGACGCCGCCGGCGGCGTCGCAGCATCCACCAGTAGCCGGCCGCGAAGCCGACGAGCGCGGCCGCGAGAATCTGCCACGAACTCACGGAGACGAATACAGCACCGCTTGCGTCCGAGTACTCGAGCCGGACCATCAACGCGATGGTGATGACGACGGCGACACAGGCTGTGAGGGCTCCGACGAGTGCGCTCCTCAGGTACTTCACCGGTGACCTCTGAGGACCGGCGGCACGCGCCGTGCCCAGTGGCCGGCAAGCAGCAACAGGCCGGTTCCAAGTGCGACCTGCCACCAGACCGGGCCGTCCACCCACCTGGTGCCCTGGAACCAGCCGTGGCTGTATCTCAGGTCCCAGCCGAAGAGGCCGGCGAGGAGAAGGAACAGTCCGCCGAATCCCACTGAGAAGACGCGCTGGTATTGCCAGCCCGGACGCCGCGGCCACGAGCGGTGGTGCAGCCTGGTCGACACGACCAGGGCCGCAACCACCAAACCGATCAGGACAATGAATTGGTAGTCCATCAGCGTGAATTATAGAGCTCGGCAGTCGAGGGGTTGATCGCATCGGTTCGCCTCTGCAGCCTGATTAGGCGAGCGCATGTTGCCCGACGCGATCTCGACTCTGCGCAAGCGCAAGGACTTCTTGCGTTGCTCTGTCACGAATCACCAGGCGATTATTTATCCGCCCGGAGATCGACTCCGCGCTGCCGATGCTCGATTCGATGCGACGCGCCTGCTCGCGGCGTTTCGCGGCGCGACATCCGGCAGTCTGGAACCTGGATTCTAGGCTGTGTGGACGTTGGCAGGTGGAAGTTGGGAGTTGGGAATTGGCGTGTCTTTTGGCGGAAACTCCCCTTCCCAGCGCGCGATGACGACAGTCGCGAGACAGTTGCCGAGAACGTTGAGCGAGGTGCGAAGCATGTCGAGCACGGCGTCGATACCGAGGATGACAAAGACCGGTTCGGCGGGCAGACCGAACGACGATACGGTTCCCAGCAGGATCACGAGCGCACCACGCGGAACACCAGCGACACCCTTGCTCGAGAGCATCAGCGTCAGCAGCAACACGAACTGCTGGCCCACCGGCAGCTCGATTCCTGCCGCCTGCGCCACGAATATTGCCGCGAGCGAGAGATACAACGTGCTGCCATCGAGGTTGAAGCTGTAGCCGGTGGGCATCACGAACGCGACCACCTGCCGCGGCACACCGAGGCGTTCCATCGCTTCCATCGCCCGTGGCAGCGCCGCCTCGGAACTGGTCGTGGCAAACGCTATCGAGATCGGTTCGGCGACAGCCTGGACGAAGCGACGGATCGGAACCTTTGCGATGTAGGCCACCGGCAGCAGTACGACGATGACGAAGATCGCCACGGCGACGCAGAACGTGGCGAGTAATTGAAAGAGATTGACGAGAATGCCCAGGCCTAGCTGGCCAACGGTATAAGCAATCGCCGCACCGACGCCGATCGGCGCCATCAGCATGACGATTCGCGTGAAACGGAACATCGTCTCGGCGAGGCTCTCGGCAAACGCGAGCATCGGCCGGCGTTTGTCGTCGGGGATGAGCGCGAGCGCAACTCCAAAGATGACGCTAAAAACGACGACTTGAAGCATTTCCGCGTCGGCGATCGCCTTGGCGATGTTCTCGGGAAACACGTCGAGCACGATGTCCTGCCAGCTGCGTTGTCCCGGCTGCTGGATCGGCGCCGTCTCCACGGCCGCGGGTAGCGTGACGCCGACGCCTGCGCGACTTGCGGTGATGGCGCCCCACCCGATCAAGAGCGCCAGCGTCGTGACGATCTCGAAGTAGACGAGCGCCTTCACGCCCATCCGCCCCACCTGCCGCAGATTCGAGTGCCCGGCAATGCCGACAACCAATGTCGCGAAGAGCAGCGGCGCGACGATTGTGCGGATGAGGCGCAGGAATATCTGTGCGAGCACGCGGAGGTTGGTCGCCAACGCGGGATAGTCGTGACCGAGCTCCGCGCCAGCCGCCATGCCGACGAGAATCCAGAGTGTGAGGGAGCGACGACGCCACGCCCACACGGCGAGCAGGACGATGGCGGCCGTGCGGAGGAGCATCAGCATGCGCATGTTATACTTCGATGTTCCTGCCTTTCACGTGTCGTAGTGTCCGGCTCCAGCCGGACCTTCGAGATTTCAGCCTGCGGAAGTGGCGGAATTGGCAGACGCGCTAGCCTCAGGAGCTAGTGGCCGCAAGGCCATCGGGGTTCGAGTCCCCGCTTCCGCACCAAGCAAAGAACGCGCTTCTAGGTAATCTGCGATATGCAGGCGTCCTTTCACGCACACATCCTCGATCCGAGATCAGGTCAGTGGCGGAGATGGCGAATCGAATGCCCTAATAACACGTTGCCGCATAAGTGGCTGGCGACCGACGCGGATGTCTTCGTCGTAAATATGCTGCGTTGCACGGTGAGCACTGAGAGCGATCTAGAAGGAACGAATTGGAACTGGTGGGTGGAGGAGCTGCGGATTAAGGTGCGGCAGCGAGGCAACCTGCACCCATGTGCAGAAACAGACCCGACGGCCTTTCCGAAGTCGTTGCAGTCGATGGTCTCGCCAATCGAAGTGACGGCGAAGAACCTGAGTAAGTATCCGCACCTTGAACGCCACCCGGATCCGAAGATTCGTAGCTGAATCTCGCGCGTTCTTTCCTCAAAGCGCTTCGTGCTCCGATTCTGATCCCATCAGCCTAGAACCCAGTGCCCAGCGTTTGCGGGTGCCACCGCGCGATGGAGCGCTGCACGCGCGAGCAGGCGTGTGGAGTCGAGCGTCGGCAGCGGGGAGTTCGCGTCATTCATGATGAGCGGGATCTCCGTGCAGCCGAGGATCACGGCGTCGCAGCCCTCGCGCTTCATGCGTTGGATCGCGCCCTGAAAGTACGTCACGGCCTCGGCGGTGAACACGCCGTTCACCAGTTCATCGAGGATGATCCGATTAATCGCCTCACGCTCGCTCGCGTTCGCGCGCACGCACTTCACGTTGCGAGCCGCGAGCGTCTCCGGATAGACCTCGCTCTCGACGAGCGACTGTGTCCCTGTCAGGCCGAGGCGGCGAAAGCCGCGTTCGACGGCATGATCCGCGACGACCTCCGCGATGTTCAGCCAGGGCAACGGCGATCTCGGCGCGACGTAGCTGAATGCCTGATGAATAGTGTTGTCGGGGCAGACCAGAAAATCGGCGCCCGCGCGCGCGAGTTTGTGAGCCGACGAGAGCATCAGTTCGGCCACGCTCATCCAGTCGGCACGATCAACGCACTTCATGTACTTCGCGAGCGAATGCGTGTGCATCGAAACCTCGGGGTGATCGTGCCTGCCGAGCAGATCCGCCCCCTCGACGCACATCGTGCGGTAGCACAGCGCCGCGCCCTCGGCGGAGCACGCGACGATTCCGATGTGCAGCGACATACCTCTACCTCCGGGCGTCAGGCCACAGTGCAATGGCGTCAGGGAGCACTCGTCGCGTCAGGCGCAATGCCGTGACGAGCCGTGCGACCGTGCGCTGTTGGCGCGCGGTCCACGTCAGCCCGTACTGCTCGCGCACCTGGGACGGGAGCAGGCCAATCGTGATCGTCCGATTGATCCAGGTAGCCGGAGCCACGAGCGACCCGCCAGACGGTGACAACACCGCGCTCGCCAACTCTCGTCCTTGCGCTCCCACGGCGATCGCCTGTGACGAGTACATCCGATCAAGATAGGCGAGCAGATCGGACCACGTTCTCGGTACCTCGTCCTCGCGCGCGGCCAGCGCAACGGCGATCGGATACGCCTCGGCGCAATACTCGTCTCGTTCGGCCGTCGTGAGCGGCGCCACGAGTTGCTCGTAGACGAGGAGGACCGACTCGATGAGCGTCGCGTGCACCCATAAGACGAGATCCGGATCTTCGGCGGAGTATCTCGTCCCCGAGGGGTAGCACCCTGTCGATTGGGGCAACACGCCGTGTACGCGCCGATGAATACCGCGAATGGTATCCAGCGTCCTCTGGCGCGCTACGTCGTCGCCAAACGTCAGCGACAGCATCGCGTGAACGGTGTGATAGAGGCGCGATGCGGCCGCGTACGGCGTGCCGCGAAAACCGCTGTGATCGAACACCCCCGCCGCGACGAGCGGGTGCGCCAACTGGAGCAGGATCGCGCGCGCCCAGCCGAGCAGCACGATCCGTTCCGCGTTGACGCGCCACGTGATCGACGCCGGGGTCTGGGCGAATCGGTGGGCCTCCGTGACACTGGCGTGCGAAGTCACGGTAAGGTCACCATCGCCGCTTATGTCCGTTGCTGCGTGGACGTGTCGTCGCCGGTGGTCTGATCGGGTTCGTCGCCCGACCGATTTTGCCGCCACAGCCATCCGGCAATCCCGAACAATGCCAGGCCTACGGCGCCGCGCCGGATCGTCTTCCACTTTCCGCCACCCTGGTCAGGCTGCAGCATCTCACGATAGGCGCCGAGCGTTTCCGGGCTCGATGTCTCGGGCGTACGTGCACGCGTCTGCGATCGATCGGCCCGATCCGGTCGGTCGGCGCGATCCGGGCGTTCAGGTCGATCGCCGCGATCCGGGCGATCCGGGCGATCGGGCACCGGCACCCAGCGCGTGATGAACGCAAACGTCTCTGACGCGCAGTGTGGGCATCGCTGCGCATCATGCACTTCGTCGCAATCCAGGCAGAGGCGGGCGGACCGCAATTGCATGGGATCAAGTGTACAGGTGCGGCGGGTCTTTAAAGCAAGACCGGCCCTTCGTGAGGATATGGAGGGGCCCTGAAGCGACGATTTGTCGGGTGACTTGAACAATCCGGCGGCGGCGATCGAGCTCGGCCTGCCAGTCGTCATTCATCCACGTCGCGTGCAGATCAGGTCGGCGTCGGGACATCGGTACCGGCGCGTGTTTGATCTCGAGCGTCGGACGACCGTGCGGATGAAATCGATGCCGCTCATCTCCGACATCTTCCAGTCGGTGATGATCACGTCCACCACCCGCCTGCGCTAGGCGATCGAGCCCTCGCGTCCGTTGCCGGCTCCGCCACGTCCTGGCGTCCAAGCCAGTTCAACGTCCACCATGACGCGGCGCATTGTGCTGGAGTGGTCGACGATCAGAAAGCGCATGTTGATATCCTGAGCAGCCTGTCAGGCGCGTCCCTCGACCTTGCTCGGGACGCCTAGCAACGTCGAACGGCGGAGCGCGCCAGAGTGACGCTCGTCAGCCTCGTCATCGGCGATGCAGGAGGAAGACGAATGTCGAATCAATTTGCGAGGACACCCAGCGCGACGGACCTGCTGACGCTCAACCGTTCCGCTACTGTCGCGCGCCTGCTGGCCGGGGTGGCTCACGAGGTCAACAACGCTCTGCAAGTCATCGGTGGGACGACGGAGCTCCTGCAGATCACACCGGGGCTGCCGGCCCCCGTCGCCGAAGGCCTCCAGCGCATTGCCGTGCAGAACGCCCGTGCCGCGACCGCCATTCAGGAAGTGATGCTGTTCGCGCGACAGAAGATCGATGCGACCGGCCGTACGAATCTGCGCGAGGTCGCCACTCGATCGGTAGCGCTGCGTGCATTTGCTATTGGCCGTGCGCGGCTCACGATCGCGGTCCATGCGGCGTCAAGTGGCCGGTTTCTCGTCATCGGTAGCGACGCGCTGCTGCAACTGGCCGTCGTCAATCTGATCGTCAACGCCGAGCAAGCGCTGGCGGGGCAGAACGGCGGCGCGATTCGCCTGGAGCTCGAAGAGCCGCCTGGCTCCGTAGTACTCCGGGTTTCTGATAACGGTCCCGGAGTGGAGGGCGCCGCGGCGGAGCAATTGTTCGAGTCCTTCTTCACGACGCGACCGCGCGAAGAGGCGAGCGGGTTGGGGTTGTCAGTGGCGCGCCTGGCTGTCGAACAATGCGGCGGCACGCTGACGCTGCTGACGCGCGATGCTGCTGGTGCGTCTTTTGAGATACGTCTGCCAGCGGCGAGTTGAAATCACACCGAGGCGCGTTTTTGGAGATCCCCCTGAATCGACGGCGAGTCTGACGCGTTTCTCGCTTTGCCGCTGTAGCCCCGGCGTAGCGGAAGACTCACCGCTACGCCGCGCCGCTATGCTGCGCGCGTTCGAGATTCAGGCGGTGCAGCTTGTCGATGAACGTCGTGCGGCTCAAGTTGAGCAGACGTGCGGCCTGACGCTTGTTGCCACCGGTCTTCTCGAGGCAGCGCAGGATCAACTCACGTTCGAGTTGTGACACGAGCGACGTGAAGTTCAAGCCCTCGTCGGGAATCGCCACCGTCGGCACCAGCATCGATCCCGCGCGCTCGCGGACATCGTCGGGGAGCGCTTCCGGTCCGATCTCTGGCTTCGCCGCCGCCATCGCGACGGCATGCTCCACCGCGTTTTCGAACTGACGGATGTTGCCGGGCCAGTCATACGCCATCAGCGCGCGCAGCGCATCCTGCGTCACCGTCTTCGCCGCAATGTTGTTGTCGGTGCACGACTTGCGCACGAAGTGCTGCGCGAGGAGCGGGATGTCTTCGCGGCGTTGTCGCAGCGCGGGCAGCGTCACCGGAATCACATTGAGACGGTAGAAGAGATCTTCGCGGAAGGTTCCGTCTTTCACGAGCTTGCGCAGGTCGGTATTGGTCGCCGCGATCACGCGTATGTCGAGACGCAACGGTTTCGATTCGCCCACGCGCTCGATTTCACGTTCCTGCAGCGCGCGCAGCAGCTTCGCTTGGAGCGGCAGCGACATCGACGCGACTTCGTCGATGAACAACGTGCCGCGATGGGCCAGCTCGAACCGGCCGGCGCGCGAGGCCACCGCGCCCGTGAAGGCGCCCTTCACATGTCCAAAGAGTTCCGCTTCGGCCAGCGTTTCGGGGATGGCCGCCGCGTTGAAGGCGACGAATCGTTCGTCGGCCCGCGGGCTGTTGTGATGAATGGTGCGGGCAATCAGCTCCTTGCCCGTGCCCGTCTCCCCGTGGATCAACACGGTGCTGTTCATCGGCGACACCAGTTCGAGTGTCGTGAAGAGTGCCTGCATCGTGCTGTGCCGGCCGATGATGTTCTCGAATCTGAACTTGCCTTTGAGCTGCGCCTTCAATTCGGCGTTCTCTTCCCGCAGTCGCTGCTGCTCGAGCCCCGCATGCAGGACGCGGGAGAGCTGCGAGAGCTGGAACGGCTTGATGAGGAAGTCGACAGCGCCACGCTTGATCGCGGCGACCGCTTCTGCCACCCCGCCGAACCCCGTCATCACGACCGCCCGGATTTCGGGATAGCGATCGAGCGCTTCGTCCAGAACTGTCATTCCATCGGCATCCGGCAGCCGGAGGTCGACGACGAGTCCATCGTAAGCAAAAGACCGGAGGCGCTCGATCGCTTCGGCGGCGTCGGCGGCCTGCGCTGCCGCAAAGCCGTTGGATTCCAGACTGGCCACGATGGTCTGACGAAGATCGAGGTCGTCTTCAACGACGAGGATGGAGGGCAGTGCGCGTTGGCTCATAGGTTCATCCACGTCAAGTTATCGTCGGATCGTCGGCAGCCCGACATATCTGACGGATGCTCCGGGCAGGAAGATCCCGGAGTTGGTTAACATTTTTTGGAGGTCTCCAGCCGGTTCGTCGATTGATCGACACGCCGACAGTGTTGTTGCCGAGGCAGGGGAGCAACTCAGATGGCATCAGTGCAGCTGCCCAAAAGGAGGCGCTCATTGTAGAACGACGACGTCGGCGGGAGGGAACTTCTTTCGCAGTTCTGTGGCGGTCACGGGCTCGAGGTCGCGACGGCGCCGACCAGGGCGTTGCGATCGCAGCGGATTGCGCAAGTTCCGGGCAATTTACCGCGATTATCACGGATCTGCACCGGCTTGCTCCGATGGTCCGGTGTCAGGCAGTGAATCGTGAAGCGTGGCCTTCCGATTCACGGCCTGACCGGGTAGGGAGAGCGGTGTGTTCACGATTCACTGCCTGACACCCGACTAGAGCACCAGCGTCCCTGCCAGGAAGGCGGAGGTATCGGTGAATCCCATCTTCTCGTAGAGCGCCCGCGCGTTGGCGTTGCTTTCGGCCACGAGGAGCGTCGCCTGCTTCACTCCGCGTGCCGCAGCCGACCGGCAGGCTTCCTCGACAAGGCGACGCGCGAGCCCTTGGCGACGCCGAACCGGATGCACGGCAACTTGCGGCAGATGCAGCGTGCCGGGCGCGATCCTGGTCGCGAGCACGAGCGCTTGTAGAGTCGTGCCGTTGCGGACGACGCGCGTGATCGTCGGTTCGATCACACCGCAACCCGGCCGCTCCACAAGGCTTCGCACGTACTGTTCCCACTCCTCAGGCGTGCCCCGCGGCGCAAAGTGTTTGCCTTCGAGGTCATACGCATCACGAAGGAGCGCCGCCGCAGGCAGAAGATCGCCGGCCGCCCATGCCTCGCCCTCGGCAGTGTCCTCACCCTTGGCAATTGTCCTGCTCAGGTACCGATAGTGCTCACAGACGAAGCCGCGCTCCCGCAGCACTTCCTCGAATCCTTCCGCGCGAATCGGCAGAAAACACGAAACGCGAGCGGGTCGCGGCGGCCGCAGCGCGGACTCCAGGCAGGCATCGAGCAGCGCCTTCGTGGCCTCGCGCGTGTCTGCCACGACACCGCCGAGATGTACCGTTTCACCTTCGGGAAGAAAGTAGGCCCAGCCTCTTACCGTCCGGTCAGTGTCGATCGCGAGAAATCCGGGCAGACCCCATGTGACACGGGCCTGCTCGATCTCGCGCCACGCGGTCGATGCATCCCACGCCAACTCGCGAACCCAGTATTCCTGTTCGCGTGCGTAGAGCACCTGTGTATCCGAAGGGTCGGCATCACGCCAGTCGCGCACGATCATGATTGCTTCAGTCGCTCCGAGTCCTGTCCCCCGCCTTGCGTACCTTCCGCCGCATCCTCGTATCCTTTGCGGCGGCCTGCCTTGTCCAGTGTACAGTCTTCGGCCCATGACCTTCGAGAGGAGAGCTCCGAGCCAGGACGCGAATGCCCCTGACGAATTGCTGTCGCGCGAGCTGGGTGTTCGCCAGCTTGCTGCCGTCATCTTCAATTACACCGTCGGCAGCGGCATCTTCGTGCTTCCAGCCGTAGTGGCTGCGCAGCTGGGTCCGTCCGCGATTCTTGCGTACCTGATCTGCGCGATCATCATGGCGCTGAGTGTGACGTGCTTCGCTGAGGCGGGCAGTCGTGTGTCGACCAGCGGAGGCCCGTACGCCTACGTCGAAGCTGCATTGGGACCACTCCCCGGTTTCGTGGCAGGCGTTCTCAACCTACTGAGCGCCCTGGCGGCCGCCGGGTTCGTGACGTCGGCGTTCGCCGCTTCGGCCGCAGCCCTGATGGGCACGTCTTCCGCCCTCGTGCAGGGCGCGCTCATGGCGCTCGTATTGTCTGCGGCAGCGGCGATCAACATCCGAAGCGTGAGTGGCGGAGCGCGGCTGGTTGAAGCCGCAGTTGTTGCCAAAACCGTGCCGCTGATCCTTTTCGTGGTCGTGGGTGCCGCGTTCGTGCGAGTCGAGTACCTGTCATGGCCATCGATCCCGTCGTCACTGTCGGTGATGAGCACTTCAGGCGTTCTCGTGTTCGCGTTTCTTGGAATCGAAGGTGCGCTTCAACCAAGCGGCGAGGTGCACGACCCCTCGCGAACCGTACCACGGGCCGTGTTCCTGGCAATCGCGACCGTGGTAGTGCTCTACATTTCGATCCAGGTTGTTGCGCAAGGACTGCTGGGTGACGGCTTGCGCAGCGATCGCGTTGCCCCGTTGGCGGAAGCGGCTGCGACCGTGGTTGGACCGGCTGGGCGCACATTCATGCTGATCGGTGCGACCGTATCGATGTTTGGCTTCCTGTGCGGCACCGTACTCACGGGCCCTCGATCGTTGTTCGCATTTGCTCAAGGTCGTCTCGCCCCTCGTGCCCTGGCGGCGGTCCATCCTTCGCGGCGCACGCCTCACGTCGCCATCATCGTGTATGTCGCGATTGCCCTCGGACTGGCACTGAGCGGATCGTTCGAAAGTCTACTTGTACTGGCGAATATCAGCGGGCTGCTCGTGTACGTCGGCGTGGCCGTCGCAGCGTGGGAGCTGCGACGGCGAGACGTGCGTGCGCATGGAGAGCCCTTCATCGCTCCCGGTGGGGCAATCGTTCCCGCGCTGACCTGCGCCATCATCGTCGCCGTAATCGTCGCAACTGTGAGTTGGATCGAAATGGCTTCCGTGGGAGGAGTGATGGCGATCGCCGCCGTCGTTTATGCCTTGCGGCGATGAGGGTTGCGCGGAGGCGGTCTGACAACGAGACCCGCCCCTACGATGATCCGCCACGATTCACACGCATCCACGAATCGAGCTGTGAATGATCGCGGCAAGACTCGGTCGTATGGTTTCCGACTGACCGGCGTGATGACGGCGGCATGATGATGCCAGGCATGAGTGGGCCGCAGCTAGCTGAACGTACGCATCTCGACTATCGCGCCGTCGCGGTAGTGTTCATGAGCGGGTACACGTCGGACGAGTGCTCTGCCAGGGTATCGAAGCGGGTGCGGCGAATTCGTTCAAAGCCGTTCAGCACTACCGCGCTTGCGGCCAGACTGCGGCACGTCCTCGAACTCGCTGACATCACGCACGAGTCGTGCGCTTTGCACGATGGCACCCATGTTGCTGATCCTCCGATCGTTTGGGCCAGTGAGGAAGTATGCGACTCGGCAACATCATTCTCTGCTTCGCAGTCATGGCCGCGGTCACCTTCGCTTCTAGTAACGCCGCGGACAATCCGCTTCGGATCGAAGTGTCCCCCCGTATCAGCAGTGCACCAGCCGTCTTCGGGATTCGAGCGATTGTGACGCCCGACGCCGCAAATCGCGCCCTGCATATCGTGGTTGATTCAGGGTCGTACTATCGCAGCAGCATGGTGCCGCTCGATGGCGCCAACGCTGCGGCTGTGACGGACACCACGCTCAAGAACATTCCCGGTGGTGACTACGAGGACCGTGGCCCTCGTCGATGCGGCTGGTCGTGCCCGCACGGTCGATCGACGCGAGGTCACAGTGGCGTCGACAACCGCCGAGGCGCGCGCTCTTTCAAACTGAGGCTTTACAGCCTGTTTACTTCGGTGTAGTGGCGACTTTTGAGAATCGCCGTCAGAAACTGCGGATGGCGTTCAGAGCTCGGCGGATATGAGCCCCGTCCGGACGGCAAAGCGTGCAAGGCCGGCGACGTCATGGATTCCGAGGCGCTCCATCATCAGCCGGCGATGCGTTTCAACCGTTTTTGCGCTGAGCGCCAGACGGCAACCGATTTCTTTCGTCGACTGACCTTCGGCGATGAGCTGCAGGATTTGGCGCTGGCGAGTGGTCAGCAGCGACAGGGGGGTTGTTTCCGCCGTGTTGCTGGCGAGCATCCGGGTCACTGTCTTCGGCGCGCTGGGACTGATGAAGACTTCTCCTCGCAGTACGCGCTCAATTGCCGTCGCGACTTCCGCGATCGCGACGTCTTTCGTCAGGTATCCCGCCGCGCCAGCTCGAATTGATTGAACGACGCGCTGCTCGTCCTGATGCATTGAGAGCATGATCACCTTGCATCCTGGAACGGTAAAAGTCAGACGGCGGGCGGCATCAATGCCATTGAGGCCGGGCATGCTGATATCCATGAGGACGACGTCCGGACGGCTCTGCGTGGCGAGCTCCAACGCGTCGAGACCATTGACCGCCTCCTGGATGTCGACGTTCTCAACGGTCTCCTCGAGAAGGGCGCGAATGCCAGCTCTCATCAGTGGGTGATCGTCGACGATCAGGACACGAAGAATCACGCCGGTACTCCTAGCCGGACCAGGCAGGTGATGGGTGGTGCCACGCTCGAGTGTCGAATTGTGAGCTGGAAGAGCGGCCCTTACGCGCCATTCCCCACCCGCGGAACGCATTGATGATCAAAATGCCCGATGCCAAGGCGGCGAGATAGGTCGCCACACCGCCGATCGTTCACAGCGCGTGCGTGCGCGCCCATCTGTTACGCCGTGCAAGCGCGAGACCGCGACCGGCCGCGCTCCAGGGGTGTCCTTATCTGTTGTTTTGGTTCGTGTTTCGGCTACGGCGCCGCCGGCTTGGTGTCGGAGAGACGACAGCCGTGACGGTCGCCCGCTCATGCGCCCGCCCGCCGCTGCGGTTTCGACCCCGGCTCGTCGGAATCGAGCTTCCTGCCAATGGACCGTCAGGATCGTCGTCCGTCGCGTCGCGGTTGCGTCCAGAGGTCTATCGACTCGAGCGCGAGTGCCTTGCCGTCGACAGCGAGGAACACGTCTTCTCTCATTACTCCTTCGAGGCTTTCCCGATCCATTCGGGCG
>JBKPNV010000021.1:0-6207 GCA_046732795.1 Acidobacteriota bacterium
CGGCCAGGAGGAGCGTCTGTGCCGATCGGTCGTTCACGACGCGATTGGATGGTCCAAGTTTCTGCCCGTCGGTCAAGAGAGAGGCGGCGCCAATCGGCAGCCACAGATCAGGAGCGATCACCGGCATCGTGCCGTTGAATCGCTGCGGAGCGACTCCGACGATCGTGAAGGGACGTCCACTGATCGTGATGGACTGACCGATGATGCTCGGCATGAACCCGTGCTGACGCCAGAACGGATGGCTGACCACGACGACCGCCGACGCGCTCTCCGGCCGTTCCTCTTCGGCCGTGAACGCGCGACCGACGGACATCTCCACTCCCAGAGTCGAAAAGTAGTTGGAGGAGACGAGCCCCGCCATCACACGACGAGTGAGTTCATTTTCCGTGAGACCGGGACGAGCGGCTGATTCGGCGAGGAGATCGTCGAACACGTCGTTCTGACGCTTGATGTCTACGTACTCGGGATAGGAGAAGGGGCGAAAACGATCGGGCTGCGTGCGATCTCCCGAGTACAGGCCGACGAACTCGCCACGCAGATGGCCGCCGTTGAGCGGCCGCAGCAGAATCGCATTCACCAGGCTGAACATGGCGCTGTTGGCGCCAATGCCGAGGGCGAGGATCAGCACTGCGGCCGCGGTAAAGCCGGGCGCCTTGCGCAGCATCCGAACGGCGATGCGGATGTCCTGGACGAACGACTCCAGCGAAGGCAACGTGCCGCGATCGGAATACGCCTCCCTGACCGACTGCGCGCCGCCGAGCGCAATCAACGCCTGCCGCCTCGCTTCCTCGGGAGACATGCCTCGGCGGACGTTGTCGTCGATGTGCATGTCCAGGTGACTTTGCAGTTCGGCGTCGAACTGCTCGGCGCGCGCGGACGTCGTGAAGAATCCGATGAGGCGGTGCCACCACGCTCGAAGCGGTCTCATGACACCTTACCCGGCGTCAAGAATTGGGCCACAATCTCCGTCGTCTGGTCCCACTCGCGCGCCGCATGGTCGAGGCGCTTTCGTCCCGCCCGCGTCAGCTTGTAGTAACGCGCCTTGCGGTTCGCCTCGGACACACCCCATTCCCCGGCGATATAGCCCTCCTGCTCCAGCTTGAGCAGCGCGGGATAGAGTGTGCCGTAGTTCACCGAGAGTCGATCGCCGCTCGTCTGTTCGATCCGGCGTGCGATGCCATAGCCATGCATCTCGCCCAGCGTTTCGAGCGTCTTGAGGATCATCAGCGCCAGCGTGCCCTGCCAGACGTCGCTCGGTTTCCGGCCCACGTCTTACCTCCTATGGGGATGCCATACAGTGACACAACGTCATATGGTAATGCAATATGAGTCCCTGTCAACTCCCAGCTACCAAATCTCAACTTCCACACCTGCGACACCTCGATTAGCAATCGGTCTTGGAAATGAACGATTTGGGAGTTGGCAGTCGGAGGTTGGGAGTTTTGACGAATGGAGAGTTACAGTGTTGCGGTGACCCAGCCTGCCTTGACGACGCTCAGCGACGATGAAGCGCTGTTTCGCGACAGCGTGTACGAGTTCGCCGACCGCGACATCCGTCCTCGTGTTCGCCAGATGGACGACGAGGCGAAGATACCGAGAGACCTGATCGATCGGCTGTTCGATCTCGGCGTCATGGGGATCGAGATCCCCGACGAGCTCGGCGGCGGGGGTGGACGCTTTTTCCATTCCGTGCTCGCTGTGGAAGCGTTGTCGCGCGTCGATCCTTCGGTCGGTGTGCTGGTCGATGTCCATAACACACTGGTCATCAACGCCCTGCTGCGCTGGGGGCGCGATCACCAGAACCGCGCATACCTGCCGCGGCTGGCGCAGAAGTCGGTGGGCGCCTATGCGCTGTCCGAGGCAGGCTCCGGCAGCGATGCCTTCGCGCTCGCCACGCGTGCCGCCGAGCGCGGCGACTGCTACGTGCTGAACGGCCGCAAACTCTGGATCACCAACGGCAACGAAGCGGATCTGTTCATCGTGTTCGCCAACGTCAATCCCCATGCCGGATATCGCGGGATCACCGCGTTTGTCGTCGAGCGCGGAACTGCAGGATTCACGATCGGGAAAAAGGAGGACAAGCTCGGCATCCGCGCCAGCAGCACGTGCGAGCTGATCTTCGAGGACTGCGAGGTCGCAGCCGACTGTGTGCTGGGCGACGCGGGCAAAGGCTACAAGGTCGCGATCGAGACGCTCAATGAAGGACGGATCGGCATCGGCGCGCAGATGATCGGCATCGCACAAGGTGCGCTCGACCATGCGGTGCGATATACGAAAGAGCGAAAGCAGTTCGGCAACACGATCGCCTCGTTTCAGGGCGTGCAGTTTCAACTGGCACGGGCGGCGACGGAGGTCGAAGCGGCGCGCCTGCTCGTCTACAACGCGGCGCGCCTGCGCGATGGCAGGCAGCCGTTTGTGCAGGAAGCGGCGATGTGCAAGCTGTTCGCGTCCGAGGTTGCCGAGCGTGTGACCTCGCTGGCCGTGAATCTCTTTGGCGGTAACGGCTTCGTGAAGGACTACCCAGTCGAGAAGCTGTTTCGCGATGCCAAGATTGGACAGATTTACGAGGGTACCTCGAACTTGCAGCTGCAGACTATCGCCAAGCAGCTGCTCGTGTAGCGCCCGCCACAGATTCCACGCAGGACACCGGGTGTAATGTCCGATCGGTTGCATGCGGAAATTACACCCGGTGTCTTACAATATGGAGATGCAAGCAGGCATCATCGGTTGGCGTGGCATGGTGGGTTCCGTGCTCGTGCAGCGTATGCGCGAGGAACGGGACTTCGATCTGATCGATCCCGTCTTCTTCTCCACTTCCCAGGCGGGCGGCACCGCGCCGGCCATCGGCAAGACTGTCCCGGTCGTCAAGGATGCGAACGACGTCACCGCGCTGGCGGCGATGGACATCCTCATCTCGTGCCAGGGTGGTGAATACACCGCCGACATCCATCCGAAATTACGCAAGGCCGGCTGGACGGGATACTGGATCGACGCGGCGCGCCACCTGCGCATGGCCGACGATGCGGTGATCATCCTCGACCCGGTCAATCGCGAGGTCATCGACCGTGCCCTCGATCGCGGTCGCAAAGATTTCATCGGTGGCAATTGCACGGTCAGCCTGATGCTCATGGCCATGGACGGCCTGTTCCGCGCCGACCTCATCGAGTGGACGACGTCGATGACGTATCAGGCCGCATCGGGCGGCGGTGCGAAGCACATGCGCGAGCTGGTGGCGCAGATGGGAGTGGCGCACGACTCCGTCTCCGATCTCCTGGCCGATCCGGCGTCCTCGATCCTCGACATCGATCGCAAACTAATCGCGACGCAGCGCTCCAGCGACTTCCCGGTCGCGAACTTCGAATTCCCACTTGCCGGCAGCCTGCTCGCCTGGATCGACGCCGATCTCGGCAACGGACAGAGTCGCGAAGAGTGGAAGGCGCAAGCCGAGGGCAACAAGATTCTCGGCCGGTCCTCGCGGCCGATTCCAATCGACGGCATCTGTGTGCGCGTGGGATCGATGCGATGCCACAGTCAGGCCCTGACGGTGAAGCTGCGACGCGACGTGCCGCTTGCGGACATCGAACGGCTGCTTGCCGACGCCAACCACTGGGTGAAGGTTGTACCCAACGAGAAGAAGGTGACGCTGCGCGACCTCACGCCCACAGCCGTCACCGGGACACTGACGGTGCCGGTGGGCCGGCTGAAGAAACTGTCGATGGGCGGTGAATATCTGCAGGCCTTCACCGTCGGCGATCAGTTGCTCTGGGGCGCCGCCGAACCGCTGCGCCGGATGATGCGCATCATCCTCGGCGCGCCACTCGAATCTCCAGCGGACACTCTGAGCGCAGCCGCGCAGGCGTAACGGTATGCGCGGCTCGTTCTCGATGACAGTGTGCAGTATCGCGGTACTGCTGTGCCTCGTCGGCCCGGCATTCGCGCAGGCTCCCGCAAATGAGCCGCCGAAGATCTGGACCGTCACCGCGAGCGCTGGCCTCGCGCTCACCAACGGCAACTCGGACACCACCAGCACCAACGCCGCCTACGATATCGTCTACGACCCGCACCAGCGGAATCTGATCAAGTCCGACGGACTCTTCCTTCGCGCGCGAACGGAGGGAGATCTCACCGCGAACCGGATTGGTTTCAACGTGCGCGATCAGTACAAGCTCACCCAGCGGCTCTACGTGTTTGGGCAGAACCAATACCTGAAGGACGAATTCAAGGACATCGACTACCTCGTCGCGCCGACTGGCGGTCTCGGCTACAAGCTGTTCGACACGCCCGCGACCAAGCTTGATGTCGACGGCAGCGTCGGTGTCGTCTGGGAGAAGAATCCGGGCTTCGATGTGAATTCGTCGGGCGCGCTGGCAACGGGCGAAAAGTTGATTCAAAGGCTCACACCGAACACCACATTGACGCAGGCCTTCATCGGTCTGTGGAAGATGGACGACTTCGAGGACACTTTGTTCACGTTCGGCGTGAGCCTGGCCGTCGGCATGTCCACGCACACGCAAATCAAGATCGAAACGCTCGACACCTACAAAAACAAGCCGCCGCTGCCGACCATCCAGAAGAACGACGTCGCGGTGCTGATGGCGATTGTTTACAAGATGTAGCCTTCGCGCTCCATCGCATCGAGCCACGACGCTCTCTACGGCATCCCCATATAATCCGGGGACGCTGGTGTCATTCGCCCCTGGAACGTGACCGGCCAGCATGAAGTCACCGGCTACATCGGAGCCGGCGGCATGGGCGAGATCCTTCTCGCCACCGACACCCGGCTCGACCGGCAGGTCGTACTGAAGATTCTCTGTTCCGCGGCGAGCCGCTCACGTCACACTCTTTGCCCCGCACGGCGCGACTGATCGGAGGCGGTCGTGATCGCGCCGGAACCCTCGATTGATGACGGCTCTTCGAGGATGTCTGATCGATAATCACGTCACCTGTGTTCCTCACTCCCGGTACCCGCCTCGGCCCATATGAAGTCCTCATCCAAATCGGCGCGGGTGGGATGGGCGAGGTTTACAAGGCCACCGACACTGACCTGAAACGTAGCGTCGCGATCAAAGTCCTGCCCGCGTCGGTGGCCGGGGATGCTGAACGACTCGCACGCTTCCAACGTGAAGCGGAAGTCCTCGCTGCGCTCAATCATCCGAACATTGCCGGCATCTATGGCCTGGAGCGATCAGGCGCCGCCACCGCACTGGTGATGGAGTTGGTGGATGGGCCGACGCTGGCAGATCGCATCGCGCAAGGTGCCGTTCCCATCGACGAAGCGCTGCCGATCGCGAAACAGATTGCCGAAGCCCTCGAGGCCGCCCATGAGCAAGGGATCATTCACCGCGATCTGAAACCCGCGAACATCAAGGTGCGGAGCGACGGCACCGTGAAGGTGCTGGACTTCGGGCTGGCCAAGGCGATGGAGCCAGTGGGCGCGATGACCGCGAGCGCATCGATGTCGCCGACGATCACGACACCGGCGATGACCCAAGCGGGCATGCTTCTCGGGACGGCGGCGTACATGGCCCCTGAGCAAGCGCGTGGCAAGACGGTGGACAAGCGCGCCGACATCTGGGCCTTCGGATGCGTGCTGTTCGAGATGGTGACGGGACAGCGAGCGTTTCCTGGCGAGGATCTGACGGACACGCTGGCGGCGGTCGTGAAGCTGGATCCGAAGTGGGATGCTGTCGGAGCCGACGTGCCGGCGAGAGTGCGTCAGGTGCTGCGCGTGTGCCTCCAGAAAGATCCGAAGCAACGGGCGCAGGCCATCGGTGACGTGCGGTTGGCACTGGAGGGCGCGTTCGAGACGGCCGCGCCGCAGGCATTGGCGACGACATCGATGCCGCGTAGGCAGAAGGCCTTGTGGTCCGCGGCGGCGGTGCTCGCCGCGCTCGCCATCGTGGGATGGTGGCGCCCGCGACCGGAGGCGAGCACCCCCGGGGCCGACTTGGCGTTTACGATCGCGCCGGCGGCAGGAGGCCTCGCGCGGATCGGTGACATCCATGCCACCCCCGAGATCTCGCCCGACGGCAGTGCAGTGATTTTCTATGGAGACGGGATGCACCTACGCCGTCTGAATCAACTCACGCCAGAGCCCGTGCGCACCGGTCGTTTCACAAATCCAGGATTTTGGTCCCCCGACTCGCGGTCGTTCGTGTTTACCGACGGGACTAACCTGAAGAAGATGCGCGTGCCGGACGGCGCGCC
>JBKPNV010000022.1:0-33277 GCA_046732795.1 Acidobacteriota bacterium
CGAATGGCGCGCGGAAGACCGCTATGCCGGTACCGCCATCGACGCGTCGGGCAAACTGGTGGATGGCACCGCCGTCAACAGCCCGGCCGACCTTCGCGTGGCCCTGACCAGACGTCCCGAGCAATTCGTGCAGACGCTGACCGAAAGACTGATGACGTATGCACTCGGACGCACTGTCGACTACTACGACATGCCGACCGTGCGTAAGATCGTTCGAGAGGCCGCACGCGATGAGTACCGCTTCTCGTCAATCGTGATGGGAATCGTCCGGAGCGACGCCTTCCGCATGCGGATGGTGCCCGCGCCGGAGCGGCCGTCATCGTCGACGGCGTCGTTGACGACGGACCAGGACAGAAGACCGTAGACATCGACCGGGTCGAGAGACCCGGCGCGGCGCGCGTAGAGCGGAGGCTTCAGCCTCCGCGGAGACATCAGGCAGACCGGAGACGAGTCATGTTCATTACGAAGAAGCATCTCTCACGGCGTACCTTCCTTCGCGGCGCAGGTGTGGCGGTCGGATTGCCGTTCCTCGACGCCATGGTTCCCGCGTGGACCGTGCTGGCGCAGACGGCTGCGGCCCCGAAGCCGCGTATGGGGTTCATGTATCTGCCGCATGGCGCGATCATGGAACACTGGACGCCGGCCGCTGAAGGCACGAACTTCGAGTTGTCGCCGATTCTCCAGCCGTTCGCGCCGTTCAAGAAACAACTGACCATCGTCAGCGGCCTCGAGAACAAGGCCGCGATTGCGCCACCGGTGCACGCGTTGCAACCCGGCACATGGCTCAGTTGCGTGTTGCCGGAACCGACTCAGGAGCCGCACGGCGGCATCACCATCGACCAATTGGCCGCGCAACACCTCGGCCAGGATACGCCGTTGCCCTCGCTCGAGGTCGCGACCGAGGGACGTGGCGGAAGCGGCGCATGCGATCGCACCTATGGGTGCAGCTACGGCTCGACCATTTCCTTCCGATCCCCAACGACGCCGTTGCCGATGGAATCCGATCCGCGCAAGCTGTTCGAGCGGCTCTTCGGGCAAGGCGACACGGCGCAGGAGCGCAAGGCGATCACCAAACAGTACGCCAGCATCCTCGATCTCGTCACCCAGGAAGCGAACGACCTGCAGCGCACGCTCGACGTGCCCGACCGCGCGAAGCTCACCGACTACCTCGAGAGCGTTCGCGAGATCGAGCGGCGCGTGCAGAAGATGGAGGCGCAGGATCTCTCCAGCCTGGATCTGCCAGACGTGCCGGTGGGGACGAACTTCGATCAGCGGCTCAATCTGATGTTCGAGATGATCGCGCTCGCCTATCAGGCAAACCTGACGCGCGTGTTCACCTACATGATGGCGGGCGAGGGCAGTAACGTCACCTACAACCACATCGGCATTTCCGATGCGTTCCACCCGCTGTCACATCATCAGAACGACAAAGCGCGCAAGGACAAGCTGGTCAAGATCCAGACGTATCACAGCCAGGCGTTCGCCAAGTTCCTCACCAAGCTTGCCGCGATGCCGGACGGCGATGGGTCGGTGCTCGATCACTCGATCCTGCTCTACGGCAGCAACATGAGCAACAGCAACGCGCACGACGAATTCCCGCTCCCGACGATCGTCGTCGGCGGTGGTGCCGGCAAACTCAAGGGCGGCCAGCACCTGAAGTACGAGGACAAGACACAGCTGGCGAATCTGCATCTGACGCTGCTCGATCGCGCAGGCATCCCGGTGGAGAAGTTCGGCAACAGCACGCAGCTGTTCTCGGAACTGTAGATAACTCGTAGACCGGATGTTGTTCTTGGGCCGGGCATCTCGAGGCGGGTTCACAGAACAGGACCCGCCCTACGACGGATTGAACATGTCGAGAATGTTTCTCATCGCGCTGCTCGTCGTTGGCGCGGCTCAAGCCGCGCCTCTACATGCAGCAGCAGGTTTACCTGCCGCCTCACCGCCACTCGTCGAAGCCGTCAAGGCCGGCAATCGCGAGGCGGCACTGGCGCTCGTCGCCAAGAAGGCCGACGTAAACGCGACCGAACCGGACGGGACGACGGCGTTGCACTGGGCTGTGCAGCGCAATGACCTGGATCTCGTGACTCGATTGATCCGCGCCGGAGCGAAGGTCAACGTCAAGAACGACTACGGTTCCACTCCCATGTCGGAGGCGGCAGTCGTGGCGAGCGCGCCGTTGCTCGAAGCGCTGCTCGAGGCGGGCGCCGATGTCGAGTCGCCGAATTCCGATGGTCAGACGGCCCTGATGGTCGTCGCGCGCACGAGTCAGGTCGATGCGGCTCGTCTGCTCATCCAGCGCGGCGCCAACGTCAATGCGGTGGAGAAATGGCGCGGGCAGACGGCGCTGATGTGGGCGACGGCGCAGAAGCAGCCCGCAATGGTGCGCGAGTTGATCGCGCGCGGCGCGCAGGTCGATGCGCGCTCGATGGTGAACGACTGGCAGCGGCAGGTCACTGCCGAACCGCGCGCCATCTATCGCCCGGCCGGCGGACTGACGCCGCTCCTCTACGCCGCCCGCGAAGGCTGCGCGGATTGCGCGCGTGCCCTCGTCGAAAAAGGCGCCCAGCTGAACCTTGCCGATCCAGAGGGACTCAGCCCGTTGCTCACGGCCATCATCAACATGCAGTTCGATACTGCCGCGTATCTGATCAGCGCCGGCGCGAACCCGAATCAATGGGATCTGTGGGGCCGCGCCCCGTTGTACGCGGCGGTGGATGTCAACACGATCCCGCGCGGCGGTCGACCCGATTTGCCGTCGCTCGACGAGACCACAGGCTTGGACGTCATCCGGATGCTGCTCGATGCCGGCGCCAACCCCAACGCGCGGCTGCGTCTTCCGCCTCCCTTCCGCAACGTCGGTAACGATCGGGGACTCGATGGGATGCTGACGACCGGAACGACGCCGCTGCTGCGCGCCGCGAAGGCGCTGGACGCGCCGGCAATCCGCCTCCTGCTCGCGAAAGGCGCCGATCTGACGCTCACCAACAGCCGGGCGATGACGCCGACAATGGCCGCCGCCGGTCTGGGATCGGTCGACGCCGACACACGTGGTTTCTATTTGAGCGAAGACACGCAGCAGCGATCGATCGAATCGCTGAAGCTCCTGCTCGACGCCGGCGGGGACATCAACGCGAAAGACTCGCGTGGTCTCACTGCCCTGCACGAAGCCGCGCGCTGGGGCTGGAACGACGTAGTGACATTCCTCGTCTCGCGTGGCGCGGATCTCAACGCGAAAGACGCGAAGGGCAATACCCCGATCGATTCCGCGCTCGGCAAAGCCGGTGGCAACAGCCGCGGCGGTGCGCGAATCGACGTGCACGAGGACACCGCGGCGCTACTGAAGAAATTGGCGGCCGACGCTGCGCCCCGGGCCGCCAATCAGTAGAAAATTCTGTCAACGAGGCGGGTCCATGAACGAGGACCCGCCCTTACGTTGTCGCCAGTAGGCCGGGTCTTGTTATTGAGACCCGGCGCCTATCATCGAAGATCATTTACGGCGTGTCGATTCGGACGATGGTCGGGTTCGGCAGCCCCGTGATGCCGTCATACGCAACCGAGCCCAGATACTTCGTTCCTGACGCCAGGCCGCTGAACGTCAGGTTGATGGCCGCCGTCGTACCCTGCGTGGCCGCTGGTGGTGCGGCGACTGCCATGTTGCCCGAGGCAGTCATTCCGAGCAGCCACGTATGCAACTTGAACGGAGTGGTGCCGTTTACGGCGAAGCCATGGACATACACCGTGTAGGTATCGGCGCTCGGATTGAGCAGGTTGACTTCTTCTGCCGACGTCCCGCTTCCGCTCGCGCCGACCAGCGTCGTACCCCTGTAGACATAAAGGTCGATGTCGCTACCCGGGGTAACGTCGGCATTGAACGTCGAGAAGCGCGCGTACGAGGTGCCGGCGGGAACCGCGATCGGGATTGCGACGACGTCCGCGCTTGTGGGTGGCGGCGGGGTGAACGCGTCGTCTGGATCGTCCGCTACGATGCCGTTTGTCACGACTGCAGGTACGAGTCCTCGGGCGGTCGCCGTGAACGTGCCCGTGTAGCCGAACGTCACGTTGTAACTGAGTGGGCCACCCATACCCGACACCTGGGCAGGGGCGCTCAGCGCGACTGGTCGCACGACGAGCGGCAGCCGGACACGGTGCAGTCCATCCGTCCACGTCAATTGACCCCCGGTATACGCCGCGATCGTCGCTGTCGTTCTCGTGAATTTGACGGTAAACGAACCGCTTTGACCGGGATTGAGTGTGATCGTCTGTGGCATTACGTCAACAGTGAAACCGGTCATGCCGGTGACCGACGACGAGTACGTTGCAACGCTGCTGCCGACATTGGTCACCGTCCGTTTGACCGTCTGAAAGCCGGCGAGATCACCGATAGCGATCGATGCGCCGTTCAGATTACTGGGATCCAGAGAAAAGCCTGCCGCCGACAGTTGCGCGCAGACGGCTGGATTGACTCCGTTCGTCGCACCGCACAGGAACGCTAGCCAGTCGTTGAAGCTCGAGCTGAGGATCAGCCCCGGATCCGCTGCCGCGTTCGGCGCTGCGTGTCCGCCGCCCTGACGGAAAATCACCGTCGCACTCGTGGCCGGTCCGTCGATCACGTCGCTCGCGCTCGTCATGAGCGCCGACTTGATCATCATCGGCGTCCAATCCGGATGCAGGTTCTTGAGCAGCGCGGCCAGTCCCGCCACATGCGGGCTCGACATCGACGTGCCGCTGTACAGGTTGAAGGAGAAGCCGGCATTCGGAGGGGTCGGTGCGACGGCGGCAATGATGTCCTGGCCGGGCGCAATGATGTCCGGCTTGAGCAGGTCGCCGCCGCCCGCCGTCAGCGGGCCGCGCGAGGAGAACGCGGCAGTTTGCGGCGCTGGCACGTTGAAGAGAATCGTGGACTGGTTGATCCGCGCGGTTGCGCTCGCGGTAGCCGCGTACGCCTTGAGCGCCGCGCGCGCGGTGTCCGCCAGGTGGACGGTGGGTACGAAATGGAAGTCGGCATTCAGACTACCTGGCGTGACGTTCACCAGGATCATGCCGACGCCGCCGGCGTCCTTGACCGCCTGGCTCTTGGCCACGCGCGCGTTGACGCCGCGGTCGCAGAGCACGATCTTGCCGGCGACCCTGGCTGGATCCAGCACCGGCTTTCCGCCGTTGTCCGCAGCCGTAAAGCAGAGGCTTACGGCCGTGGCATCAGCGCCGGGCAACCCGGCGTTCACCGAATCGATGAACGGAGCGGGGCCGACTGCAGTGGCCAGCGATGCGCCATTGTAAGTTGTCCCGTTACCGAGCGTCGCTGAACCTTCTCCGCTGCGATTATGCGTACCGGCCGCGACCGTCGTG
The DNA here is from genome assembly GCA_046732795.1 of Acidobacteriota bacterium. Classification (GTDB taxonomy): domain Bacteria; phylum Acidobacteriota; class Vicinamibacteria; order Vicinamibacterales; family UBA2999; genus Gp6-AA40. Next base: position 5,350 of record JBKPNV010000022.1, read on the forward strand.
ATCCATGGCGACGGGTGGGCCACAGTGCCCGTTGTGGGACCCGAGTTGCCGGCTGACGCTGCGACGAAGACACCCGCATCAGCGGCAAAAAGGAACGAGATCTCCACGGGATCAAGAAAGTTGCTCGTCGTCCCGCTGATCGAATAGTTGATTACGTCGACGCCGTCGGCTACCGCTTGATCGATTGCCGCCACGAGATCCGAGGTGAACCCGGAGGCAGTCGCGCCGTCCTGCGTCGACCAGAGCGCCTTGTACATCGCAATGCGCGCGCGCGGGGCCATGCCGCTCGCCTTGCCGAAGATCGCCGCCGGCCCTGTCAGTGTGACGTCGTGATTCCCGCCGGCGGTGGACGAAGTGTGCGTGCCGTGCCCGTTGTAGTCACGCGGAGACATGAACTCCCATGGCCGCTGCGCCTCGAGGGCAGCATCGCCTCCCCATGCGGCGTTGTAACGCCGCGCACCAATGAGCTTCTGGTTGCACATCGAGGCGTTGAACGCTTCTCCCGGCGAACATTTGCCGTGCCACCCGGGGATGTGGTGGTAACTCAGTTTTCCATTCTTCTTGCCGTTACCGTTCGTTCCGGTACGATCCGAGAAACTCTCGCTCTCGGGCCAGATGCCAGAGTCGATCACGCCGATGATGATGTCTTCGCCAGCGCTGTCGACGCCGCCGAGCTGATCCCACAAGCCACCGGGTGCGTCGAGACCGAGAAAGTGTGGAGTCGACGACGTGGTGATCGACTGCAGTTCGTCCTTCGTCACGCTGAGCACACCAGCCTCTCCACGGAGCGCCTCGGCCTGCGCTTCCGTCAATTCCGCCGCGAAGCCGTTGAAGCCGTACTTGAAGTCGTAGACCTTTCTGCCTCCGATCCTCCCGACCGCCCGGTCGTGTCGCGAATCGAGGTAGCCGGCATAGTTGGAGACGTTCGCGCTGTCTGGATCGAACTTGCGTCCGCGACCTGGCCTGGTTGCTGGCAACCCTGCGATGCCACCGGCATAGGCTGCCACCGGGAGGTCGGCCATTTGCACGATGTAAAGCTTGTTGCTTGCGACGTCCTGCGGTCCTTGCGCTGACGATTGCTGTGCCGGCTGCGCTGAATCCTGTGCCCGAACGCGACTGTTGGGGAGGTCGACTGTGGCTGTCGCGAGCGCCACAACAGCAAAGACGCGAGTGAGCCGTTTCATGGGATGAGCGCCCCCTTACGCGTGGCGGATCGCCATCGTGAAGGGAGGACGCTATTCCCGAGGCACCCCTGCCGTCAAGAGGGATTGCGCGAGGATTGCGCGGGATTTACGCCATTAACTTTGAAATCGGGCTCGCTGCAGCAGAGTTGGGAAATACGCGTTCAAGCTGTGCGGCGGTCAGGTCGAACGTGCCCGCGAGCGCTGCCTTCAGTGCTGCCCGCGTGTCGAGGGTGGGCTTGAGATCGCGTCCTTCATACAGCGCGCTCTGCCCGAGGCCCGGCCAGTCGGACACGACACGCGCATGAGAGAGCCGTGGGCCGAGGATCAAGCCAGCCCCGCCGGTCCCATGATCCGTACCGCGTGTTCCATTGGGACGAGCGGTGCGCCCGAATTCAGTCATCACGACGATCGTTGTCGTCCGCCATGCGGCACCCATCTCCGTACGGAACGCGACGAGTCCATCCGCGAGCTGGCCAAGCAGACGATCCAGCGCGCCACCGGCCATGCCCTGATTCGCGTGCGTGTCCCACCCGCTGAACTCCATCGCGGCGATGTTCGGACCCTGCTCCTGCCGAAGAATCCGTGCCGCCGCCTGCATCAACGGCGTGACGCCACCGCGCCGCGCGTTGCCGCCCGACATTGGCTCCTCACCGACGAGATTCTGTTGCTGCAGCGCCGCCTCGAATCGTCCCTGCAGTGCCGAATCCGTGCGATACAACACCGCCAGCCTCTCCAGGAACAAATCGTCGACGACGCCGAGCTTTGTCGGCGACCAGCTTTCCACCTCGAATGGACCTGTCAAGGAAAGCGGCATGCCTGCTGCGATCGCGATTCCCGCACGGCGTCCGGACATGACCTGCAAAAGCCGATTGAGCCACCCGTCGGAGGATCCAACCGGATGATCGAGGCCGGTTTCGAGGATGGCCTGGCCGTCGAAATGGCTGCGCGTGCGATGCGGAATCGCCATCGCGTGCAACACCGCGAGCTCGTTGGCGTCCCACAACACGCGCAGCGGGGACAAGCCCGGAGCCAGACCGAATGTCTCGTCGAGCGGAGTCAGCTCGGACTCGTTGAATGCAAATGTGCCGCGCAGCGCGGAATACTCGGGATCTCCGTACGGAACGACGGCAGCGAGACCATCGAAGCCGCCGCGCAGCAGGACGAACACGAACCTGCCCGATTGCTGGACCTGCGCGAAGCTGACACTCGGAAGAGCCCACGTGGCGATTCCGCCGTAGCACATGTTGCGAACGAAATCGCGGCGGTTCATGGTCATCTCCACTGAAATGCGGGACCGGCAATCGCGAGCGCTACCCGCTCGCGCGCTGGGATCGAGGTGTCGGCGATCAGTGCATGCAGAGGATTTCCAGCAGGAACATCCACGACGTCGAGCAACGACCGGGGATCGACTGCTGTCACAGACGGAAGACGCGAGATCGTTCTCGCCAGCTCACCGCGATTGAGAAGCGAGTCCGGATCCGCCCACTCCTGCATCCCATCGCCGTAGCCCTTCGGAGAAGGTGGTGACCACAGCGGCTGCCGCAGTTGTCGCAAGAGCGCCGGTGCATTCGGGTTCACCTCGGTCGATCCGAACGCGCGTAGCACGGCGATGAACCAGTCCTGCGGTGTCCGGAACTTCCGCGCATCGTCACGCCACGCATCCGGCTCATCGACGAGAGCAATGGCGACGGCTTTCAGATCGCCCTCGCTGGATCGGAAGGCGCGCGCCAGGCGATCGATCGTCGCGGCTGGAGGATCGTCGCTGATGAAATGCGTGGCAAGTTTCGTCGCGACGAATTTCGCGGTGGATGGATGTCCACACAACGCCCGAATCGCGCGTTCGCCCTCGCCGACGCCGTCTTCCTTGTAGCGCTGCTTGAGAACGGTCTTGGCTCCCGGCTCGTGCAGAAATTCCTGAAACACGAAACCGAGGGGGCCGTTTTGCTGAGTGCCTGCGCGTCGAACGCCTCCTCCGCCCCGACGCGGTTGCATTCGCGCACCGGGGCCAGGGATGCCCGCGATCGTCCAGCCCGTGAGGATCCGCGCGAGCTCCTGTACGTCCTCCTGCGTGTAGCCGCCGTTTACGCCGAGCGTGTGCAGTTCGAGCAATTCTCGGGCGTAGTTTTCATTCAGACCGCGCTTCGCTCCGTTGCTTCGCTGACTGGCCGCCTGTGCACCCGGCGACGATGGACCGATCGATTGAAAGTTGTCCAGGTACGCCAGCATCGCCGGATGCTTTGCCGATGCCAGCACCATGTCTTCGAATCGCCCGAGCACGTGCGGTCGAATGACGTCTCGCTCATAGGAGCCGGCGATGGGCGCGACCAGAAACTTGCCACCCGCAGAAACACACAGGTGATTGGACCAGAACGCCACGAGACGTTCGACGAACGGACGATCGCTGGTCACGCGGATGTCGAGCGCCGCTCGTGCTTCGCTGGCGGAAAGTTCAACGAGACGACGACGTGCCTCGCGTCGTTCCTGTTCGTCGCGTTGGCCCTGCATGCGCAGCGCGCGGATGGCGTCGCCAATCGCCGCGGGAGAGGTGCTCTCGGCCGCGCGGACGATTGGTGCGCCGGCCTCGAGTTGTGCCTTCAACCAGCCGCGGGCGTCCGATATCCGTTGACGCTCTCCTGGCCGGGCGCCGAGGCCGAATCGATTGAGTGCGCGCAGCGGGACGTTCATGGAACTGCACCCTTCGCACGACGTCGGGGTGATTGCCATGCGGCGTCGCGAAACTCACCCCCGGGGTCATCTCAGTCTGAGTCTAAGACGAAGTCAGTGCCCTGGAGCGTTGCTCCGCAATTTTGAGTTGTCGCTGATGGCGCGCAGCGCGCGGTCGAGGTGGAGCCGTGGCGGCGTAGCAGTCACACGGGGGAGCCGTCGACGAGAGGGCTCCGCCCTCTCGTTCGCGTTCGTGCTGCTCTACTCGTCGACGCGCTGAAAAGCGGCTTCCGCCTCTTCATCTCGTTGCCGGACGTGCCGGGCGAGCGCCAACGTGGACGTAGAAAACAGCGCAACCCACGCGGCTGTTGGATGTACCCAATACGTGACCAGCAATGCCGCCAGAAGCCCCACACCAACAGAGATACGCACCATGGTCCCTCCGCTCGACCTCACATGGAGCAATATGTGAACCATGTTAGACACGCCCATCAGCGAACGGGATAAACGACAGATAATGAGGATGTTACACCGGATGCGTGAGTCCGCGTGTCGGCTCTCTCCGATCAAGCGGGAGGCGCCGTTTTGGAACACGGCCGATCGACGATCAATGGCTGAACCCGCTGATTGCATTAGTCTTAGCTTGAAAAGTTCGGATACATGTCCCAGATATCAGAATTGAACAGGGCTGACGGCTTGGTGTTGAGACTCGTCGGCATGGCGTGCACAGTACTGCTTGCGTCCTCAGCCTGCGTGGCTCCGAAGGACTCTCCCGCGCGTCCGCGCCGCGAGCGAGGCGCCATGCACGAGCTCGGACTTCGTCACAAAACTGCATGGGACCTCTACCAGGCGTTTCGGCAAGAGGCCGGTGGCGACCGGCGGCTTACGCCGAGCGAGCTTCCAGACTGGGCGGGTCTGTGGGTCTGGAACTCCAATCGCGGCTTCCTGTTCGACCCGGACACGCCCGAGGGGGTCGTCACGACAGCAAAGCTGACGCCTGAATATCAGCGGAAGCTCGACGAAGAACTGGCTCGCATCGGCAAAGGTATCGAGTACGACCCGATCAGTTCATGCGCGCCGCCCGGCCATCCACGCTGGTTGGCGATTCCCTTCCTTCGCGAGTTCATCGTCACACCCGATCAGACGTGGCTGTCGAGCGAGACCGTCAACAACGTCCGTCGTATCTACACCGACGGCCGCGAGCACATTCCCGAAGCCGATCGCTATCCGCTGTATTACGGCGACTCGATCGGCTTCTGGAACAATCAGACACTCACTATTCATACGAATCAGCTCAGGGCCGGCGTCTATCAACGTGGAAATCCTGAATACACGGATCAAGTCGAGACTGTCGAGATCTGGGAAAAAGTTGACGACCGCACTGTCGAAGTCGACGTGTGGGTCTACGATCCTCCGGCGCTCCTCGAGCCTTGGTACGTCAAGCAGCGCTACTCGAAGGTCAGCGACCAGGACAAGCAGTTGCGGATTCGATACTGGGACTGTCTCGAGAATCCGAACAACGCTGTTTACCGGACGAAGGAAGGCAGCACGCAATTCCAGGACTTCACCTTCACGAAGCCTGATGTCAAGTAGGTCCGCCGTACGTAATGTCCGGCTTTAGCCGGAGCTGTCGGGGCGATCGCCCTCGATTTGCACATGCCGCCGCGTCGCTATAAGGTGATCGGTTGGGGAGATCCTCTGTGACCGCCACCGCCACACTTACCACCTACAAGATGTACATCGACGGCCAGTGGGTCGATGCGGCATCCAGTGAATACTTTGAAAGCGACGATCCCTTTCGTGCCGAGCCGTGGGCGCGTATCCCGCGAGGAACCGCCGCGGACGTCGATCGCGCCGTGCGCGCCGCGCACAAGGCCTTCACCTCCGGTGAGTGGCCAAAGCTGACGGCGTCGCGTCGCGGCGCACTGCTTCGCAAGCTTGGCGATCTGATCACCGAGCGCTCGAAGCAGCTGGCGGAGATCGAGGTACGCGACAACGGCAAGCTCTACGCGGAAATGAGCATGCAGACGGCGTACATGGCGCAGTGGTATCACTACTACGGTGGTCTTGCCGACAAGATCGAAGGCGCTGTCCTTCCCACCGACAAGCCAGACACGTTCAACTACACGCGCTACGAGCCTCTCGGCGTGATCGCCGCAATCGTGCCGTGGAACTCGCCCCTGCTCCTCACCACGTGGAAGCTCGCCCCGGCCCTCGCCGCGGGCAACACGGTGGTCATCAAGCCATCGGAGTTCACGTCGGCGTCGGTGCTCGAGTTCATGAAGCTGATCGAGGACACCGGCTTCCCTCCTGGCGTCGTCAACGTGGTCACCGGATTTGGGGCCGACGTGGGCGCGCCGCTCGTCGAGCATCCACTCGTCGCGAAAGTGGCGTTCACGGGCTCCGACCTCACCGGCCAGCGAATCTACGAAGCGGCTGCGCGCGGTCTCAAGCACGTGACGATGGAACTGGGCGGCAAGTCACCCAACATCGTCTTCGACGACGCCGAAATCGACAACGCGGTGAAAGGCGCGATCTCAGGGATTTTTGCGGCGACGGGACAGACGTGCATCGCCGGCTCGAGACTGCTGGTGCAACAGCGCATTCACGACGAGTTCCTCGACAAACTCGTCGCGTTCGCGAAGACGGCGAAGATGGGCGACCCGATGAGTGCCGACACGCAGATCGGACCCGTCACGAACAAGCCGCAGTTCGAGAAGATTCTCAAGTACATCGACATCGCCAGGGGCGAAGGCGCACGGGCGGTGCTTGGCGGTGCGCGCGCGGAAAGACCCGAATGCGGCAGCGGCTGGTTCGTCGAGCCGACGATCTTCGAGGGCGTCAACAATCGCATGCGGATCGCGCAGGAGGAAGTCTTTGGTCCCGTCCTCTCCGTGATTCCGTTCAAGGACGACGAAGAAGCGATCGCGATCGCGAACGACGTGGTATATGGTCTGGCCGCTGGTGTCTGGACGCAGAATATGCGCCGGGCGCTCACGATGGCCGACAGACTCCACGCGGGTACCGTCTGGATCAATACCTATCGCGCCGTGAGCTATCTCTCGCCGTTTGGCGGATACAAGCGCTCTGGCATCGGGCGCGAGAGCGGTCAGGACATGATCAAGGAATACCTGCAGGTGAAAAGCGTGTGGATTTCCACCGCGACGACGGTGCCGAACCCGTTCATACAAAGGTAGTGCGTGAATAGTGAGGGCAGATGAGCGAACAGGTCTTGGGATTTGTAGGTGTGGGGCGCATGGGCGGGCCGATGGCGAATCGGCTGCTCGATGCGGGACATACGCTGTGCGTGTTCGATACGAACGCGGATGTGGTGAAGCCGCTGGCCGCGAGGGGTGCCACGGTTGCGTCGTCGGCGGAAGACGTGGCCTCGTCATCCGACATGGTGCTGATTAGCCTGCCCACCCCGCCGATCGTGCAGGCCGTGAGTCTGGGAAGCATCCTGAAGGGAAATCGACTCAAGACGCTTATCGATCTGTCGACCACCGGGCCGACGGTCGCTGGGGTGGTGGCGAAGGCGGCGTCCGAGCGAGGCGTGGCGTGGGTCGACTCACCCGTCAGCGGCGGCATCGGTGGCGCGACGAAGGGCACGCTTGCTGTCATGGTCTCCTGCCGCAAGGACACGTTTCCCATCGTCGACCCGGTGCTCAAGACGTTCGGCAAAACGTTCTATGTCGGCGAGAAACCCGGCCTCGCCCAAATCGCGAAGCTCGCCAACAATCTGCTGGCGGCCGCCGCCATCGTGCTGTCGTCGGAAGCGGTGGCAATGGGCGTGAAGGCGGGGCTCGATGCAAAGACGCTGTGCGACATCATCAATGCGGGCAGCGGACGTAACAGCGCGACACAGGACAAGTTTCCGAAATCGGTTATCCCGCGCACCTTCGACTTCGGGTTCGCGACTGGCCTGTCGTACAAGGACGTCCGCCTCTGTCTCGATGAAGCGGAAGCGCTGGGAGTGCCGATGGTGGCCGGTGCCGCGGTTCGCCAGATGCTCGCGATTACGCAGGCGAAGTTCGGTGCTGACTCTGACTTTACTTCCATCGCGAGAGTTGTAGAGGAGTGGGCGGGGGTGGAGATCAAATAGGTCAAAGGTCAAAGGTGCGGTCAAAGGGAAGGTACCGTCGTCGTAGAGCGAGGGTTCAGCCTCCGCGACACACGGTCAATCACTGGAGAAGAAATGGATAAAGCGACGTTCGATAAGGGTCGGGAGATTCGCAGCGCAGTGCTCGGCAAGGAATTTGTCGATGCGGCATTCAAGGCAGCCGACAGCTTCAGCATGCCGATGCAGGAGCTCGTCACCGAGTACTGCTGGGGCGCGGTGTGGGGACGCGATGGCCTCGACCGCAGGACGCGGAGCATGCTCAATCTCGCGATGATCAGCTGCCTGAATCGTCCACATGAATTGCGGTTGCACATCGCCGGCGCATTGAAGAACGGCGTCTCGCGCGACGAGATTCGCGAAATCTTCATGCAGGTCGCGATTTATGCCGGCGTGCCCGCCGGAGTGGATTCCTTCCGGGCGGCGAAGGAAGTGTTCGAAAAGCTCGACACGAAGTAATAGCCGGCGCAGCGAGTTCATGTACTCGTTTCCGCGGCTGCGTTCGAAGGGCGCAACGGGGTCGGCGGAAAATCCGATAGCTATCCGGTGATTCGCGACGGCGTGGACGATGCCGCGGCGCCGTGACAGATCAGTGACAGAGGCGTGAATCAGACCAGCCACGAATGCTGCCCTTGGTACTCTGGCAGCATGACTGGCTGGTCTGGCACTATCTCTCGCCGCCGTTCGCGCGGCAGCCTGGTGTGCGGATCAGCAACGAGGACAAGATCACTTTCGGACCGCACAACTGGCTCAGGAAGCTGATTGAGAAACCGACAGTCCGATTCCCCGCGCGCTGTCCTACGCAGATCCCGTTCCTCGTCGCTCGAGATGCGGTGGGTAAACCGCCTTGATTCGACGACGATCCGGCTTCACGCGGAGGTAGTACGTCGGCGCTTCGGAACCTGTCTGGTCGCCGGCGCGCAACGCGTCGACGGGACCTAGGTCCTGCCCGATCAAACTGGTCAGGTTCACGGCCTTCGCCAACGACAACTCTGGCCTATTTCCGGACGCCATAAATGTTGAAATTGCTGTTACGGAGAAGTGAGAACTCTATGTGTTTGTGTGCAAACTGACTATTGGGAACATACCGAACGCGCTAGGGGAATGCCCTTAGGGTGATCTACGTATCGCTGAGCCATCCCTGAAGAAGCGCGTACTTCACGATGTCGATGCGGCCTTTGAGACCGAGTTTGCGGGAGGCGTTGGCCTTGTGGACTTCAACGGTTTTTACGCTCAACTCCAGTTGCGCCGCGATTTCCTTGTTGCTGTAGCCGGCGGCGATGAGTCGCAGCACTTCGGCCTCACGCTCGCTCAAGCTCACGCCCGTGGCGTGCGTCTTCCGGCCGCTCCTCGCGAGAAATCCGGCCGTCACTCGCGCCGTCAACGCCGAATCGAGGTATTGATTGCGGGCAGCGGTCGCGCGAATCGCCTGCACCAGTTCCGACGCGGCGCTCTGTTTGAGGACATAGCCATCGGCCCCCGCTCGCAGCAGCTCCTGAAGGTAGGCATCATCACCGTGACGCGTCAGGATTACGATGATGGAGTCGGGTTGAAGAGACTTCAGCGTCCGCGTCGCCACCAGCCCGTTCATCCCGGGCATCGAGATGTCCATGACGACGACATCGGGCCGAAGGACGCGGGCCTGCTCGACGGCTGCTGTTCCGTCGCTGGCTTCCGACACGACCGTCATGTCGCCCTGGCTCTCAATCAGCATCTTGAGGCCCTGACGCACCGTGACGTGATCGTCCGCCAGCAGGATGCGCAAGTTCCGCGGATCGTCAGTCATGTGACCCGTCCTGTGCGGCCGCGCTGACCGGCATTCGCACGATGATCGTCGTTCCTTCACCGGCCGCCGATTCAATCTGCACCGTTGCGCCGACCAGCGCAGCGCGCTCCTGCATCCCGAGCAGTCCGAATCCCTGGTGTGGTACTCCGCCGTTGAGATGATCGAACCCCACGCCATCGTCTTCGATGATGAGCGAAACGTAATCGGGCCGCCGCTCGAGGATCACATCGACGTTTTCCGCCTGCGCGTGTTTCGCGATGTTGTTCAGCGCTTCCTGCGCGATCCGGTAGAGAGTCGTTTCGACCTCCGACGTCAGTCGATCGGCGCTGAGTCCCGTGGTGTGGAGGTCCACCCGTACGCCGGCGCGCAGCGACCAGTCCTGCACGTAGTTGGCAAGCGCGGCGCGCAGGCCGAGGTCGTCGAGCGCCGTCGGACGGAGTTCCCAGACCAGGTGATCGACATCCTGGTCGAGTTGCTGTGCGACCTTCTCGAGCGCGGCGACCATCGGGCCCAACTGCTCGTCGTTTCCACAACCGTCCTTGAGGGCCCTGATGCCCAGTCCGAGCGCCGTCAGCTGCTCGCCGAATTGATCGTGCATCTCGCGCGCGATTCGTTTCCGCTCGTCCTCCTGCGCGAAGACGAGACGCGACAGAAGCTCGGTTCGAGCACGCTCTGCACGCTCGCGTTCGATCATCTCTTCCCGGAGCGAGGCGTTGGCCAACGCGAGCTCCGCCGTCCGCTCTTTGACGCGCATTTCGAGCTCTTCGTGCGCGCGCCTCAGCGCTTCTTCGGTGCGCTTTCGCTCAGTCAGGTCGAAATGCGTGCCGACGATGCGATAGACGAATCCGTCGGGCTCACGGCGGACCGGAAAGCCGCGCGAGAGCACGTTGACGTAATGACCGTCTTTGTGTCGCAGACGGAATTCGAGTGTGTAGTCACGTTCGCCGACCAGGACGCCGTCGACCACCTCGCGGACTACGGCTCGATCGTCAGGGTGGAGCAGTCGTTCCCATGCGCTGACGTGAGGCTCGACCTCATCCTCGCTGTATCCGAGCATCTTCCGCCAATGTGGGGAGTACACCACCGCACCGGTCTCGAGATTCCAGTCCCAGACGCCTTCCTGCGCGCCTGCGAACGCGAGCGTCAGCCGCTCCTCGCTCTCGCGCAGGGCCAGCTCCGTTCGCTTCCGCTCCGTGATGTCGCGCACGATGACCTGAATGGCGCGATCGGGCGGGTCTTCGAACAGGTTGCCGATGATCTCCACATCTCTGACACTGCCATCGAGCCTCAGGAGTGTTTCCTCCACCGCGGGAACGTTTTTACCCAACAGCAACTGGCGAACCCGCTCACGGATGTGGGGATGGCGATCGGGAGGAAAGAAGCGGAGGGGCGACTGCCCGACGACCTGATCCGATGTGAGGGCGCCGAACAGCCGCAACGCGGCCGGGTTCGCGAAGACGATGACGTTGTTTCGGCTGACGAAAATGCCGTCCGGCGACAGGTCCACCAGCTGGCTGTAGTCCATAGATTCCAGTGCGAGTTAGTCGACGGGTTGTCCGGACTGGCGCAGTTCCCGGCCATCTGCGAGCGTCGCGCGGACGAACATTCCGCCGGCCGAGCCGTCGCGCATCGGACGCACGACGATCGACACCTTGTCGCCTGGTTTGAGCGAGTTCTTGGTCCAGCCGCGTCTCCCCAGGTAGTTGGGACTCATCCCTTCGATCCCCCACGTCTCGACTGCCCCTTTGTCGTTGGTCACATCGAGCCAGATCCAGGTGTGCGGGTTCGTCCAATCGAATTTCTTGATCGTGCCGCTGATCGTTTTCTCCGCCTCCATATTGAATGGTGCGAAGGAGTGGTGAGCGGCCGCGTCGCGGACGCCGGCTGCCGCGAGTGCGATGGTGATGAGTACCAGGGTCAGTGTGCGCATGGGTCCTGGATCCTTACTTGCGTGGCGCTCCGGCGTCATCGAGCCGGATGCCAGCCTTGCCTTTGTCGTCGACGAAGTTGCGGTTGTTCTCCTGACACACGTATTCGGCAATGGTCCAGCCGCGATGCCGCTGCAGCGTGCGGGTTGTCGTAAACGGCGCGGTGAGCACATCGGGGTCAGTGACGGTCGTTTCAATGCTCATCGCGTCCGGCCCGGTGAGCGTGAACCGTTCGCGGATCCGCATCTTGTCGCTGTGCGGCACGTTTGCGGCCAATTCAGTGAGCGGCGAGAACCCGATCGTATCGACCACCAGCGCATCGCCTTCCCATCGGCCGACTGAGGTTCCCTGAAATTTGAGATCGGGGTCCTCGGGGAGCGGCCGGCCGTCCGTGTAGATGTGGCGGACCTGCGTATAGGCTTCGATGACGATCGTCACCTTGCCCGGCGTCAGCAGGAACTCCATCGGGTACGGCTGTCCCATGATGCCCGGCATGCCGGGAGGCACGCAGTTGGCGGTCTCCTTGTCCTCTCGCCCGAGCGATTGCAGCTCCTTCCGCTTCGCGGCAGCGGCGGGCGTCAACGACGGTTCTTGTGGGGCGGCGCGACCTCGACCACCGCCCCCGCCGCCCGGTCCGACTTCCCAGACACCGGTGAAATCAGGCAGTTTGGCAAGTGCAGACCAGTCGGCCGCAGTCGGGGCTGACTTCGAAGCGGTCTGCGCTTCACCTACACCAGTCGCGATTGTGATTGGCAGCAGCACTGCCGACACCAGAAGAGCAAGAGGGGTCACCCGCATCCACTTCTCCAGGCGTGAGAGTCTACCCCTCCCGCTGCGTCCGTGTCAGGTCTGGCAAATCTGTGAAGGGGTCTGACCCCTTCACAGATCGGCACGATCGAAGACCCCTGTCCCGCTATCCAGCCTCGCAGCTACCTACTACCTAGTTCGTTCCCCGCCCACCCTGACCGATCGCGGTCCGCAGATCCGTCATCGTCGTCAGACGCGGCCCATGCAGCGCGGCAATCTGCCGCACGTCCAGTTTCAGTCGCTGGATGTTGTCGTTGAGATTGACGGAAAACGGATTCGGCGTTGGTGGAGGCGGCGCATCGGCCGCAGCTGGCGTGAACGCATCGCCCTCGATCAGGATCTTCTCCGTGGGCAGGTACACCATCGCGAACGCGTCGTTGTGGCCGCCGCCCGCGATCTTGTGAATCTCGATGCTCCGCGACCCATCAGTCAGCACGTGTTTGTCGGTGAACGTCTCGAACATTGCCGTCTTCTTCGACTGCGCCAATCGATCGGGGTTGAGCGTGTGAGGCGCGGCCCACGCCTGCTCGTAGTAGGGCTTGTTCATATCGTGCGTTACGATCGTGGCGCCTTCATCGACGTAGGTGCGCAGTCCGCCCGAGTGATCGAAGTGCACGTGCGTGTTGATCACGTAGCGGATTGGCTTGTTCGGGATCGTCTCCTTGACCTTGGCGATCACGGCGAGCGATCGCTCCTCGTTCTGCGGCCCCTCGACCACGACGATGTGATCCTTCTGGTCGATGGCGACGCTATGATGCGTTCCGCCCTTCAGGTAGTACACGCCGTTGGCCAGCGTGTCGACGGTGACCGTCACAAGCCCGGTAGCCGGAGCCGCGGGTGGCGGTGTCGCGTTCAAGCCGGGGTTGGGGATGACCGACGAGACCGTGACATCGAGCACCGGGTGTCCTCCCTGCACGCGTACGATGCGCGACGGAAATCTCACTCCGTTGAAGTCCCTGTAGTCGGAGTAGTTGAACCGGACTTCCGTGTCCCCGAGCACCGGGTTGTCGATCCAGGTTCGCACCACGGCGACCTCGTTCTGTTCGTTGATTGTTCCCACGTAGCGGTTCTTCCCGGCCGTGAAGGAGACTTCGGAGCCGCCTTCAGCCGGCTGCGATGTCGCGTTGTTCGCGGCCGCGGCCTTTAGGAAACCATGCGGCGTCGTCCAGATCTCCATGACTCGCTCTTCGACAGCGGCCGGCTGCGGCTGCGGCACCGGTGCGGCGTCGGCTGGCGCACCTGCGGGCGGCGCCATGTTCCACGCCATCGTTCCGCTGACGTACTGATCGGGACGTTGTGCGACGGGTGCGGGACGAACACGGTCGGGTTCGACCGTCTGAAGCCGGGACATTTGCACGCGGGCGGCGGGAGTGGCGTAGTCGACCGTTGCCGTGTAGCTGCTGACATCGAACTGTGGCCACGGAAGGGTTGGGTTCGGAGCCTGACCAAACTGATACCAACGTCCTGTTCCGGAGAACTGGATCGAGGTGATCTGTGTTGCCCCGAGCGCGTTGTTGGCGGCATCGACTGTGCCGGCGCGTGGGCCGCACGAAATCGAGGTGACCGCGCTCAATGCAACGATTGCAATCATGAATATGCGCATGAACGCCCTCGTGAAATAGAGGAAAGCGACCGGCAGTATAGACGTGCGTTTGCCACCCGAACAACCAGCCAACGACAGTAGCCCCCTTTCGCGTGGCGTTCCCATTTCAGGTAGGTCGGCTGGCCGAGGAAAGGCGTTAGGATTACCCATGGTGTTGCGAGTCCGCGTTTCAGCTGCAGCGGGCATTCTGGCCGTGTGTCTTACTGCGCTTCCGCTCGAGTGGTCGACGCAGGCGGCTCAGCAAGCCGCACCTCCATCACCGTCCACCTCTCACCAGGCTTTGCTGGATCGCTACTGTCTAACCTGCCACACGCAACGATTGAAAGAGCGCGGCACCGTCCCGATCGCGCTCGACGATCTCGATATCACGCACGTCGGAGCCAACCCGGCGGTGTGGGAAAAGGTCGTGTTGAAGATGCGCGCCGGCCTGATGCCGCCCGCGGGTGCGCCACGGCCTGACAAGGCGACGCACGACGCATTTGCGGCGTGGCTCGAAAGCGAGCTCGATCGCGATGCCGCCGCGCATCCCAATCCGGGTCGCACCGAGCCCTTCCATCGATTGAATCGCGCCGAGTATCGCAACGCCGTGCGCGATATCCTCGATCTCGATGTCGACGTGGCGTCGCTGCTGCCCGCCGATGACGTGAGTTACGGATTCGACAATATCGCCGGCGTGCTCAAGATATCGCCGACGCTGATGGAACGGTACCTGGCCGCTGCGCAAAAGGTCAGCCGGCTCGCCGTCGGGACACCAACGCCCGCCCCGAACATCGACTACTTCCGCATTGCAGACGACCTGTCGCAGGACGAGCAACTCCCCGGGCTTCCGTTCGGCACACGTGGCGGCACGTTGATTCACTACACCTTCCCGATGGACGGCGAGTACGAGTTCAGGCCGCGGCTCACTCGCGATCTGAACGAGAGCGTTCCGCTTTACACCGAGGAGCAACGTCTCGAGATCAGCATCGACGGTGAACGTGTCGGCCTGTTCACGCTTCCTGGCATCGGCGGTACCGCCAACGTGGAGCCGCCGGAAAATCCCGATCAGCAACCCGACGCCGCGCAAACCCCGGGACCCGCTTCGAGCCCCGAGCCCCGAGCCCCGAGACCCGAGCCCCGAGCCCCGAGTCCGGGGAGTCAGGCCCCACAGCGGCCGGGGATCTCGCAGATTCAGCAGACCGTGCGTGCCGGCGCGCGCGAGCGACAGGCGCGCAATCGCGCGGACGAATCATGGAATCTTCGGGTTCCTGTGAAAGCCGGCGCGCGAGACGTTGTCGTCACGTTTCTCAATAACGTGTCAGCGCTCGACGAAACCGCGCGGCTTCCCTTTGAACGCCCGTTCCCTGCAGGCGTCAACATCCCGGAGACGCGGCGCGGTGTGTACCTGAGGAGCGTAGAGATCAGCGGCCCGCATAATCCGAGCGGTCCAGGAGAGAGTCAGAGTCGCAAGCGGATCTTTGTCTGTACTCCCTCCCCCGGCCTTCGAGGGACAGGTTCGTCTCGCGGCAGCGATGCCGACGCGTGCGCAGAGACGATCCTGTCGAGGTTGGCGCGACGTGCCTACAGACGCAATGTGACGAACGCCGACGTCGAGCCGCTGATGACGTTTTATCGCGCAGGCGTTGCGCAGGGTGGCTTCGATGGCGGAATCGAACACGCATTGAGGCGGCTGCTCGTGAGCCCCGAGTTTCTGATGCGCGTCGAACGCGATCCCGCAGGTGTGGCAGCAGGCAGCGCCTATGCCATCAGCGATATCGAGCTCGCTTCACGCCTGTCCTTCTTCTTATGGAGCAGCGTCCCGGATGACGAGTTGCTCAACCTTGCCGCAAAGCGTCAGCTGAGTGAGCCGGCGATGCTCGCCCGTCAGGTGCGCCGGATGCTGGCGGACGTGCGTGCTGATGCGTTCGTCAACAACTTCGCGGGACAGTGGCTGTTTCTGCGAAACCTTGACGCCGTCGTGCCAGTGCAGAGCGTGTTCCCCGATTTCGACGACGCCCTGCGGCAGTCATTCCGGCGCGAGACCGAACTCTTCTTCGAGAGCATCGTTCGCGAGAACCGCAGCGCCCTCGACTTGCTGCGCGCCGACTACACCTTTGTGAACGAGCGGTTGGCCGACCACTACGGCATCCCGAATATCAAGGGCGACCATTTCCGGCGCGTCACGCTGGGGCCAGACAGCAAGCGCCGTGGGCTGCTGGGGCAGGGCAGCATACTGACCGTCACCTCGTACCCCGATCGAACATCGCCCGTCGTCCGAGGCAAATGGATCCTGGAAAACCTGCTCGGCACGCCGCCGCCGCCGCCCTTGCCGAATGTGCCTCCGCTTCGATCGACCGATACCTCGGGCGTCGTGCTGCCGATGCGTCAGCGGATGGAGCGCCACCGATCGAATCCGGTGTGCGCGTCGTGTCACGCGATGATGGATCCGCTGGGCCTGTCGCTCGAGAACTTCGATGCGATAGGACGATGGCGAACGCTCGGCGAATCGTCGGCGCCCATCGATGCCAGCGGTGCGGCGCCAGATGGGACACGCTTCGATGGACCGGATGGTTTGCGAAATGTGCTGCTGAGGTCGGACCGTTTCGTGGCCACGCTGACCGAGAAGATGATGACGTACGCGCTCGGCCGCGGTTTGACGTATTACGATGCGCCGTCAGTCCGCGCCATTCTCCGTGATGCGGCGCGAGACGACTATCGGTTGTCATCGCTCATCGTTGGTATCGTGCAGAGTCCGCCTTTCACGATGAGAAAGGCGGGAGGGGCGTAGAGCCGACAGGGATCACTATGTTCATTACCAAACGGGCGCTTCCGAGACGAACGTTCCTGCGCGGAGTTGGGGCGACCCTGGCGCTGCCACTGCTCGACGCAATGGTCCCGGCGTCGACGGCGCTCGCGCAGACGGCTGCCAACCCGGTGCGCCGGCTTGGGTTTATTTATCTGCCGAATGGTGTCGCGCGGAACTTCACCGGCATCAACTACTGGACCCCCAGTGGAGAAGGCACCGGGTTCGAGCTGTCACCGATTCTGAGCCCACTCGCGCCGTATCGCGATCGGCTGCTCGTGGTCAGCGGCCTCGCGCAGCATCAGGCCGATGCCTTCGATGATGGCGCCAATGGCGATCACACGCGTGGCACGAGCTCATGGCTCACAGGCGTGCACTGCAAGCGAACCGAAGGGGCCGATGTACGCAATGGCATCTCGGCCGATCAGATCGCCGCGAGTCACCTCGGGCAGTCAACCGCGTTGCCCTCGCTCGAGCTCGCGATCGATCTCAACTTCCTGGGTGGGCAGTGCGAGAACAGCTACAGCTGCGCCTATCTCAATACGCTCGCCTGGAGCTCGGACACGACTCCACTGCCGACGGAGAACAATCCGCGAATCATCTTCGAGCGGCTCTTCGGCGATGGCGGCACGCCCGAGCAGCGCCTCGCGCAGGCGAAGCAAAACCAGAGCATCCTCGACTCGGTGAGGGCGGATCTCGCAAAGCTGCAGGCGTCGCTCGGCACCGGCGACCGCACGACGGTCACGGAATACCTCGATGCCGTGCGCGAGTTGGAGCGCCGGATCCAGCGCATCGAAGCGCGCGATGGTGCGGAGCTCCCGACTCTCGATCGCCCGGCCGGCGTTCCGGATCGCTTCGACGAGCACGTCAAGTTGATGTACGAGCTGCAATGGCTCGCATTCAGATCCGATATGACGCGCGTCGTCACCTTCATGCTCGGCCGCGAGCTGAACTTCCGCACGTATCCGGAGATAGGTATTACCGAGGGGCATCACGGCCTGTCCCACCATCAGGACAACCCGACGCAACTCGCCAAATACGCCCGGCTCAACACCTATCAGACAGAGCTCTTCGCCTGGTTCCTCGACAAGCTGAAGTCCACCCAGGAAGGTGACGGCACGCTGCTCGATCATTCGATGTTCCTCTACGGCGCGGCGCTGAGTAACCCAAATCTCCACGCCCACTACGATCTCCCGCTCGCCGTGGTCGGTGGTGGTGCTGGTCAGCTGCGCGGAGGCCGTCACCTCGTGTACCGCAGCGAGACGCCGATGACGAACCTTCTGCTCAGCCTGCTCGACAAAGCCGGTGTTCCGGTGGAGAAGTTGGGTGACAGCACGGGTCGGCTGGAGCTGCTGTCAGGCATATGAAGTCGGGATGCGGGATTCGGGACTCGGGACTCGGGCAGATCGCGCGGGCTAACGCGCCCGCTCTACGTGCGCATATCGGGATTCGTAGAGCGGAGGCCTTAGCCACCGCGGCGCTGGTGAGCGTGCTCGCGATCGCTACTAGCGTGGGCGTGTTCGCCGATGTCACGCTCGTTGACGCGGCCAAGCGCGGCGATGCGCAGGCGGTTCGCGCGATGCTGCAGGCCAAGGCAGACGGCAACAGCACCGAGGCTGATGGCACGAGTGCGCTCCATTGGGCAGTGCGTCGTGCCGACTTCGCGACGGCCGATTTGCTGTTGAAAGCCGGCGCCAAGGCCAGTGCAGCCAACCGCTACGGAATCACACCTCTTTATCTCGCATGCATCAACGGCGACGCCGCGATGGTGGCACGGCTCCTCGACGCCGGGGCAGATCCGAACGCGTCACTGAATGACGGCGAAACGGTCTTGATGACTGCCGCGCGCACGGGCAGCGTGCCGGTCCTCAAGGCGTTGCTCGCCCGCGGCGCAAACGTCCGCGCACGCGAACGGCGCAAGGGGCAGGACGCGCTGATGTGGGCCGCCGCCGACAACAATGCGGCTGCGGTGACCGCCCTGATCGAAGCGGGTGCCGACCGCGATGCCCGATCGACCGGCGGATCCTTCACGCCATTCCTGTTCGCTGTGCGCGGCGGACACCTCGACGCGTCGCGCGCGCTGCTCGATGCGGGAGTGGACGTCAATCAAACGCTGGCCGACGGCACGAGCGCGCTCGTGCTCGCCGTCATGAACGCGCACTACGAGCTCGCGGCGCAGCTGCTCGCACGTGGAGCAAACCCGAACGCCGATGCGCAGGGATGGACGGCGCTCCATCAGATCGCCTGGTCGCGGCGTCACAATGCCGGGTTCAATCTGCCTGGACCAGTTCAGACGGGCGGCCTCGATCCGCTGGATCTGGTGCGGCAACTCGTGCAGCGCGGCGCCAACGTGAATGCGCGCACGACGAAAGAGCCGCGCGACGGCAACAGGAACATGTTGAACCGCATCGGTTCGACGCCCTTTCTGATGGCGGCGAAGAATGACGATGTGCCGCTGATGAAGACGCTGCTCGAGGTTGGCGCGGATGCGTCGCTGAAGACCAATCGCGGAACCACGGCATTGATGGTCGCGGCCGGCGTTGGTATCTGGGCGCCGGGTGAGAACCCGGGCACACATGAGGAAGCGCTTGCCGCCATGAAGCTGGCGCTGGAAGCGGGTGGTGGTCAGGTCAACGATGTCGACATGGACGGCGAGACCGCCCTGCACGGGGCCGTCTATCGAGGCGGCAACATCGCCGCCATTCAGTTCCTGATCGAGAGAGGCGCGAAGCTGGACGCCCGCAACGCAAAGGGATGGATTCCACTGACGGCTGCTGACGGTGTGGAGTACACCCCTGCTGTGCTGAAGCGATATCCGGAAGCGGCCGCGCTGCTCCGAAAAGCGATGCGCGAGCAGGGTCTGCCGATCCCGGAAGGAACCCACAGCCCCGAGCGCTCGGCATCAGCCGCGCAGGGGGCCAATGCGCGTACGATCTGGGATGGTGTGTTCACGCAGGCCCAGGCCGAACGCGGACGCGACCAGTACATGAAGTCCTGCGCTTCGTGCCACAAGGCGGATCTGCTCGGTGAATCCGCCGCGCCGCCGCTGGCCGGTCCAGACTTCGCACAGCGCTGGACGGGCTCGAATATCGACGATCTGTTGACCACGATCAGGCGATCGATGCCGCAGGATGCGCCCGACAGTCTGGGTACGGCGGCCTACGCCGACATCGTGAGCTTTCTGTTGAGTGTCAACGGCAGCCCCACCGGAGCCAGTGAGCTGCCGCTGGAATCCGGGGCACTCAAACAGATACAGTTCACGGCGCGCTAGCGCGCAGGTCCGCGCTGACGCACGCAAGTCAACGGTCAACGGTCAGGTCAAGGTGACAGAGGGCTGACATGATTCAGAGAAGAAGTGTCGTTCTGGCGAGTCTCGTTATCGTGGGTGTCTGGTCGATGCTGGCTGCCACCGCTGCGCAACAGCCGGCGCCAGGGCAGGCACCCGCCGGTGGTAGGGGCGGCGGTATCGCCTCGCGCATGACCGGCAAAATCGAAGTGGGCGACACCAAGAACATGAACATGTCGCGCATCCGCTTCGAGGCAGGCGCGCGCACGAACTGGCATATCCATACTGCGGCGCAGTTGATCCTCATCGAGGAGGGACGCGGTCGCCTGCAGGAGCTCGGCAGCGGCATCGTCGACGTCCCCGCTGGTCAGCCGGTCCTCACCAAACCGAACGTGCTGCACTGGCATGGTGCGGCGCCCGATCAGGCGGCCCTCCAGTTCAGCGTGTACAGCGGGAATCTCGAGTGGAAAGACCCGGTGACTGACGAACAGTACCAGGGAAAGAAGTAAGCAGACCAACATGCATCCGACACTGAGAATTGTTGCGGCGCTTGCGTTGACCATCGCCGGTGCTGTGTCACTCGCCGGCCAGGCGCCGGGCCAGGCGCCACCGCAAACCGATACGAAGCTGCCACCGCTTCCACCGCCGAAGCTGCCGCTGGTCACGTCGCAGGACATCCTCGACGGGTTCAAGAACACGGGAAGATGGCTCACCTTCTCCGGCGACTACTCGGGGCGGCGGCATAGCCCGTTGAAGCAGATCACGCCTGAGAACGTGAAGCGGCTGTCGCCGCTGTGGACCTTCCAGGCCGAAGGCATGGTCCTCAACCGTGGCTACGAGACGACGCCCCTCGTGCTCGACGGCGTGATGTACATCACGGGGAACAACAACCTCGCGTGGGCCGTTGACATGCGGAGCGGGCGCCAGATCTGGCGCTATCGCCGCGTGCTGCCGCCGGGCCTGACTTACGGCGGCGCCAATCCGTCCAACCGCGGATTTGCGGCGCTCGGCAACCGGCTATTCATGGGAACCGTGGATGCACACCTCATCGCGCTCGACCGAGACACCGGCGACGTGCTCTGGGACGTCCCCCTGGACGACTACAAGGTCGGCCACGCCGTCACCGCGGCGCCGCTCGTCGTCAAGGACAAAGTGATTACGGGGAACGCGGGCGGCGATTTGCCGACGCGAGGTTTCCTCGACGCCTACGACGCGGCGACCGGCAAGCGCGTCTGGCGCTTCTACACAATCCCGGCGCCTGGCGAGCCAGGGAGCGAGACGTGGTCGGACCCTGATGTTCTCCCGCGTGGCGGCGGCGCCACGTGGATGACCGGCACGTACGATCCGGAGCTGAACCTGATCTACTGGGGCACCGGCAACCCGAATCCCGATTACTACGGCGGGGACAGGAAAGGCAACAACCTGTACACGGCATCGCTCATCGCGGTGGACGCCGATACCGGCAAGCTGCGCTGGCACTATCAATTCACGCCGCACGACCTTCACGACTGGGACTCGACGCACGTGCCGGTGCTCGGCGATGTCACCGTCGGCGGCCAGTCGCGCAAGGCCGTCATGGTCGCCAATCGCAACGGGTTCTTCTATGTGATCGACCGCACGAACGGCAAGCTGATTCACGGCAAGCCGTTCACACAGACGAAGTGGGCGAGGGAGCTGGGTCCCGACGGGACGCCGATCGTGCTCAACGAAGGGACCATGCTGCCGGGCGACACGAAGGAGCCCCAGTGCGTGCCCGACCTGCGCGGCGGCACCAACTTCAACCCGCCATCCTACGATCCGTCGCTCCAGCTGTTCTTCGTGATGGCGCGCGAGACCTGCGCGATCTACACGCCGGTCAAACAGGAAATGGTGCCGGGCCGCAGCTTCACCAGCGGCGGCGTGCGCAAGCTGCCCGAACCTGACCACGGCGCCGTGCGCGCAATCGACGCGAAGACCGGTGCGATCAAGTGGGAATACATTCTGCCGACGCCGTCGCTGGCTGGAGTCATGTCGACCGCGTCAGGCCTGGTCTTCGCCGGTGACAACGAAGGCTACTTCAACGCATTTGATTCACGCACGGGCAAGAAGCTCTGGAGCTATCGCACCGGATCGCTCATCTGGGGAGCTGCGCCAACGACGGTGATGCTCGACGGCAAGCAGCTGGTGATGCTGCCGTCGGGAAATACGCTCGTCGCGTTTGGCCTGCAGGAGCCGTGAGAAACGGGGTCAGACCCCTTCACACCTTTGCACATGGGAAAACGTATGAAGGGGTCTGACCCCTTCCGAGGATCTATGGTTCGTTTCTGTGTTGGTCTGTTTGCCGTGATCGGTGCCGCGACGGCCTCCGCGCAGGCCCCGCGTTCCTCTCCACCGCCGCCGTCGCTGCCGCAGACGTTCTTCTCGTCCGAGCTTCCCATCCGCGTCGTCCCGGTGGCCACAGGATTGTCGCATCCGTGGAGCATGGCGTTCCTTCCCGACGGCAGCATCCTGGTGACGGAGCGCGAAGGCCGCCTGCGGATCATCCGGGAGGGAAAGCTCGATCCCACTCCGATCGCTGGAACACCGACCGTATTCGCTCGGGCGCTGGCGGGTCTTCTCGACGTTGCGCTGCACCCGCGTTTCGCCGAAAACCGCATCGTCTATCTGAGCTACTCGAAGGCGGGCGAAAACAACCTCTCGGCCACGGCGCTGGCGCGTGCCATGTTCGACGGAACCTCCCTGCAGGACGTCAAGGACATCTTCGTCGCCAAATCGTGGAGCAAGTCGAGCACCAACTTCGGCGGACGGATCGCGTTCGACAAGGCCGGACTGTTGTATCTCACCGTCGGCGAGCGCCAGGAACAGGATCGTGCGCAGAAGCCCGACGACCACGGCGGCAAGGTGCTTCGCCTTCGCGACGATGGCAGCGTGCCGCCGGACAATCCGTTCGTCGGCAAACCAGGCTACCTGCCGGAGATTTATTCGCTCGGACATCGCAGCCCGCAGGGGTTGGCGCTGAATCCAGCGACCGGCGCGATCTGGGAAGACGAGCACGGGCCGCTCGGTGGCGACGAGCTGAACATCCTCCTGCCGGGCAAGAACTACGGCTGGCCGCTCGTGACGTTCGGCACTGACTACGACGGCACGAAGATCAGCGACTCGACGTGGCGAGCGGATCTTGAAGGACCATTCGTTTACTGGGTTCCGTCTATCGCGGTTTCAGGCCTGACGTTCTATACCGGCGATCGCTTCCCGGCATGGAAGGGAAACGTGTTCGTCGGCGCGATGTTCCAGGGTCGCACGCGAGGCACCGGTCACATCCAGCGTATCGTGCTCAATCCCGCTGGCAAACCGATCAACCGGGAGCCGTTGCTCGGCGAGCTTCGGCAGCGGATCCGCGATGTTCGTCAAGGGCCGGACGGATTGCTCTATGTGCTCACGGACGAGGATGCGGGGATGCTGCTGCGCATCGAGCCCGGGAATTGAGGTTGTTGTGTTGACGCATGTTCACGCCACAGCGAACCACCGAGACCCTGAGGCATTCTCAGGATTATCTCGATGCCTCAGTGCCTCAGTGCCTGTCCGCCGTCGCCTTGGCCGCGGCGGATCTCGGATTCTGTGGGCGGCGGCGGTGGTGGCGTTGGTTGTGGCTCCGGCTGAAGCGCAGTTAGCCTCACCCAACAAGGCCGGTGTCTCCATGGGCCACCTCCATTATCAAGTGCGTGACGTCGAGGCGAACAAACGCTTCTGGATGGCGCTCGGAGGCACGCCGCTCGCCGATGCCGACGCGGTGGTCGTGAAGTTCCCCGACGTGCTCGTCTTCCTGACGCAAGGCGATTCGACAGGCGGAACCGAGGGATCAGTCGTCAACCACGTCGCGTTCCGGGTGCAGTCGTTTTCGACGGTCGAGGCTGCGGGGTTGAAGGTGACCCGCCTCGCGAACTTCCCGGGAGTCGGATCGACGAACACGCCCGAGGGTGAACGGATCGAGTTGTTCGAGAACGCCGCCTTGAATCTGACGTTCACCCAGGACGCCGGGTATCAGGACGCAACCGCCGAACGGCACAACCGGCCGCTGCCGATCCCCATCGCGTTTCACCACGCCCACCTCTATCTCCCGGCGGGAAAAGTCGCCGAGGCCAAGGCGTGGTACGCGAAGACGTTCGACGGCGTCCCGGGCAAACGCTCGAACTACGATGCCGTCGATTTGCCCGGCATCAATCTGAATTTCAGTGAAGGTCCTCGGCCGACGGTGCCGACGAAAGGGAGGATGCTGGATCATCTTGGATTCGAGATCCGGGACCTCCAGGCCTTCTGCCATCGCCTCGAGGTACTCGGTGTACAGTTCGAGCGGCCCTACGCGAAGGACTCGGCCGGCATCGCGAGCGCCCGGTTGACCGACCCATGGGGGACATCGATCGAGCTGACCGAGGGGCTCAGAGCCGTATCCCTTGCAACCACTCGGAGGTAGTCACATGCGCGTCAGACATCTCGTGTCCATCGGCCTCGCGTGTGCAGGTGCGCTGGTTGGCGTGATGGTCGCTCCGCTGTCGGGGCAGAGCGCGGCCCGTACGCCATGGGGCGATCCCGATATCCAGGGCACCTATACCAACACCTACGAGAACGGCACGCCGCTCGAACGGCCGAACGAGTTTGCAGGACGACAGCTCGAGGACATCAAGGGCGAGGAGTTGGCGGCGGTCAGAAAGAAGATCCAGGACCGGACGGTCAACAACTTCGAGGGTCCGATTCATGCGCCGAACAACTGGTGGCAGGACAACCTCGATTTGCACCGCGGCAGCCAGGCGTGGCTCGTCGTCGATCCGCCCGACGGCAAGATCCCGCCGATGACACCCGAGGCGCAAAAGCGGATCGCTGAACGCGCCGCGGCGCGGAAGGCCAGCGGACGCGGACCTGCCGACTCGTACACTGATCGCAGCTTGTACGACCGTTGCATCACTCGTGGCCTGCCCGGCTCGATGATGCCGGCGATCTACGGCAACCAGTACCAGATCGTGCAGGCGCCCGGCTATGTCGCAATTGTCTACGAGATGATTCACGAAACTCGCGTCATCCCTCTCGATGGCCGTGGAACGATCGGCAAGGGCATCACCCAGGACATGGGCGATGCGCGCGGCCGTTGGGAGGGCGACACGCTCGTGGTGACCACGAAGAACTTCAAAGAGCGCAGCGTGTATCGCAACGCCAATCCCGAGACGCTGACGTTGACCGAGCGATTCCAGCGCATCGCTCCAGACAAAGTCCGCTGGACGGTAACAGTCGATGATCCATCCACCTGGACGAAGCCGTGGACGTTTTCATTGCCGTTGACGGCCGATCCCAACCCGGTGCCGCTCTACGAATGCCACGAAGGCAACTACGGGTTGAAGAACATCCTCAGTGCCGCGCGCGCGGAAGAAAAAGAAAAATGAACGAAACCAGGATCCTCGCCTCCTACGTCGTCAACAACCGATGGGAGGACATTCCAGCAGACGTCCGGCACGAGGCGAAGCGGGCGATTATCAACGTCGTGGGCTGCGCCATCGGCGGCAGTCCCCATCCGGCCGTCACGGCGGCGATTCGCGCGCTGGGTCCTTTCTCTGGAGAGCGGACCGCGAGCGTCATCGGCAGGGTCGAACGGCTCGACCCCTTGCATGCGTCGCTGATGAACGGCATCAGCTCGCACGTTGAGGACTACGACGACACGACGCCCAAGAACTACAGTCACACCAGCTCGCCTGTCGGCTCCGCGTTGTTTGCCTACGCCAGCGCGAACCGGGTGCGCGGTCGCGATTTCGTGGAGGCGTTCATCCTCGGTTTCGAAGCCGCATCGCGCGTCGGCAACGCGGTCTATCCGGCGCATTATGACGTCGGCTGGCACATGACCGGCACGATTGGTGTGTTCGGCGCGGCCGCTGCCATCGGCAAGCTCATCGGTCTCACTGAACAGCAGATGGTCTGGGCGGTCGGATTAGCCGCGACACAGTCGGCCGGTTTGCGTGAGATGTTCGGCTCGATGGGAAAGGCGTTCCATCCCGGGAGGTCAGCGCAAAACGGCTATGCGGCTGCGCTCCTCGCGCAGGCAGGGTTCACGGCGGGCGAGCGCGGCGTCGAGGGACCGCGAGGCTTTGCGCACGTGCTCGCTGCGGCGCGCGACCTCTCGAAGATCTCCACGCGCCTCGGCGTCGATTTCGACCTTCGCGAGAACACCTACAAACCGTTTCCGTGCGGCATCGTCAACCATCCCACCATCGACGGCGCAATCCAGATCCACGACGAGCATCGACCTGATCCGGCGTCGATCGTCCAGGTTCGCCTTCGTGTCGCGCCGCTCGTGCTGGATCTGTGTAATCAGCAGAACATCACGAAGGGTTTGCAGGGAAAATTCTCGGTCTATCACGGCGCCGCCGTTGGACTGGTGCGCGGCAAGGGCGGTCTCCGCGAGTATACCGACGAGGCGGTCAATGACCCGGCGATCAAGCGCGTTCGCGAAGCGACCACAGCCACCGGCGATGCGTCGATTACCGAAGATCAGGTGGATATCGAGGTGGAGCTGAGCGACGGCCGCCGGCTGACGAAGTTCGTCGAACAGTCGCTTGGCAACATCCATCGCCCGTTGACCGACAAACAGCTCGAAGAGAAGTTCCGCGATCAAGCGCTGCTCGTGCTTCCCTCTCGCGAAGTCGAGTCGGTCATCCAGCAGTGCTGGGATATCGATGCGCTGGACGACGTGGGTGAACTGGTGAGGACGACGGTGCCTGGCGGCGCCGCCGTTGAGCGGCAGGTGGTTTCGTAGGATCGTGCGCACCAGGTGTTCGCTCCTCATCCTGGCTGCGCTCGCCGTTGGATGTGGGCGCCAGCCATGGCCAAATCCTCCCGCGATCGAGCAGGCGAAATACGAGGCCGATCACCGCGCCTGGCGTGAGAACCAGCGTGGCCTCCTGAGCGACGTCCTGTCGATCGTGGGCGTCTGGCCGCTGCAGGACGGCGACACGGCCTTCGGTTCGGAGGCGTCGCTTCCCATCGTTCTGCCGCTGTCCGGCGAGCCGGCTCGCGCCGGAGTCTTTCGACGAGAGGGCAAGACGATCTCCATCATCCCAGCGCCGGGGTCCGCGTTGCGGTTTCCCGATGGCCGTCCGGTGTCGAACGCAATGCCGCTCACTGACGACGTCTGGATCGGCTCGCTGCTGCTCTACGTCGCCGATGCCGGCGACGATCGCCGGTGGGTGACGGCCCGCGACATGAAGCATCCGGCGATCGCCAATCCGCCCGCGCTCGATACGTATCCTGTGGACGCGCGCTGGCGGGTATCGGCTCGCTTCGATGCCTTTGAATCGCCGACGCCGATCGAGGTGCCCGACGTGCGTGGCGGGTCCATGAGCTTCCTGTCACTCGGTCAATTGGTGTTTCAGCTCAATGGGCAAGAGCATCGATTGACGGCGTTTGGCGAGCCTGGCGGCGGAGAGTTCTTGGTGATGTTCAAGGATTCGACCAACCAGACGACGACATACGACGGTTACCGCATTCTCACACCCGCGGTGGTCAACAGCGGTCAATGGACGGTGATCGACTTCAACTTCGCCTTCAACCCGCCGTGCGCGTATTCGCGATTCACGCTGTGTCCGCTGCCGCCTCCGGAGAACACGTTGCCGGTGGCCGTCGAAGCTGGGTTGAAGCGCCTGCCGTCAGCACAGGGCTACTCACCGTCGTAATGGCTGCCGGCAACGAGCTGCTCGCCTTCGTTCGCGATGCCCCGGATCGCGGTGTGCCGCGGGATCGAATCGAGGACGTC
>JBKPNV010000023.1:0-19642 GCA_046732795.1 Acidobacteriota bacterium
CAGGACTGGGATCGTTTGAACGTGACCTTTGACGGCATCGCAGGTCACTACGTCGACGATGTCGTGGACACCAGCGATGAGTTGCCCGAGCGGTTCCGTCGGGCCTTCGTGACGCGCGGATTTTTCGACGTTTTGAAGGTGCAGCCGGCAATGGGTCGCGGGTTCGTGGAATCCGAGCATTCCGTCAAGGGGCCGATTGCGATGATCATCAGCGACCGCCGCTGGCGCAGCCTTGGCGCCGACCCCGGGATCGTCGGTCGAGCCGTCAAGATTCCATATGGTTCTCTCATCACTGTCGGCGTCATGCCCGCAGATTTTCACTTCCCCGCAAAAGATGTCGACCTGTGGAGCGCCGATGGTGCCGATGCAACGTGGGCGCAGTCGAGGACACTCACCTGGCTGACTGGAATCGGCCGCCTCCGGCCAGGTATCACGCTCGCGCAGGCAGAGTCGGATCTGAATCGAGTGCAAAACACTCTGGCGGCCCAATATCCGGCCACCGACCGCAACATACGCGTGCGCGTCACGCCGCTCAAGGACACGATCGTCGGCGGCACCCGCTCGTCTCTCTGGTTGCTGTTCGGTTCAGTGTCCGTCCTGCTGCTGATTGCCTGCACCAACATCGCCGCGCTCCTGTTGTCACGCGCGACCAGACGCGAGCAGGAGATATCGATTCGCTATTCACTGGGCGGCTCACGCGCGACCGTCATCTGCCAAGTGCTGACAGAAGCGGCGGTCCTTGCCGTCACCGGCGCGGCGACCGGGCTGGTCGTAGCCCTTGCCGCCACGCGCGCGCTTCGGTCCCTCGCGCCCGAGTTGCCGCGAGTCAATGAGATCGCGATGGACGGGCGGATCCTGTTCTACACGATTGCGACGACGATGGCCGTCGCGCTGCTGTGCGGTCTGGCTCCAGCGTTGCGCGGCGCGCGTGGGGTCAGACCCCTTGGCAGTTCTGCACAGTCGTCGTTCCCGCGGCGCCACTCGGTTCAATGGCTGCTCGTCGGCGTGCAAGTCGCCCTGTCAGTCACCCTCCTCGCGGGGGCCGGACTGCTGCTGCGAAGCGTCGAGGCGCTGTCGCGAGTGGACTTGGGCTTCGACGCCAGTCACGTGCTGACGCTGCACGTGAGCGGCTCGTATGGTTGGGAAACGACCGATATGGCCGTTCAGCGGATCAACCGCGTCATCGATTCGCTCAGTGCGCTCCCCGGGGTCGAATCGGTGGCCATCACCTCGACGTTGCCCGGAGTTCGCGATCAACAGCAGTCGGAATTCAGTCTTGCTGAAGGGCGCTCCGACGCGGCGACACGCATGGTCGCGGAAACGCGCGTGGTGTCGCCAGGGTACTTCCGGACGTTGCGGATCCCGGTGCTGGCGGGTGAACTGTGCCGGCGCCCCGCTGATGCCGGCGGCAGCACCGCGTTGGTCACCGAAGCGCTCGTCAATCGCCGCTTTGCGGACCTCTATTTATCGGATCGCGATGCAATCGGTCTTCACCTCGCCGGCGGTCTCGACGGTTTAGCCAAGAACGGCCATTTGGGCAACGTGCCCCCGTCCAGGATCGTGGGCATCGTCAGCGATGCCCGGGAGACTGGCACCGACCGTGCGCCTGAGCCGACCGTGTACACCTGCTTCAGTGCTCCCGATCCGGCACCGTGGCATCTGATGCGGACGAGCGGCGACCCGATGGCGATGGCCGAAACAATTCGCCGCAAGATTCACGACCTCGAGCCGCAGCGATCGGTTTACGACGTCGCTCCGCTCGAAGAACGCATGAGCGGCGCCTACGCGCAAAACCGGCTGCGCACGTGGCTGCTGACACTCTTCGCGATGACGGCGTTGGCTCTCGTGTGCGCCGGCGTCTATGGCGCACTGAGTTATGCCGTCAGCCTCCGTCGCCGTGAAGTGGCGCTGCGCCTCGCATTGGGCGCATTGCGCCGCAGCGTCGTACATCAGTTGATGACGACGAGCATCCGCATCGTGGGCACCGCCTCGGCTATCGGTCTGCTCCTCGCCCTCCTGTTCACGCAGAGCCTCTCGACCATGCTCTACGGCGTCACGCCAACCGACCCCGTCACGCTGGCCGGAGTCATGATCCTGGTCGTCGCCGTCGCATTCATCGCTGCCTTCATTCCCGCGGCGCGCGCGACCTTCGTGCAACCGATGCGGGCGCTGCGCGAGGAGTGACAGATGTCCTGGCTGCAGCGTCTGGCCAATACGTTTCGCGCGGATCGCGTCGAGCGCGACGTCCAACGCGAGCTTTCATTCCACATCGCCGAACGCATCGATCAGCTGCGCGCTGAAGGGAAGTCGCTCGACGAGGCCCGATTCGCCGCCCATCACCAGTTCGGCAACACACTCAGAATTCGTGAGGAGACCTGCGAAATGAACAGGATTGGATGGCTCGAGCGGCTATCGCAGGACGGCCGCGTGACGCTGCGGATGGTTCGCAGGAGTCCGGGTTTCGTCACCGCTGCCGTCCTCACGCTGGGCCTCGGTATCGGTGCGGCAACCGCTGTATTCAGTGTCCTCAACGGCGTGCTTCTCCGGCCGTTGCCATACCCGGAGCCAGAGCAGCTCGTCGGTGTCTGGCATTCCGCGCAGTTTCAGGGGATGTCGTCAACCAACGTTCGACTGTCCTCGACGATGTACCTCACCTACCGTGAGCATGCCACGACGTTCGCTGAGTTTGGGATCTGGCACACCGAGCAGGCGAGCGTGATAGGAGCAGGTGAGCCCGAGGAAGTTCCAGCACTTGTCGTTACGTATGGGACTCTACGAGCGGTGGGTGTGCCGCCGGCAATCGGCCGCTGGTTTTCGGCTGCCGACGACACACCCGGGACACCGGAGACGGCAATCCTGACGTATGGGTACTGGCAACGCCGGTTCGCCGGCAATTCAGCAATCCTCGGAACCACCGTCACCATCGATGCGCGACCGAGGATCGTGATCGGTGTCATGCCCCGGACGTTCCGGTTCTTGAACGTCGAAATCTCTGTCATCCTGCCGCAGCGCTTCGAAGGCGATCAACTCCTGCCCAACGATGCCCACGCCTACGTCGGAATCGCTCGACTGAAGCCTGGCATCTCGCTCGCACAGGCCAATGCGGACCTCGGGCGTATGCTTCCAATCTGGATCGCGGAACGCGGGACGAACCAGCGGGTCCTCACCGCGGCCGGTTTCGGGCCGGCACTCCGGCCAGTGGCGCAAGACGTCGTTGGCGACGTCGGACCAGTGCTGTGGATCCTGATGGGCACGATCGGCATCGTGCTGATGATTGCGTGCGCGAACGTCGCCAATCTGTTGCTGGTGCGTGGCGAAGGACACCGCCACGAGCTCGCCGTGCGCGCAGCGCTTGGCGCCGGGTGGGGTCACATCGCGCGCCAACTGTTCGTCGAAAGCCTGGCGCTCGCCCTGATGGGAGGAGCGGTGGCCGTTGCGCTCGCCTATGTGGGCCTCTCGGTCCTCGTGACGATTGGACCCGCTACCCTTCCACGGTTGTCAGAAATCTCAATCGATCCCGTGGTGCTGGCGTTCTCACTCGCCCTGTCTCTCGTTTCGGCGCTGCTGTTCGGACTGTTGCCGATCGTGAAGTATGCGGGCAGAAACGGATCAACCGACCTTCACGGCGTGGCGCATGGTGATAGCCGAACGCTCGGTCTCAATCGTGGGAAGCATCGGTCGCAGAACGCGCTGGTCTTCGTGCAGGTCGCTCTCGCCGTCGTCCTCCTGGTTGCCGCCGGTCTCATGATTCGAAGCTTTTTCGCGATGAGAAGCATCGACCCAGGATTTGTTGCGCCCGAACAAGTCCAGATGTTTCGCATCTCGATTCCCGAGACGCAAGTCCCCGACCCGGAGCGCGTCGCGCAGATGCAGCGTGACATCCTCTCTGAGGTCGAGAAGATTCCAGCCGTTGCCTCCGCCGCTTTTGCAACCGCGCTCCCGATGGAAATGGAGTTCGAGAACAACACGGTGGTCACCGCCGAAGACCAAACGTATGGCGAGGGCATTCCGCCGTTGAGGAGGTCCAAGTCTGTAGCGCCAGGGTTGTTCAAGACGTTGGGTATTCCCTTGATCGCCGGGCGCGATTTCACATGGGCCGACGTGTTCGAACGCCGGCGAGTCGTGGTTGTGTCGCACAGCATGGCACGAGAGCTCTGGGGAGAATCCTCGGCCGCTATCGGTAAGCGGGTTCGGATCGGGCGCGTTGGCCCGTTGAACGAGATCGTGGGCGTGGTCGGCGACATCTATGACAGCGGTGTGGATCAGGCGCCGCCGGCGATCGTGTATTGGCGAGCGGGAATTCAGGACGGCTTCGGGCCGCTGCGTTCCTTCATTCCCCGGCAAACGACGTTTGCGATCCGCAGCAGGCAGGCCGGTTCCGACGATCTGCTCAGACAGCTGAGCCGGGCGGTCTGGTCTGTCAGCCCGGACCTACCGCTGGCGCGAGTGCAGACGCTGGGAGAAACCTACAACAAATCGATGTCGCGCACGTCGTTCATGCTCGTGATGTTGGCTATCGCGGGATTCATCGCACTGGTGCTTGGAATCGTGGGTATTTACGGTGTTCTCTCGTACGCCGTTGCCGAGCAGCGACGCGCCATCGGTATCCGCCTGGCCCTGGGCGCTGCCCGAACGGTCATTCTGAGGCAGTTCCTGGGACACGGTCTCCGTGTCGCGGGAATGGCCAGCATATCGGGGCTGGCCCTGTCGTTCGTCCTGTCACGGACGCTTTCGCGCCTGCTCTACGGCGTTTCGCCGTCCGATCCGGCAACCTTGGCGGGGGTCATTGGAACAGTCCTGCTGGTCGCCTCCATCGCCGCGCTCGTTCCCGCGGCCCGGGCCGCTCTGGTGGAACCAATTCAGGCGCTGCGCGAAGATTAAGAATTCGTAAAATAGTGGCGCTCCTGACCCGAGCTGCAGAAAAGGACTGATTACCATGATGCGGACTTGTGTTCGCCCCGCTTGTCTCGCTTTTTGCCTCGCGCTGGCCCTGTCGTCGGCGAAACCGGTCGCGGCACAGGTGACGTTGCCCATTCGCATGCGCGCGTTTGCCGTGAACATGAGCAACAACCTGACTGGTGCGAACGGCATTATCCAAATCGTGTTGGACCGGTGGTCCACCGCTGAGGAGCGCACCAATCTCCTGCAGACGGTCCCTAAAGGACAGGACGACCTGCTCCGGGCGCTGCAGAAGCTTCCCACCAAAGGCCGCATCAACATCCCCGGCTGGAGCGGTCCCGATCCCCAGAACTACCGACTGGGCTGGGATTTGAAATACGCGTGGCACGAACCGCTGCCCGAGGGCGGTGAGCGGATTGTCGTCGCCACCGATCGCCAAATGAGCTTCCGTGAAACGGTCAACAATCCGCGGACGACCGACTACCCGTTCCTGCTCATTCAGATTCATATCAAAGACGGGAAGGGTGAAGGCAAGATGGCGCCGTTCACGCAGATCACCTTTGACAAGAAGAAGAACGCAATGGAGATGGAGATCTACGGGACTGAGCCCGTCCGCCTCAACAACATCACAGTGGAAAAGAAATAACCGTCAGAAGGCTCGACTCTGGCAGCCATCCACGACGACTGACGTGCCGCTGATCCAGCTGGCGCGCGACGATGCGAGGTAGGCGATAACGTCGCCTACCTCCTCCGGCTTTCCAAAGCGACCGAACGGCAGTTCCCGCTTCACGAACTCGGCGATCCCGGCCGGGTCGTCCTGCTGCCGCTTCCACCACGATCCTCCTTCGAACATAATCGAGCCGGGCGACACGCTGTTGACGCGGATGTTCATCGGCGCAAGTTGCTGCGCCAATGATTTTGCGAGGCTGATCTCGGCGGCCTTGACGACGTTGTACGTCATCCGGCCGCCGGCCTCGCGGCCGTAGATGGATGCGACCATGATGATCGATCCGCCACCGCGTCTCTGCATATGCGGCACCGCGAGGCGCGATGCACGGATGGCTGGCATCAGTGTGTGGTCGATCGCCTCGCTCCAAAGCTCGTCCGGAGTGTCGAGCAGGGTTCCGCCCTTGCCGACACCAACGTTGTTGACCAGTACGTCGATGCCGCCGAATGCCTCGACCGTGCGGTCAAAGAGCAGCCGCACCCCATCTTCCCGGCTGACGTCGGCGATGACTGCCAGGACATGGTCGTCAGACGCAATCTCAACCAATCGACGGCGCGCTTCCTGCAAGGTCTCAGGCGTGCGAGCACATATGACGACGCGACATCCTTCAGCAACAAGAGCGCGGGCACTCGCAAAACCGAGCCCTCTACTCGAGCCCGTGACAATGGCCACGCGATCTTTCAATCCAAGGTCCATGGCCGAGCATAATATCTTCCGCTGCGGTGGGAGGGTGCTGTCATGAAATGGCAAGGTCGCGAGGGGAGTACGAACATCGAGGACCGTCGCGGTATGTCAGGTGGCGGAATGGCCGTCGGTGGCGGTCTCGGCGGCCTGGTACTGCTCCTGCTCATCTCGGCACTGACCGGAACGAACCCTGTTGATCTGATCAACTCGACTTCGACCTCAGACACGGTTGCACCCGGCGGTGTACCGGCAGACGACCCTCAAGCCGAATTCGTATCGGTCGTCCTCAAGGACACCGAGACGACGTGGACCCGGATCTTCGGCGAGAGCCGTGAGTCGTACGAGCCGCCGGTGCTCGTGCTGTTCAGCAACGCGACACAGTCGGCGTGTGGTCTGGGCCAGGCTGCAATGGGACCGTTCTACTGCCCATCCGATCGCAAGGTGTATCTCGACCTCTCGTTCTTCAGGGAGCTCGATGAGCGATTCGGTGCTCCCGGAGACTTTGCGCAGGCGTATGTCGTGGCGCACGAGATCGGGCATCACGTGCAGACGCTGACGGGTGTGTCCAGTCAACTGCAGGCGGCGAGGCAGCGCGCCGGCGAGCGCAACGCGAACGCGCTCTCAGTTCGCCAGGAGTTGCAGGCTGACTGTTATGCAGGTGTATGGGGACACTATGCATCGCGCGAAGGGCTGCTCGAGCCCGGTGATGCCGAGGAGGGTCTGCGCGCGGCGGCGGCCATCGGCGACGACCGTCTGCAGCGGCAGACGCAAGGCACTGTCGTCCCTGAATCCTTCACGCACGGATCGTCTGAGCAGCGCGTCGAATGGCTGCGCCGGGGACTCGAGTCCGGCCGCGTCGATTCGTGCAACACGTTCCAATAGAGCTCGCTACGAAGACCCAGACGAGCCTGTCAACTCCCAATCCCCAACGCCCAAATTCCCGATAAGCCAGGGCCCTTGGGAGTTGGGCTTTGCGCGTTGGCCTTCCGCAGTCGCGTATAAAATTGTTTTGCAGCACGCAGCCGGTCCGTAGTCGTGCAGCAGACCCGGGTGCGACCGGAGGCGTTTACTCTATCGCCCGCTTGTGTTGAGGCTTTCCGCGTAGGCCCGCGGCGAGACTCCGGCCGATTCCAACGGGAATGATGCAATCAAGGGGACGAACACAAGCGAGTTCTGGAGTAACTGATGCGAATCGGCATTCCTGCCGAAGTCTATCCGGGGGAAACACGTGTAGCCGCGACACCGGACACCGTCAAGAAGCTCACGACGGGCGGCCGTCATAGTGTCATCGTCGAGCACAACGCTGGCGTGTGCGCCAGCATTCCCGACGCGAGCTTCGCGGCGGCAGGCGCGACACTGGGGTGCGCGGCCGACGTTTACAAGACTGCCGACATCATCCTCAAAGTCCGCCGGCCGGCCGAGTCGGAACTGCCGTCGCTTCGTCACGGGACGATCCTCATCGGACTTCTCTCACCTCACGAGGGTGTCGACGCGCTCGCCCGGACCGGTGTCACCGCATTCGCCATGGAACTCCTGCCGCGCATCACGCGCGCCCAGACGATGGACGTCCTGTCGTCGCAGGCCAACATCGCGGGATACAAAGCCGTGCTGATTGCCGCCTACGAGTACGGCCGTTTCATGCCGATGCTGATGACGGCCGCAGGCACGGTCAAGGCCGCGAGGGTTCTCGTGCTTGGCGCCGGCGTGGCGGGACTGCAGGCCATTGCGACCGCCAGGCGGCTGGGGGCGACGATCGAGGCGTTCGACGTCCGGCCGGCGGTCAAGAACGAAGTGGAGTCGCTCGGGGCCAAGTTCGTCGAAGTCGCGTTGTCGGACGAGGAGAAGAAAGCGCAGGAGAGCGCCGGCGGCTACGCGCGCGAAATGAGCGACGACTACAAGCGCCGGCAGGCGACCTTGATTGCTGAACGCGCGAAGGCGGCAGATATCGTCATCACGACTGCTCTCGTCCCCGGCCGGCGGGCACCGGTGCTGCTGCCCGAGGACACCGTATCCGGCATGAAGCCAGGTTCTGTCATCGTCGATATGGCGGTCACGCAGGGTGGCAACTGCAGCCTGAGCAAGAAGGACGTCGTCGTCGATCATCACGGGGTGAAAATCGTCGCTCCGTCGAATCTCCCGGCGACGCTGGCCGCAGACTCGAGCGCGCTCTACGCGCGTAACCTGCTCAATTTCACGGCCCTCCTGCTCGACCCCAAGACCGGCGAGCTCACCCTGAATCGCTCGGACGAAATCCTCGCGGCGACGCTCGTGTGCATCGACGGCGCGGCGGTCAGGAACTGACGTGCACGGAGTCGCCGTCGACCCAATCGTGACCAATCTGATGGTCTTCGTGCTGGCCATCTTTGTCGGCTATCACGTCGTGTGGAATGTCACGCCAGCGCTGCACACGCCGCTCATGAGCGTGACCAATGCGATCAGCTCGGTGATCGTGGTTGGCGCCATTCTCGCGGCGGGACCCGGCCCGCTGGACCGCGGCGCTATCCTGGGCGCGATTGCGGTGGCGCTCGTGGCTATCAATACATTCGGCGGCTTCCTCGTCACCGAGCGAATGCTCGAGATGTTCAAGAAGAAAGAGCGCGTGGAGAAGCCTCGGTGACCAACGCCATGTCACCGAATCAGGTTGCGCTGTCGTATCTCGCGGCGAGCGTGCTTTTCATCCTCGCCCTCAAGGGTCTCTCTCATCCACTGACGGCTCGCCGCGGCAATCGCTTCGGCATCGCCGGAATGACGCTCGCCGTTCTCACGACGCTGGCGATCACCCGGCGCATCGACCTCACGATTGGCGCGCTTGCGCTCGGCGGTATCGCGGGATGGATCGTTGCCCGGCGCGTGCAGATGACGCAGATGCCGGAACTGGTCGCCGCGATGCACTCGCTGGTTGGTCTGGCGGCAGTGCTCATTGCAATCGCCGTCGTCAACGATCCAGCGGCGTTCAACATCGGCGATCCGATTCCGGCGGGCAATCGCGTCGAACTGTTCATCGGCACGTTCGTCGGCGCCATGACCTTCTCGGGATCGGTGATCGCGTTCGGCAAGCTTGCCGGACTGGGTAAGGTGTCGAGGCTGTTCTCGAGCGCGCCGGTCATCTTCAAGGGTCAGCATATCGTGAACCTGCTCCTGGCGTTTGCGATGATCGGTTTCGGGATCGTCTTCGTCGTCGCCGCTCCGCCGGCGCACTGGTCACCCTTCGTCGCGATGACGGCGATCGCCTTCGTTCTCGGCGTATTGATGATCATCCCGATCGGTGGTGCCGACATGCCGGTCGTGATCTCGATGTTGAACAGCTACTCGGGATGGGCCGCGTCTGGCATCGGGTTCTCACTCAACAACCCACTGCTCATCGTCGCCGGCTCTCTGGTCGGCTCCTCGGGCGCCATCCTGTCGTACATCATGTGCAAGGCAATGAATCGCTCGTTCTTCAGCGTCATCCTTGGCGGCTTCGGCGGCGCGGAAGGCGTCGCATCCGCTGAGACACAGCAGAAGAGTGTCAAGTCGGGATCGCCGGAGGACGTGGCATTCCTGCTGGGAAACGCCGAGAGCGTGATCATCATTCCAGGCTACGGCCTGGCAGTGGCGCGTGCCCAGCACGCCGTCAAGGAAATGGCTCACAAGCTCGCCGCAAAGGGCGTCAACGTTCGATATGCCATTCACCCCGTGGCGGGCCGCATGCCCGGACACATGAACGTCCTGCTCGCTGAGGCCGAAGTGCCGTACGAAGAAGTCCAGGAAATGGACGAGATCAATGGCGACTTCGGCAGCACGGATATCGCGTTCGTGCTCGGCGCCAACGACGTCGTCAACCCTCTCGCCGAACAGCCCGGCAGCCCGATCTATGGCATGCCGATCCTCGAGGCGCACAAAGCGCACACGGTGATTGTGAACAAGCGATCGATGGCGTCCGGTTATGCCGGCATCGACAACCCGCTGTTCTACATGGACCGTACGATGATGGTTTTCGGCGACGCCAAGAAGGTGGTCGAGGACATCGTGAAGGCGATCGAGTAGTTCCTCGAGGAGGGCGCCGTGGATGCGAAGTTCGATGCCGCGATCAGCGCGATCAAGTCTGGTGACGTGGACCGACTCCGCGCGCTGGTCCAGGCCGATGCCACACTGGCAACGTCACGCTCGTCCACCAGCCATCCGACGTTGCTGCAATGCCTGGTTCTCGATGCGAGGGACAACCCGAAGCAACTCGACATGGCCAACGTCCTCATTGACGCGGGCGCGGACATCAATGGACCGCTCTGTGCCGCCGCCAGCTGCAACAACGTCGCGGCTACCGCATTGCTGCTGGACCGCGGCGCGGCAATCGACGGCACCGGTGGCTGGTCCCCTTTGGAAGAGGCGTTGTATTGGAGTAGTCAGGGCACGGTTGACTTGCTCCTGCGGCGTGGTGCCACGATTCACAACTTGCGCGTCGCCGCCGGACTCGGCCGCACAGATCTGATCGAGACCTTCTTTGCCAGCGACGGCAGCCTGCGGCCAGAAGCTGGCACTGTCAATTGGCCGTGGGGCGACCTGACGGTCATCGAACACTCGAACTTCGATCGCCCCGGCAAAGACGCGCTGGCCGCGAAGTTCTCTTCTTTCGCGCAGGACCGACAGGGCATCATCGACAACGCATTCGTCTTTGCCTGCATGCACGGCCACATCGAAGCGGCCACGCTCCTGCTGGCGAAGGGTGCCCGGCTCGACGCCATCCCCGGAGGCTTCGATTACTCCGGCACGGCGTTGCACTACGCGGCGCTCAATGGCCATCGAGCGATGGTCCAGTTTCTCGTCGCACACGGCGCCGATACCCAGATCAAGGATACGAAGGTTGGCCAAACGCCCGCGGCCTGGGCGGACTACGGCGGGCATCCTGAAATCAGGGACATGCTCCGACCACAATCGCCGCGGTAAGGTATGGCCGCGGGGGGCTTTGCAGTCGAGTGCCTCCTGTCTGCGGCAGCGTCAAAAACGAAACGACTCGGGCTCGTCATTTCTTAGTCTCCGGCCGGGCAGACATCCTGTTTCAAGCTGAGTTGAGCCGTGTCTTTCCTGCGACCGGAGGCGCGCCAGAAATTGCGACCGTGTCTGCGGGGAGAACCAAGGCGCAGTTCGAGAACCTGGAGCGTCAGAGCTTCGTGTCCGCGGCGCCGCGCGCCAGTTTCGTACGCAGAATCGCATGACGCGCACGACACGACCTACATCAACACGCGAATGACATCCGAACGCGTGATGATGAACGTCTTGTCGGTCTTGAAGTCGCGAATCAGGACGGCCGGATTCCCCGGCGTGATCATCGTGGCCAGCAGTTCGAGCGGCGTGGAGATATCGACGAACGGGAAGGCCGGCTGCATGATGGCCTCGACCGGCTCCTTCTTCACGCCGGGGCTCCGGACGATCTCCTCATAGAGATGTGTCTCGTTCAGGGAGCCGATGATGCGGCCTTCCTTGGTGATCGACACCTGTGAGAAGTCATGCAGGCTCATCAGCTTCGCCGCTTCCTCGACTGAGTGCGCGGCCTCTACGGTGAACAGCTCGCCCGAGACGCCGGCGGCCACGAGATCCCGCGCCGTGGTGCCGGTCACTTCGAGGAATCCCCTCGCGCCCATCCACTCGTCGTTGTACATCTTCCCCATGTAGCGCGAACCGTGGTCGTGAAAGACCACCACGACGACGTCACCTTTCCTGAAATGCTCGGCGAGCTGAATCACGCCGGCCATCGCGGCGCCTGCTGAATTGCCGGCGAAGATACCCTCTTCGCGGGCCAGCCGCCGCGTCATGATCGCGGCGTCCTTGTCGGTCACCTTCTCGAAATGATCGATGATGTCGAAGTCGACGTTGCCCGGAATGAAATCCTCGCCGATGCCCTCGGTGATGTACGGGTAAATCTCGTTCTTGTCGAAGATCCCCGTCTCCTTGTATTTCTTGAACACCGACCCGTACGTATCGATCCCCCATACCTTGATCCTCGAATTGCGCTCCTTGAGGTAGCGCCCGATACCGCTGATGGTGCCGCCGGTCCCGACGCCGACGACCAAGTGCGTAACGGTACCGCTCGTCTGATCCCAGATCTCAGGGGCCGTCTGCTCGTAATGCACCGCGGTATTCGAGGGATTGTCGTACTGGTTCGCCTTCCACGCGCCGGGGATCTCCCGCTGCAGGCGTGAAGACACTGAGTAGTACGAGCGCGGATCCTCCGGATCGACGTCGGTCGGGCACACGATCACTTCGGCGCCAAACGCCTTCAGCGCATCGATCTTCTCCTTCGACTGCTTATCCGTCGTCGTGAAGATGCAACGATATCCCTTGATAGCGGCCACGATGGCCAACCCCATGCCGGTGTTCCCCGACGTACCCTCGACGATCGTTCCCCCGGGCTTGAGCTGACCCGAGCGTTCGGCGTCCTCGATCATCCGCAAGGCGATGCGGTCCTTGATCGAGTTTCCGGGATTGAACGTCTCGAGCTTGACGAGGACCGTCGCCTCGGTTACTGCCCGGGTGACCGCGTTGACGCGAACCATCGGCGTGTTGCCGATGGCATCGAGAATCGTGGTGCAGATCTTGATGCCGGCAGGTTGTCCCACGCTGTTGATTGTAGCCGGTCGTCAGCGGCTCGCCTGCTCCGCCTGCCACAGGTGTCGATGTTGATGGCGTGGAAGAATCGACAGGGCCGAGAAGATGTTGTAGCGAACGCTGGTGTTGAAGGGAGAGATCATCTTGACGCGGTCGATCGGCAACCCGTCGGCCTCGAGCGTGACAGCGATCTGCTCCGCCTGCAGACGGTCGAACTCGGCCATGATCTCGCCGGCGGAGCGATCGCTCGATGGAACGAATGCCGGTATCGTTTTCGACTTGAACCGGCCGGGGCTGCTGATGCTGCGCCACAGCAGCCATCCCACCAGGTCTCGCCGATAACTGGGCGGCGCCGCACGTCCGCTGCGCCGCGCATCCTCGAGTCCCTGCCGCAGCAACGGAAGCATTCCAGTTGCAGTCAGGTTCAGATGTGCCACGCACTCTCCCGGAGACCAGCTTTCCGGCGAGGGGCGGCGGGCCCAGCGCTCGGGACTCAGCGCGCGGTGCAGGCTCCGCAGTCTGATCGATGCCGAGTTGAACTCGCTGATGATCTCGTCGAGCTGAGGATGCACGTGGCGATCAGTGAGTCATGGCGTACAGGATCGCGTTGATCCCAACCGCATACCCCCGAGGCGAGAACTGGTAGAAGTAGCGTGGATCTTCTCCTTCTCTCTCCCACGCGTCCGAAATGTCGGTGTTGTGCGTCATCAACACCATGATGTTGCCGTGCTTGTCGAAGATCGCGCGGAAGTGGGGCTCTGCGCTGTCTGCGCCGCGCTCCGATGTCTCGTGCGGGTTGCCACGCCACGCCTGGATCGACGGTATCTGGGGGAATTCGTTGATCTGAAATTGCGTGCGGTAGATCGGGTGCGACGGCGTCAGATCCTGGATCGGATACTCCTCCGGCGGCAGCACGCGGCCGATTTCCCTCACCCAATCGGCCCACGCGTAGGTGCCCCAGAAGTCGTCGACCCACAGGAAGCCGCCTTTCATGAGGTACGCGCGCAGCGTCTCGACCTCGCGCGGGTTGAACGTCGCCGTGCCCACGTCCTCCATGTGCAGGTACGGACACTGGAACAGCGCATCGTCGGTCAGGCGCACGGTGATGAATTCCGGCCGGCCGTCGGTGTCGAACTTGACCCTCGTTCTCGTCAGCTCGGACAGCCGTATCGAGAAATTGAGATCGGCGTCCGGGTAGTCGGTCGACCACCCCTGGCCCCCGGCCTCACCACGTGTACTGGTGTAAATACCGCGACAAAAGTTAAACCCCTGACCAAACGTGTCAGCTTTGGGAAAACGTGGAGGGAAGCGGCTGCGGAAGCCGAAGCCGAACCCGCGGCCGAATTGCGCGGCCGCCGCGCTCGCGAGGCAGATCACGAGCGCGACGGCCACCACACATCTCCGAAGGCGAACACTGCTACGAATGAAGCCAGGTTTCAAGCCGACGCTCCGCCTTCGGCGATGTCTGGGCCCCGCGGAGCGGGGCCAGCCAACACTGCTGGCGGTGAAGCGAAGCCGGGCTTCGCCACGTGAAGCCCGGCGCTCTGCGGCGAAGCTTCACCGTCGCGAAATCTCACCGCGGTGCTTGGCCGAGAGACCGGTAGTACTGTTCGACGAGCTTGCGGAAGGATTCCGGTACCTCGTCGGATCCGGACAGCACGATGGCGCCGGTGTTCGCGTCGAGCTGACGGCGCAAGCCGAACTCGAAGCGCTTGAGACTGTCGGCCACGAACGCCTGCAGACGCGCCAGTTCTTCGACGTTCTGATAGACGCGATCGTCCTGCAGCTTACGCAGCGCGTTCACGATTTCATCGAGCTCGCGCGGATCGATGTTCTCGCCGCGCAACACACCCCGCAGGTCCTGCGCCTCGCCGGCGTACTGACGGGCCTCGTTGCGCAGCTGACGGATGTCCTCGGGAGTCAGGCGGACGTTGCCACCTTCCCACCAGCCACCCCACGTGGCTCCGCCTCTCCAGGCGCCGCCGCGATCGTAGCCACCAGCCGCGTAGCGGCCACCCCCGTTGCGCGCATCACCACCGCGCTGGCCGCCGCCATTGCCGGCCTGCTGGCCGCCATCCTGGCCGTCGCCACCCTGCTGGCCTTCACCCTGCTGGCCTTCACCTTTTTGACCCTGCCCCTGTTCGCCCTGTCCTTGTTGACCCTGGCCCTGCTGACCTTTGCTGGCCTGTTGACCTTCGGAGCCCTGTTGACGGCCGTTCTGATCGCGCGTCGCCCGCTCTCGCGTCCGCTCCTGCAGTGATTCAGCCGCACGAGCGAGACGCTCGGCGCGGCGCTGCGCATCTTCACGTTTATCTCCCGGCGCACCCTGCCCGAGCGCAGCCTGCGCTTCGTTCAGACGCTGACGCATCTCATCGATCCCGCGCGAGATGTCGCCTTCCGCGGCATTCGCCTGCTGGTTCGACCCCCGGCTCACGAGCGCTTTCGAATAACGCACCGCGTCACGCAGCCGGTTGTCCCGAATCGCGCCTGCGGCCTCCGCCATCTTGCGCGACGCCGGACGTTCCTCGCGGCTCGCATCGCGAGCGGCCTCGTCGAGATCGCCTTCGAGCTTGCCGAGCTTCTGTTCGAGCTGATCCTTCTTCTCGTTGATTTGGCGAGCAGCCTGCGTGCGAGCCGAGGGATTGGCCGCCAGCTG
Source organism: Acidobacteriota bacterium (assembly GCA_046732795.1). Classification (GTDB taxonomy): domain Bacteria; phylum Acidobacteriota; class Vicinamibacteria; order Vicinamibacterales; family UBA2999; genus Gp6-AA40. The sequence goes on from JBKPNV010000023.1 coordinate 15,549, forward strand.
ACGGACTTGATCGGCAATCTCCTGCTGCTGACGCGCGATATCTTCGGCGTCGCGTCGCGCATCGGCAATGTCGCGTTCGGCGCGCTGCGTCAACGATCGCTGCAACCGCTTCTCGGTTTCGCGCAATCGCTCGAGAGCCGCCTGTGCCTGAGCCTGCGAGTTAGCATCGCCACCCGCCGCCGCGCGCCGCATGGCATCGGCGGCTTCGCGAGCCTGACGCGCCGCTTCCTGCAGCTCGGGCCGCTGCTCTTCACGAGCGAGTCGCTCCAGCCGCCGCGCGGCTTCTTCTGCCTGCTCTGCGAGCGCGCGCTGCTGCGCGCTGCCACCGCCGCCGCCGCCCTGACCCTGGAGCGCGCGCCGCCGTTGACGCTCGGCTTCCTGTTCCTGCCGACGCGCGAGCTCCTTCAGCTTCTCGAGCAGCTCGTCCACTTCGCGGTCGTTCTGCTGTTCCGACGCCTGATTGGCCGTCTCGTAACGATTGGCCATCTGGTCGAGCTCCTGCTCGAAGATCTCGGCCAGCTCCTGTTGCATCGCGCCGCCGCCACCACCGCCGCCGCCACCCTGCTGACGGTTCACGCTGATCTGCGTCTCGTACTCCTCTTCGGCCTTCTGCAGGACCTGGAGCGCCTTGTTCTCGGGCTGCAGCGCCTGATCCGGCGTCGCGGCGCTCAACTTTCCTTCGGCCTCCTTCATCGCCGACACCGCCTGCGGGAGCAGTTCCGCAATCTTGGCAAACGCGGGATCGCGCTCGACGAGCTGGCTGTTCATGCGCGTGAGGAGACCCTCCACCTGTTCGCGCAACCGTTGCTGTGAGAGCGATACGACAGTCGAGTTCTCGCGCAGCTTGGCCGCATTGAGCTTCGGCTTATCACGCTGCACGTTGAACGTTGCGGAGATGATCTGCCGCTGCTGCTCGGAGAGCGCCTCGACCTGTCCGGCGCCACCGCCGCCCCCACCGCCGCCACCGCCCTGCGACTGCGCCTGCTTGAAGTCTTTCTTGAACGGCCGGATGCGCAGGAAATACAGATTGCTCGATGCCGTTTTCGCACCGCTCGCGTCGTTGTCCGAGGCCCGCGCGTAGTACGACACTGAGTCACCGGTTTCGACGCCGAGTTCCTCCAGATAGAACGTGTGACCGGCCGTCACCTCCGGCAATCGCGATGTCCCCGAGAACAGCTTAAGAACTTTCTCGGGACCGCCGTTGACTGAGTAAACCAGCTCGAGATTGCGGATGCCGAAATCGTCTTCGGCCGCCGCTTCGACGAACACCTCTTCGATCGAGGACACCGACGTATCGCGGCCGGGCCGGTTGAACGACACCGAGGGCGCCTGATCGTCGAGCACATCGATCGTGTACTGCGGCGAGGCGACGACCATCTCACCCGACGGCGCCTTGAGCTCCACGCGATACGAGCCGTCACGCTCGGCCTTGAACGACGCCGTCAGCGAGCCATCGGCCTGCGGGGTCAACTCGAGCGAGTCCTTTTCGTTCAGCGTGATCCGTCCACCCGGCGTCTTCATCGTCGGGAAGATGTGGAGCAGGACATCCGTACCCCGCAGCACGGCGATGTCGCCGCCATCCTCGATCTTCTGCGGCTCGAGCGCGGTGTAAGCCGGGAAGTGGTACTCGATCTCCAGCCGCTGGACGTAAGGTACGTCGACGACCTGCAGCGTATGGATAGGCGACTGGACGCCGTCTGCCACGACCTGGTACCAGGTCGGAGTCGTGACATCGAATACCGCTCCTTCGTACTTCCCATCTTCGTTGCGCGCGAGCGGCACCGGCTCGAACTCGCCGGTGGGCGTGCGGCGCACCATCAGAACGACGTCCTCGGAGGCGAACCCAATCAGCGCGGCGGTGATCGTCTGATCCGCGCCTTTCGGAACCGTGGCGTTTCCGGGTGTCACTTCGATCCGGTAGGGGGAGGCGGCCTGGACGCTCGCGACGCGCAACATCGCGGACAGCGCATGACGCAGGAACGCAGGTCCGACTGCGACGGCCACCACGGCGAACACGGCAACGGCGCCGAGCGCGGCGGCGTTCCGCTGCAGCGGCTGCATCTCGACGCGATGCGCGGCGTTGAGGCGCGCGCAGGCCTCGAGCGCCTGTTCGATCACGCGCTTCACCAGGTCGGCGGACTCGGACTCGCTGCCCGTTCGACTCGATTCCACCGCGCTCAACAGCGTCGCCTGAAGTGTGGGCTCGTGTTCCTCCAGGTACAGCGCCACCTGTTCATCGGTGACGCGCTGACGCAAGGGGCGAAAGAGGAACCAGTAAACGGAGCCGATGACGGTGAGCGCCAGCGACACGCGGGCCAGCACGATGGACACCGGGCTGAACCGGTCCCACTGCATCAGGGCAGCCGCGACCAGGAAGAAAACCAGCAACACGCCGAGGACGCGAACCACGCCGCGAAGCGCGAGCTTCATACGCCAGCGGCGTCGTACTTCCGCAATGATGCCGATGAGATCCGTCGGCACAGAAGCACGTCGCAGATACTCGAGCATGAGGGGCCTCCAGGCTGGCTCGTTGCCGGTTGCTCGTAGTTTACGCCTTCGCCATACGGTTGGACAGGACCGTATCCACGCCGAGCAACACGATGCCCAGCACCAGCAGATACCACCACAACCGCTGATTCTTCTCCCGGGCTTCCGGCGTCAACGGGACGCCGCTCGGCGTTCCGGCTGATTCGGGGTCGGCGCCCACCGCAGCTGCCCGGATTTCGTTGGGATCCATGGGCGTCAGGTCCGCCTCGGCCGGATCGACGTTCGCGGCCACGATCGCATCGGCTTGATTCGCGTCGCCCCGCACTTCATAGAAACCCTGTTCCGTGAGCTCGAGAACGTCTGTTCCCTCGTCGTCGAGCGGGAGCCGGCGTCCTGACGGTGTGAGCACCACGCGCTGAGCCGCATTCCCGCGCGCCGCGACGGCGGACGTATTGAACACCTGACCCACGGTCAGCCAGGGCTGTGGCTCTGTGTATCCCGCCAGGTGCCGAATCGACTGGTGCACGAATGGAAGGAACACGGGTTTGGTCGGCAGGTCACTCCAGGACACGTCGAGCGTCGATCCCCACAGCAGCACGCGGCCACGTCCCACGCGGCGCTCGAGCACGGCTGGTGTCCCGGCGTCGAAGCGCGCCAGCACCTGCGCGCCCATCGCCGCCGTCAGGTTGCGATACCCGTAGACAGGAATCGCGGAGAAATCTCCGCTGCGCGGGGCACGGAATGGCTCGAACACGGGGTGGCCGTACTCCAGCCCGCCGACTCGTGCAGCATCGCCGCGCGTACGATCGACCGGCTGCCCGATCGTCGCGGGAAGCATGTCCACATCCTGCGGCCATCGCGCGCGCGGTCCGGTCGCCACGAACATCCCACCGCCTTGCTCGACGTACCGCGCGAGCCTCTTGGCGAGCGGATCGCCGACCTCGATGTCGTTCAGTACGACGACGGCGCTGCGCCGGAGATCCTCGTCCGACACCGCATCAGGCTGACGGATCACGGTTTCAAACTTCGGTGCGTCACCGATGGACAAGACCCGGGTGAGATAGAGCGCAGAGGACGCGTTGCCACGATCCACGAGGGTGATGCGGACGGGCTCGATCGGCGAGACCACGAAGTTGAACGTGTTGTCCGCCGCGAGCGCGTCCTCGGACAACCGCACACTCGCGCGCGTGTTGCGGCCGCTCACCGTGAATGGGTCGAAGACAACCGATGCGCTGCTGCCGGCTTCGACGGCGACGGGCTTGGTGCCAACCATGAGCCCGCCGACTTCGAGAGTCATCGAGCCGCCCGAGACTTTCTGTTCCGTTCGATTGGTGACGCCCGCGGTGACAACGATGCGCTGCTGATCGGAAAAGGACGAACGCGTGAACGTCACACCCGTCACGCTGAGATTCGGCTTGTCTGCCGAATCCTGTATGGCCACCGGCGTCAGCGTCGTGCCTTCGGGCAGCTTGGCGCCTTCCTCACCGCGCCACCCACTGCGTTGAAAGTCGCTGATGATCACGACCTCACGCTTCGGCAGCGTGGATTCGGCCAGGATGCTGCCGGCGACCTTCAGGGCCGGCGAGAACCTCGTCGCCGAGGGACTC
>JBKPNV010000024.1:0-52910 GCA_046732795.1 Acidobacteriota bacterium
AGCGAGTCAGTATAATTCGCGCCCATGCCGCCTGCTAAGTGGCGCATGCGACGAAGGTGTCCTTCGTCCTCTCCCATGGCACGCCCTCTCGCATAGTGACACTAGCCGGGCTTTGGTTCTTTTTGGCGGGACTGTTCTTCATGATCACCGGCGACGGTCCGTCGACGTCCGTCACCGCGTCGAGATGGCCCACGCCGTTTCCCTTCCTGTCGTGGACCTGGCTGTACCTGGTGCTCCTTGCCGCGGGAGCCGCCTGCACGATCGCTGGCGGCGGCGTGAAGTCATGGCGCCTTCCCCATCTTCGCTTTATCGTCACACCGCTAGCGGTGCTGCTCGGCGCATTTTTCCTCTCGACGATCACGTCTGAGATCCACACGCTGAGCGCGAGCGCCTTTATCGCAGTGCTCGGCATCGTCGGCGCCTGCTGGATCTTTGCGCTGCTTCTCGAGGACGACCGCGTGTCACGCGCCATCTGGCCGGTCATGGCGGTGGCGGTATTGCTGCTGGCCGTGCGCGTCATCCTCTGGCGGCGTGACGAAGGTCTGAACGTCGTCGCGTTTCAGGTCGTCAACAACGCCTGGATTGGCAAGCTTCAGCTGGCGTGGATCTTCAACTTGCTGGCTCCGCTCCTGCTCGTCCGCGCGTTGGGTGAGCCGCGGAAGCTGCCGGCTGCCCTTTATGGAATCACATGGGCCATCACTGGTATCGCCACGTTTCTCCTTTTCTCCAGGATGGGAACGATTGCCTTTGCCCTGGCGACGGTCGGGGTATGGATCTTCAATCCCGCACATTGGCGCAAGGGGCTCCTGGTCCTGACGGTGGGTGCCGCCATCGCAGCCGGAGTAGCCGCTCGCAGTGACCGGATGACTCGTTACGTGATCTCCACGATTCTCGAACCCGACCGCAACCCAGGTATCGGAATGCGGCTCAATGCATGGCGCGATGCGGTCCATCTCTTTCGTTCGCGGCCGATCACCGGCACCGGGCTCGGCACGTACGATGAGGTGACATACAGGCTCGAGAGCACCGCCGCTGACCCCTACTTTCGGCAACAAGGCTGGCACGCGCACAACGTGTATCTGCACGTGCTGGCTGAAACGGGGATTCTCGGGTTGTTGGCCTGGAGCTACTTTTGGTGGGCGATCATCGGCAGACTCGTGCGTGCCTGGAAACGCGGCGGCGCGCGCGAGCGACTGCCGGTTGCTGGTGCGCTCTGGGCCGTTGTCGCCTTTCTGGTGTTGTCGATCAGCGAGGTCCTGATCGGCGCCCGCGTTCACGCCAGCCTTCGCATGAACCTCGCAATCGGTCTGGTCACCGTGTGGGGACTCGCGCTCGCCTCGCGGGCCGTCCCATCGGCGCCACCGATGTCGTCCTTTAGGCCTTGAGTCTCTGGTCCGTCCTGTAGTCCAGAGTCACGTCGCATGATGGGGACCATGGACCAAGAACGGACCAGGCGGGAAGCGATACGGACAAAGGACCGGGCTACGCATCAACGAAAACTGCTATAGGATCTCGGGACCGCGCAGGTCGAGCCTGCGCGGCGTAGTGGAGGATCCATGCGGAAGTGGCTCGCCTCGGTTGTCATTCTCGCCTTGTCGTTCGTGGCGATTGGTCAGGCTCAGCGGGGTCGCGGTGCCGGAGGAGCACCGCCGCCACCCAGACCGATCGCTGGTAACGGCGTCGAGGTACCGGGATGGTGGGCTCGAGTCGACGATATCAAGGAGCCCTCGACTGGATTGAAATTCAGCCCGATGAACGGTGGGCTGCACGCGACGACGGGTCCCAACATCATCTTCTGGGATCCGCAGCAGATGGCATCGGGCAACTACACAGTGAAGGCGACGTTCACAGTGACCAAGCCGCCTAGCCACCCGGTTGCGTACGGGCTATTCATCGGCGGCACGAACCTCGATCAGGACACTCAGAAGTACAGCTACTTCGTGATCCGGGAGGACGCTCAATTCCTGATCAAAAAACGCGACGGCACCGGAACGAGCAACGTCGCCGGTGACTGGGCCGCGAATCCTGCGGTCGCGGGTCGTGTGGGCGGTGTGCAGAAAAACGAGCTATCGATTCAAGTGGCCAATGGGCGCGTCAGCTTCATGGCGAATGGGAAAGAAGTCGCCAGTCATCCTGCGAGCGCGATCGATACGGATGGCGTCTACGGCCTTCGCATCGGCCACGGTATGGATATCCAGATCGACGGGTTTGGTGTCACCACGCAATAAACGACACCGGGTGTGATTTCCTCATAAGACGCATGAAATCACACCCGGTGCCTTATCGGGAACTACTGCAGAGAACTCCGCGCCGGTTGCCCCTCGACGGTGTACGTGAAGAAGCCGATCATCATCTCCTCCCACGTCTGATCGCCCCAGCGCACCACCTTCGTCGGATCCGGGTTGCTTCGATTCGCAGTGGAGTTGTCGAAGTGCGCGCGGACGTGTAGCTTCGAGCCCTTCGGTAGCGTGAGCGGTTCCGCCAACCAGTAGTCGGTCTGCCAGCCGAAGTCAAACTTCGGAACCCGCAGCACGACTTCGTTGCGACCATCAGGGTAGATGGCGGTGTAGGTCATGTCCTTGCCGCGGAGATGCATGTGCGGATGCATCGTCCAGATTCTGACGTCCTCGCCGAAACTCGCCTCCGCCTCGACCTCGTGGTTGGCAGCGCCCGCGGGAATCGCAAACACGGGGTTGGCGATTATGCCGGTGCGAATCTCCTGGCGAGGCGGTTCTTTCGCGAAGATCAGGCCGATGCGCGAACGATCGACACCCGGCTTGCCGTTCGTCGTGTAATGCACTTGAAAGATCAACGTCGAGCCGGCAGGGATCCGTTTCGCAGTACCGGCCAGATAAACCGGAGCGTCCTCGCCGACGGCCCAATTCACCAGCATGGCATCGCCACCACCGGGCGCCGCCGAGCGTGCCGATGCGTCCGTGGTTGCCGGCTCGCGCGCCGGCGGCGGCACAGGTGGGGCCACGCCGGCGGGCAGAATCGGCCTGATCCTGACAACGCTCGGGCGAGCACTCGGCTTTGGTTCCCTCACGTAAACGATGATGTGATGGACGTGAGCGCGATCACCCGCGCGGACCTCACCCGCCTGCATCCACCGATCCTCGGTGAAGTTGGTCGGGACCTCGAAGTACTGATAGTCGATCGTCCCGGTCGCGGGTATCTGATAGTCGGCCTGCATCTCGAACACGCGATCGGGCGTGCCAATCTGCCAGCCCTCAGGGAACTTCGGCAGTGCGGGAAGATCGGATGGATTGCCTTCGCTCGCGCCGCCAGCCACCCAGCTCGCAATGGTGTCGATCTCTCTCTGCGTGAGGCTGAGATCGTTGCGGAAGGATCCGTATTGTCTGTCGGCGTGCCACGGCGGCATGACCCGCGTCGTCACCTTCTCGCGGATCGCGCTCGCCCATGGCCGTGCATCGCGGTACGTGATGAGCGACATCGGCGCGACTTCGCCAGGACGATGGCAGCCGACGCACTTGTTATAGAAGATGGGCGCGATGTCCCGGCTGAACGTCGGCGATGCGGCGCTCTGTGCGGCCACACCGCCGCTGAGCGCCAGCGCCCCCGCGCCCGAGAGAGCAACTGCCACGAGGAACACAACCTGGCGAAGGCTGTCAGGTCTCATCGATCTACTCCGGGCCGAAGGCCAGTAACACGTTTCCGGGTCTGCTGCCAAACGCCCCGTATCCCGAGTTGACGAACACCATACCACCGGCGACGACGGCACCAGGGCCGATCATCGAGGCACCTCTCGCTGGCACCCCGTTGACCGTGGTGAATTCGCGATTGCTGTCGAATTCCCACAGCACTTCGCCGGTTGAGGTCGAATACGCCCGCAAGGAGCCATCGTTGGATCCCGAGAATACGGCGCCGGCGATGGCGGTCACGGCCGCCGACTGTGCGCCATTGCACCCGGGCACGGAACCGCAGGTCGGTGCAGGTGGCGGTGTAAACCAGGCGCGCGTCCCGGTCGTGAGATTGACGGCGTGAAGACCTCCCGGCTGCTTGGTCTGGATGTCCGACACCGCGAAGTAGGCGTGCTCGCCATCAGTCGCCGCGCCCCACTCGATTCCACCAAGCGCGCTGCCCAGCCCGGCGCGATACTGCCAGAGGATCTCCCCGTTCTTCTCGGGGTCCATCGCGAACGCCACACCCGACTTCTGTCCAATCACAATCACGTCCCGGCCACCAGCGCGCGCAAGCACCGGCGGACTCCCGAAGTCGAAATCGGGACCGACTGATTCGGGGCAATTGGGATTGCCTGCCCGACAGCTGGAGATGTACACATCGTTCGCTGTGACCTGCCGCGTCCAGCGAATCGCGCCCGTCGCAAGATCCAATGCGACGACGGCGTCGCTCGAAGACGTGGCCGGTGCACTGTAGGCGTTCCCGGTCGCCACATAGAGGAGACGACGATTCGCATCGATGGTCGGCGCCGACCAGACGCCCGCGCCTGACGGCCCCCACAACGGAACCCCGGCACCACTCGTGCCTCGCCGCTGCGGCGTCTCCGGGATCATGTATGTCTTCCACTCGACGGCACCCGACTCGGCATCGAGCGCAGAAATGCTTCCGCGGAACGAACAGCACGGGTACTGCGGATCGGCGCCCTGGGCCTCTTCATAGGAAGACACAGGCACGTAGAGCCGGCCCTCGAAGAACGTCGGTGACCCGGTAATGCGAGCCGACGGGTGATCGTCGACGCGACGCACCCAGAGCCGGCGGCCGGTCTCCGCATCGAGGGCGTACGCGTTCGCCGCTGTGTCGGCGAAGTACACGACCAGGCGCGAGCCGCCCGCGGGCGCTACGGCGAGCGCGGTGCGGACACCTCCTGACGCGCTGAAGGTCCAACGGACGCACCCTGTCTTCGCGTCGAGCGAATAGACGGTGCCGTTCTGACTGCCGATGAACAACCGGCCCGCGGCCACAGTCGGATGGGACCACGCGACCGATGCATCGGGAAAACCGAAGGCCCACTTCAGTCTCAATCGCTGCAGATCGGCTGGCGTCAGTCCCGCGCCGTCTGCCGGCTGAAAGCGCGTGTTCGTGGTCGAGGGGCTCCATCCAGTCCATTGCGGCGTTTTCGCAAAGTCCTCGAGAGGCTCCGGCGTGCTGCAACGTCCGGTCTGCGCTCCAGTGACGTCGCCGGCAATCGCCTTCCCGGTGATGAACTCGGCCACCGCGCGACGTTCGGCCCCGCTGAGGCGCGAGCCTTGCGGGCGCATCGCGCCAGTCAGCAGACTGTCGATGATGGATTGGGGAGTGCGGGGACGGAGTGTGTCGAGACTTGGGGCCCGCGAGTCCGTTGCTCCCGTGTGACAGGTCGCGCAGGACGATTGAAATACCCGGGCGCCATCGGGCGATTGCGCCAACGCAACTGACGCACACGCCAGAACTGCACCGCATACAAGAACCGGTCGCAGCAAGGCCGGTGCGGGCGCGACGAAGCCTTTCGCCACACCGCGCCGACCGCGAACGGTGCGCCTCGTCATCTGGCGAAGTCTACCACCGCGTCAGGGCGGTCATCTCGGCAACGTCGATCAAGTTTGATGCAATCGGGTGTCAGACGCCGGTGATTGGACCAAAGCTTCGAATCGCCGCCTCCTCGTCATGGAAAATCTCGAACACCGTCGTCAGCTTGGTGATGTCCATCAGGTGGTCGGTGCGCTCGGTCGGGTGCAGGATCTTGAGCACGCCACCTCCCCGCCTTGTAGTGAGGTATTTACTGACCAACATTCCGATTCCGGCGCTATCGAGTCGTATCACTTCCTTCATGTCGAGCACCAGCTTGACGCGGCCGGCTTCGACAAGACCGTTCACGGCGTCGCGCAGGATGACGTCGCCGTCCTCGAGCTCGAGCCGGCCAATCAATTGGAGAATCGTGACGTCGCCGATTCGACGTTCAACTATCCGCATTCGCGTGCCCACGATTTACCCCCACACCTCGCTTGTGTCGGTGATTTCGCCCACGCTCGTCCTGAGTGAGACCGCCCGTGTATCACCGTGAGTGTGACCGAGGCCCTCCAATACAAGCGAGCGACTGTGTAATGCCCCCCTACTTGTCCCCTCCATCGTCCAGATACTTGATGAGCAACACCTCGTTGCGCGCTTCGTTGTAGATCAGATCGTCTACCAGCGAGAGCGTCATGGCCAGCCCGAACCCGCCGGGGCGAAGTCCCTGCGCCTCTCGCACAGACAGATGGTGCATCGGGTCGTCGTCGGGGTTCATGATTGCTGCGTGACGCAGCTTGTCGATGTCGAATCCCTCGCCCGGATCGGCGATTCGGTACAACAGCATCCGCGGCGTCCGCACGCACGCGATGCGCACCGTGCGATTGGGATCGAGCTTGCCACCCCACTCGATTGCGTTGGTCAACAACTCTCTGAACGCCTGCGCCACCGCCTCGCGAACAGCCTCCGAGAGATCGGCTTCCAGTTGCATGACGAACGACTGGATGCGTTCGGCCACCTCGAGGGTGCACGGCGCCACAAGCTCGAGCCACTCGGCCTTGGCGGAGATCACCTCGATCGACAAGGCTGACGTGGGTGGCGCCGCCTCGTTGACGACTTCCACGATCGCGTTTGGCGGGAACGGCTTTCGCAGGTAGCGGTAGGCCTGACGGCGAACGGCTTCGAGCAGCGTCGCCGAAGTGTCGTCGGCGGTCATGACGATGACCAGGGGCGGCGACGGCAGTTCGCGGACGCGTGCGAGTACGTCGAGTCCGCTCATACTGGGAAGCCCGATGTCGAGCAGAACCAGATCGAACGAGGAGCCCTGGCCCAACATTTCGAGCGCTTCGGGGCCGTCGCCAGCCGACTCGACCCGATGACCGGCCGCCTGGAGCAGTGCCGACAGGACGTGCCGGAGTCCGCGATCGTCGTCGACGAGGAGAATGCTGTGATGTCTGGGCTGGGCCATCGCGAGTCTCTCGCTCGGAATCCGCGATCCAGTAGTGTAATGCTGGCTGCGTTGGACCGCTATGCGGCTCGTTGAGTAAATCGTCTGCTCTTTAGTGAGCCGCGCGGCGGTCCGCAAGCGCCCGGAGCGCGCCAAATGATACTGGCGATCAGCCACGAATCCGTCGGGAACAGCGGATTGTCTGGCTGGCACGTGAGGTGAACTGATGGACGAGCGCCCGGTTCAGAACGGCGAAAGCGGCTCCGGCCAACCGCACCAACGTGTGCTGTTCGAGACGGCCCAGGCGCTCGCCGAATCGGCGACGCTCGAAGAAGCGGTCCCGCGCATGCTCAAGTCGGTTTGCGAGGCGCTCGACTGGCAATGCGGCGCCATCTGGCAGGTCAACCGCGCGCGCAAAATCCTCCGCTGCATTGGTACGTGGGGAACCCCGGGGCTACCGCTCGACGAGTTCATCACCCTCACCCTGGCCCAGTCGTTTGAGATTGGCGCCGGGCTGCCGGGACGAGTCTGGGAGCGTCGAGAGCCACTCTGGGTCCGCGACGTGACGCGCGACGAGAATTTCCCGCGTGCCAGGGTCGCTGACGGGGCGGGGCTTCACTCCGCCTTCGCGCTGCCCATTCTGCAGGGCCGGCGGGTGGGCGGGGTCATGGAGTTCTTCTCCCGGGACATGTTCGAGCCGGGGCCGGAATTGCTCACGACCATCACGACGGTGTGCAGGCAAATCAGCCTGTACGTCGAGCGGAAATGGGCGGGAGAGGATCTCGATCGGTTCTTTCAACTGTCGCTCGACATGTTCTGTATTGCGACCTTCGACGGCTATTTCGTCCGGGTGAATCCGGCCTGGCAGACGGTGCTCGGCTTCTCCGAGGAGGAGATGCGTACGTCGCCATTCATGGAGTTCGTGCACCCCGACGATCGGGAGGCGACGACGCAGGCGATGTCGGCGGCGACCGCGGGCGAGCGCGTCATCGATTTCGAGAACCGCTACCGCGCGAAGGACGGATCCTACAAGCGGCTGCAATGGATGTCCGCACCGTTCGTTCACCAGGGACTGATCTACGCCGTCGCTCGCGATGTGACGGACCGCCGAGCGGCCGAGGAGGCGCTGCAGCAGAACGCGGAGCGTCTCTCACAGCTGGTCAAGGAGCTCGAGGTGGCACGGCACCGCGCCGAGCAGGCGACGATGGCGAAAGGAGAATTCCTCGCCAACATGAGCCACGAGATCCGCACGCCGATGAACGCCATCATCGGCATGACCGATCTCACGCTGCAGACCCGGCTCACACCGCAGCAACGCGAGTACGTCAAGACCGCGCGCGAATCGGCTGAATCGCTGATGACGATCATCGACGACATCCTGGACGTCTCGAAGATCGAGGCACGGCGGCTGACGCTCGATCGCACTCCCTTCCGCTTCCGCGATACGGTGGAAGACAGCGTGAAGCTGCTGGCGCCGCGCGCCGATCAGAAGGGTTTGGACCTGTCGTGCCGCATCGCGCCCGACGTACCCGACGCGCTCGTCGGCGATGGCGGACGGCTGCGGCAAATCATCCTCAACCTGGTGGGCAATGCGATCAAGTTCACCGACGAAGGCGAAGTCAGCGTGAACGTCACCGTTGACCAGCGTGGCGCCAACGACGTGCGCCTGCGCTTCACGGTGCGGGATACCGGCATCGGCATTCCCGAGGAGAAGCAGTGGGAGATCTTCGGCGCGTTCGTGCAGGCGGACGCCTCCACCACGCGGCGCTACGGCGGCACTGGCCTCGGGCTGACCATCTCGACGCAACTGGTGGAGATGATGGATGGGCGCATGTGGCTGGACAGCGAACCTGGCAAGGGCAGCCAGTTCCATTTCGTCGCGCGTTTCGAGATCGCCCGCGACGCCGTCGAGCCGATTTCGCCGACGGCGAACAACCTGCGCAATCTGCATGTGCTCGTCGTCGACGACAACGCGACCAACCGATTCATCCTGTCGGAAATCCTGGCGAGCTGGCAGATGCGCGCCACTGCCGTCGACACGGCGACTGCCGCACTCGAATCGTTGCACCGGGCCGCGCAGCAGGGCGAGCCGTTTCACTTGCTGTTGACCGACGCCCTGATGCCCGACGTCGATGGATTCACTCTCGCGCAGCAGGTCGCTCGCGACGACCGGCTGGGCAAACCGAAGGTGATCCTCCTGACATCGGCGGGAGCATCCGCCCTGAAAGGACGGGGCGGTGCCTTCGCAGCCAAGTTGGCGAAACCGGTGAAACAGTCAGACTTGCTCGACGCCATCGTGACAGCATTTGCTACGCCGCAGCCGTCGCGGCGATCGCGAGCAAAGACGCAGCGACACGACTCACGCGCCACGCGGACACTGCGTGTGCTGGTGGCTGAAGACAATGCCACCAATCAGGCGCTGGTGTCGGCGCTGCTCAAGCAGAAGGGTCACCGCGTAACGATGGTCGGCAACGGGCGTCTGGCTGCCGACCGCGCAGTGCTCGAGTCGTTCGACGTCATCCTGATGGATGTGCAGATGCCGGAGATGGGCGGGCTCGAGGCGACGGCCCTGATTCGCGATCACGAACGAACGGCCGGCGGGCACATACCGATCGTCGCATTGACGGCGCGCGCGATGGCCGGCGATCGTGAACAGTGCCTCGCTGCCGGGATGGATGCGTACGTCTCCAAACCGCTGCGGCCGGACGAACTGTTTTCCGCCATCGACTCCGTCGTGCGCGGGCAACTGGATACGACCGAGCTACCTGCTGCCGCAGGTTCGGTCGATCGCCGGTCGCTGCTCACGGCTTTCGGCGGACGAATGGATCTCCTCAAGCATGTCGTCGACGTGTTCCTGGAGGACACGCCATCGATCCTGTCGCGCCTCAAACAGGCGCTCCAGGACAACAACGCCGCCGACGTGACCTCCGCTGCTCACGCGCTCAAAGGATCCATCGGACTCTTCTCACAGGGCGAGGCGTACGAATGCGCGCGCCGGCTGGAGCAACTGGGACGAAGCGGTGATCTCACCGACGGCGAGTCCGTCCTCAAGGAACTTCTGGTGAGTGTGTCGAAACTGACGACCGAACTCCGTGCCCTGTGAGGCAGCGGAGGCGCCGGAGAGAACGGCTAACCGACTACTTTGAAAAGATCCGCCGATAGCCGCCGGACACCAGTGCGGACACATCGGCCGCGATACGCAGCAGCGCCAGCCCGCCGGGATACACGAGGTACCGCGATTCCCACACGGGATCGAACTTGCTCTTGAACGCGCGGAGGCCTTGAAAGTTGTAGAGCGGAGTACCGTGCTCGTACAACAGACGCCCGGCGCGAGCCCAGAGCGGCGCCACCGGCGATTGCTCGAATCCCGACATCGGCGCCATGCCGATCACGAACCAGCGGTAGCCCTGGGCGCGGCCCCAGATCATCAGATGCGCGAAGAGCGCCTCCATCACGCTCCGTGGAGCGTCATGGTGATGGCGCATCAGGTCGGCCGAGACCTCCTGACCGAGCATGCCCGGCCAGAGCGTCGCAAACGCCCTGATGCGTCGTCCGCACTCGACGATGGCCGCGGGGAACCTGGCGACGTACTGCGGATCGAAGCAGCCGAGCGAAAAGCCCTTCTCGCCAACCGAGCGGGTTCGCAACCAGTCGTCGGACACTTCGCGGAGTTCGTCCATCCGCCGGCGCACCTCATCGCTCGGCAGCACACGAAAAACGCCGCCATCCTTCTCGAGCCGTCGTACGAGCTGGCGGTATCGCGCGCCGCGCGGCCCGTCGAGCGTGAACTCCCGGAGATCGACGCGCGCCTCCTCACCCACTTTCACGAAGGTCAAACCGAAGTCGGCGTAGTGACTCAGGTACTTCGTGCCGACTTCGTAGAACACCGGCGTCCCGCCGTAGTCGTCGCACCGGGCGATGAAGAGCCGGATCAGCTCGGGCACGCGTTCGGGCGGGCCAACAGGATCGCCGAGCGCAACCCACGTCCGTCCCTGCACGCCGTACATGATGAATGCCTCGCGGCGTTCGTCGAAGAGCAAGGCCTTGTCTTCGAGATAGACGAGATACGGAAACGTCGAATCCTGCGCGGCGATGATGCGTCCGGCCGTGTCGAGATCGTCATCGGACGGCGGCTCGAGTTCGTGCGGCGCGTGCCCGATCAATCGGGCCATCGCAAACAACAGAACGACGGTCGCCGCCCCGACCGATCCGCGGAGAAAGCGTGAGGCATTCCCCGCGAGCTCGAACTGCCACCACAGATCCTGCGAGTACTCGACGTGCTTGAAGGCAAAGAGCCCGAGCCAGACCGATGCCACCAGCGCCGCGGCCACCGCCGCGATCCATGGCGTCGAGAACCTCGTCGCAAAAAAGGCGGCCTTCCGGTTGAACGCCGGTCTCGCCAGCCGCAAGACGATGACCAGGCCGCCGAGCAGCAACGCCTCTTCGTAGTCGAAACCCTTGAGCAGCGACGCCACGACACCTGCGGTCACCGTGACGATCGTCAGGTAATACGCCGCGTCAAGGCGGCGCGACAGACCCTGCGACAGGAGCAGCAACACGGCGCCTGCCACGCTGCCCGTCACGTGCGACGCTTCGATCACCCCGAGTGGCAATACGCGATCGAGCCAGCGCAGCCGATCGGCTTCGGCAGGTGTCGCTCCCGAGAACAGCAGCATGACACCAGCCACGAACGTGAAGGTCGCGAGCATCTGGGGCGTCAGCCGCTCCGTGACGCGTCCAATGGAGGCCGCGAGCCGAATCGCATGCGCGCGTCGCAACCGCGCTTCGTCGATCACCAGACCGACAAGGGCGACCGTCAACGGCAGGAGGTAGTAAATGGCCCGATAGACGACGAGCGCCGGGACGAGTTGTGCTGGCGTCAGGAATGGCGACAGCCCAAAGACCACGCTGCCCTCGAACACGCCGATGCCGCCCGGCACATGGCTGACGAGACCGAGCAGCTGGGCCAGAAGAAACGCCCCGAGCACATCGACGAACGTCGCCGGACTGGCTGGAAGGAGCACGTACAGGACACCGCCGGCCAGCGTCCAGTCGATCACGGACACCATCAGCTGCGCGATGGTGAGCCGCATTCGCGGCGCCGGCACGGAGAATCCGCGCACCCGCACGGGCACACGCCACACGGCGACGACGAGCATGTAGGCGAGGGCGACCGCGATGCACGCCCAGCCAATGGGCGCGACCCATGCAGGCAGCGGAAGCGCGGCCACCGCCGGCGCGCTGGAGACGAGGCTGATGCCGCCAAGCATCAGCAGACCGAGCCAGCAGGCGACCGCATTCGAGAGAACGATCAGCGACAAGTCCTCGGCCGTCAGTCCCCATCGCGTGTAGAAGCGATAGCGGACCGACGCGCCTGTCAAGGCGGCAAACCCCACGTTGTTGGCGACCGCGTAGGCCAGGAACGAGACCCATCCGACGCGCCCGCGCGGCAGACGCTTGCCGATGTACAGCATCGCCAGCACGTCGTACCCGCTCAGCGTGACGTAGCTCAGAGTCGTCAGGAGCAGCGCCAGCACGAGCGCGCGGTGCGGGGTGGCCACGACGTGCGCCGACAGCGCGGCCCAGGTCACCTCGGACAGCTGATGCCAGAGCACGATCAGGGCGCCGACGAACAGCGTCAGGCCGATGACCGCGGGAAGCGCGCGCCGGATTCGTCCGCTCATGACACTTGCAGCTGGACCGCTATGCAGTTCTCTCCGAGACGCTTGCACTCGCCGTTCCACCGCATCGCGGTCCCCGGCGCGCAAAGCGCGCCGAAAAGACGCTGTCGAACCAGCTAAGGGCTTCGTAATGTTCAAAAAAAGATTCAAGACGCTGTCGTTGGCTGGTTCTGGTTGACCCAGTCGATCGCCTCGAGCAGGCTCCGGTCGAAGCCGGAGAGGTTGTCGCTGAACCGATGATCCGACGCTCCGATCACCCACAGTCTCTTGGGTTCTCCGCTCAACTGCATCATGCGACGGGCGTCGGCGAGCGGCGCGAATTCATCCTCCGTGGAGTGCAGCAACGCGAGCGGCAGCGGCGACACTTTGTCGATCAGCGCCGAGGCGTTGAAGGTGGGTTCTTTCGGCACGCCATGCGTGAGATAGATGATCGAGTCCTGCCATCGCCAGCCGAGCTCGTTGCGGTCCGGCAGGCCGATGCCGATCACGCCGCGGATCGATTGGCGGGTGATCGGATCGGCAGCCGCCAGCACGGAGAGACCGGCGCCCTCGGAGATGCCGATCAGAATCGGTTTGGAATGGGCGAACTGACTGGCGTAGTCCGAAATGGTCCTGACATCCGACGGCTCGTCATCCGCGTGCAGCGTCGATGTCGTGGTCGTGAAGCTCGTGAGATAGGCCTTGACGTCGAAGCCGACCACGAAGCAGCCGTGTGCGGCCAGCAACTCGGCGACATGCGGCCCGAGATGAATCCAACCGCCATCGCCGCTCGAGACGATGACCGGCCGCGCATTGTCGACGCCGTACAAGTGAACCGACTGCACGTGACTGCGAACAGGCACAAGATCCGTCCTCGCTGCGGAGGCAAGATCGACGCGACCGAACGGCCCGCAGCACAGAACAATCGCCCAGGCGGCGCACAGTCTCCGCATGCGTCTCCATCCGTTGTCGTCGTGTCCGACGTGAGCCCGACATCGTCGTGTCCGGCCTCAGCCGAACCCTGTGGACAGCGGAACGGGTGCCGCCGGCAACGGCACCCCGTCCCACCCGGTTCGTTACTTCTTGGCGGTCTTCGACGCCTTCGGCGCCTCGGCATTCACAGCCGTTGCCACCATGGAACTACCGTCCATCCGGTAACGAACCGACACCGGCGATCCCGTCGTGATCGAACCATCCTTCTGGGTCGTTGAATCGAGCTTGAAGGTCATATCGCTGCCCTTCTTTCCCGATTTGGTGATGACGAGCGACGACGCGTCGACCGATTTCACGACGCCCTGGACCGAATGCGTCGCCGCCGGCTTTGCAGCCGCCGGCTTTGCGGCGGTGCTCTGGGCCGGCTTCGAGGTCTGCGCGAATGCGATCCCGGAAGTGGCCAGCACGCCGGCAAGCATCAACGCGGTGAGTGTGTAGCGCATGAGAGTCTCCCTTCCCTAGCGTCCGGCTCCCTGCCGGACCTGCTGTCGCGGCCACGCTTCGCCGCTGTTCGCCATTCCACTCGACCGACCTGAGGCAATCATGAAGCGCTGATTAATCCTTGTTAATGACCCGTTCGAGCCCTTGTTGTGCCGGTGCGGTCCCTGTATGGTGTCAACAGGAATCGGAGGACGCCGTGCGCATCCTGGTCATTGAGGACGACGGAAAAGTGGCCAGTTTCATCCAGACCGGTCTCGAACAGGAGGGCTACGCCGTGGACGTGCTGCACCACGGCAATACGGCTGGCGAACAGGCCCGGGTCGTCGATTACGACGCCGTCGTCCTCGATCTCATGCTGCCGGGACGGTCGGGCTTCCAGGTGCTGCGCGACATCCGATCGCGCAAGCCGTCGCTTCCGGTCATCATGCTGACGGCGAAGAATTCGCTCGATGAACGAGTCGCCGGCCTTGATGCCGGTGCCGACGACTACATGGCGAAGCCTTTCGCCCTCGCCGAATTGTCGGCGCGTCTGCGCGCCCTGCTGCGCCGCGGGACGCCGCGCGAGAGCGTGCTGCGCGTGGCGGATCTCGAGATGGACACCATCCGGCGCAGCGTGCGGCGCGCCGGCACGAGTATCGATCTCAAGCCGAAGGAATACGCGCTCCTCGAGTTCCTGATGCGGAACAGCGATCGCCCGCTCACCCGCTCCCTCATCATCGAGCACGTCTGGGACATCCACTTCGACAGCATCAGCAACGTCGTCGAGGTCCACATCAACTCGCTGCGGAACAAGATCGACCGCGGCTTTCCCATCCAGCTCATTCACACTGTTCGCGGCGTCGGCTACATGCTGACTGACTCCGCTCCGTGACGCTCACTCTTCGCGCGCGCCTTGCAGTCATCGCGACAATCGTTTCCGGCCTGCTCCTCGGCGGGTTGAGCATCGTGTCGTACAACGTGCTGGCCCGGTGGCTGGACGAGGATGTCACCACGCGCCTGACCGAGTTGACCGACGGGCTGCACGGCTACCTGCGGTTCGATGGCGGGATGCCGTCGGTGGAGTACAACGTCAGCGACACCGACCAGGCGTCGTTCGTGCACGAGGCCACCCGCTACTACCAGATCTACGACTCCGAAACCGGCCAACTGCTGGTGCAGTCGCCGGACATGGCGCCACTCGGTCTGTCGCTCACGAGGGGCGAGGTCGCGCTGCTCCTCGCCAGCGTCCTGCCGGCGGACATCACGACGCCGTACGGCCGCCTGCGTGTGATCAGCAGTCCGGTCGTGAGCCCGATCGGACACAACTACCTGTTGCAGGTCGGTGTCTCCCTGCGATCGCTCGACACGTCGCTCAGTCGCTATCGCGATCTGCTGCTGCTGTTGACGCCGCTTTCGCTCGTGTTGGCCGGTGCCGGAGCATGGTGGCTGTCAGGATTCGCACTCGCGCCGCTGACGCGGCTGGCGGTCGCCGCGCGCGGCATCGACGTCGCCACGCTCGAGCGCCGCCTGCCGATGCGGGGGGTGAGCGATGAGCTCGAGGCGGTGACCCGCGCCTTCAACGACACCCTCGGCAGACTGGAACAATCCATCGGCGAGATGCGGCAGTTCAGCACCGCGCTCGCACACGAGCTGCGCACGCCGCTGGCGGCGCTGCGCGGTGAAATCGAGCTGGCGCTGCGAGCGACTCGCGGCGGTGACTTGCAGCGCTCGCTCGCCAGCCAGATCGAGGACATTGATCGGCTCACGCGGCTGATCGATCGCGTGCTGACGCTGGCGCGCGCCGAGTCCGGTCAAATCCCGCTGACGTTCGGCGCGGTCGATCTCGGCGAGCTCGCCGCGTCTCTGGTCGATCAGCTCGAGCCGGTGGCGCTGGCTCGCTCGATCGACATGCACTGCGAACCGGTCGGCCAGGTGCACGCGCTCGGCGACGCCGGATGGCTCGAACGCCTCCTGCTCAACCTGCTCGACAACGCGATGAAGTTCACGCCGGAAGGAGGCCGCGTCGTCGTTCGGGTGTGTCGTGAGGGTGATCGCGCTCGCGTGGAAGTCGCTGACACCGGCATCGGCATGACCCCGGACGTCGTCGCGCACGTGTTCGAGCGTTTCTATCAGGCCGACCCGGCCCGCTCATCCGCCTCCGACGGCGCGGGGCTTGGCCTGAGCCTGGTGAAATGGATCGTCGATCGTCATCACGGCACCATTACGGTCGACAGCCGTCCCGACCACGGGTCGACATTCACCGTGACGCTGCCGGCCATTCACGGGCATCAGCGATCCTGATGCTCAATTAATTTCCGCTTCACATCTCGCACATCTCCCCTGACGTCTCTCCTGACAGAGGCCATCGACGCGCGACGCGTCACGGGGAGGTCATCATGCGATCAACGATCGTGAAGTCGGCGATGGCGGGGACGGTGCTCCTGCTCGCCTCGGGTACGGCCCGTGCCTCGGATGTGCTGCAGGTCAACGTGCCGTTCTCGTTCCAGGTCGGTAGCGATATGTTCCCGGCCGGGCGTTACATGGTGGAAGAAGACTCGTTGACCGGCCCGTCCGTGCTCCTCATTCGCGGGATGCACACGCCGCAGGCCGCTTTCGTCCTCACGCAGACGGCGGCCGGTGAGGGCCCCGGCAAACCGTCTCTCCAGTTCGATCATCGTGAAAACCAGTACCGACTGACCGGCGTGTGGGAGGCGCCAGGCGACGGACGAACCGTCGTGATGCACAGGTAGCGGGCGCGCCTCTCATCACAGCCGCGAAACGCAGGGTCCCGCACTCACTGCGCGAAACGACACACCGAGGCACCTGGCACAGCGAATCCATTCCCCTTGTCGCGCCGGTGTCCTCGATGCCTTGGTGTGCCGCCTGTGCAGCGGGCAAATTGACAGCAGGTCGCGGACCGGCGATAGTACAGACAGTTAGTTTCTGTTCAAACTATTCGCCAGCGGGAGACCGACCTGTGTTCGAAACCTTCGCCGTCCTCAGCACCCTCGGATGTATCGCTGTTTTTGTGGTGATGTACCGCATGGACCGCGCCAGTCGCAACAGCGACGACAACTGAGTTACCAGTACGGCATCGGCTGCGGCAGCGTTGCGCCGCAGGAACACCTGCCCTGGCGGGCGGCGTGGTCGACGATCGCGGAACACGATGCACAGCGCACCCAACTCGCGTTGATGCGGTCGCCGGTGAACACCGAGGTGTACGCGCTGGCGCCGAGCTGACCGGCGAAGAACTTGTTCATCGCCTCCGGATGCCTGCCCTTTTCCATCAATTGCTGCGTGTCGCCGGCATTCTCCCAGGCCGTGATCGTGATCATGCGATTGGCGACGGTCACGCCAACCCAGCCGATGAAGCCCTTCATCGATTGCAGTTCGACCGCAATCTGACGGCTCATTTCGCGGATGTTGTTGGCGTCCTCGTCATTTCGCGGCGCAATGGCGGTGACGCTGAACGCGCCGGGCCTGGTCGGCCGATCGGTTGAAACGCGGACCGACGTGCCGAACGTGAACGGCCCGATTGCGTTTGGCTGCACGATCACCTGCAGACCCAGCTGCCGCGGAACCTCGCCCGAGTCGAAATAACCATCGACCGATCGAATCCGGTCGCCGGCCACACGAATGAAGTCGGCCCCGCGAACGTCGATCGACTTCATCGTCGGCGGCAGTCCGAACATCGATCCCGTGTTGGTGCCGCGCATGACCCACTGCGCCGCCACCAGGTCAGGAGCCGCCACGGCGATACTCGCGATGTCGAACGACACGTCGGGGAACGCGGAGAACAGCCCTTTCATGTATGCGTTGAACGCCTCCCCCGCGATCGGCCCGCCCGTCGTCGGATCGGCGTAGGTACCGTCGGGCGCCATCGTCTCGAGCACAGCTGCCGGATCGCGACGATTCCATCCATCGAAATAACGCTGGGCGACTGCAACCGCGTCTATCGTCGCATCCATACTGCCCCCTTATCTCGTCTTCGCTTCCGCCTGCTCGTCGGCGCGGGCGCCGCTCAGGATGTTCCTCATCGCGTAGTTCCCCTCGTGACAGGCGTACTCGAAAATCTCGTCCTGTCCCTGGTCGCTCTTGAGAGGGACGCCAATCGTCCACGGTTTCGTAAACGTCGCGGGGTCATCGATCGTCACGGCGTACGAGATCGTCCCCGGTCCGGTTCGCGTGAATCGCTCGATCAGGCGCAGCGTCTCGCGCGAGCCTCTGAAGTCGGTCTTGTCCGAGAAGTTGGTGACCTCGACGATGAGCGTGTTGCCTTCCCAGCGACCACGCGCATCGCCCAGATACTGACGGATGCCCTGGCTGATGTGCGGACGGCCATCGACCGGGATGATTCGTGTCTCGTGAATCATCTCGTGCGTGAGCACGACGTAGCCGGGGCTCTGCACGATCCGGAAGATATTGCCGTAGCTGCCCGCGTTGACCACGACATGCGGCCATCCGCCACGCGAGACGATACAGCGATCGCCGAGGCTGCGATCGGTCCAGGAATCGGCGGGACCGCGGCCGCGAGTGGCCTGCGCTCGCGCTGCTTCACGCGTGCGCGCCTCCGCCGTCAGTGGCGGTACGCGGCCATCCGGCGGATCGATGATCTTTGACGTTCTCGCCGACTTGGCGTTCCAGAACTCGTACCAATGCGTCGGTCCGGCGCCGGTCTCACCGCCGATCGTCGGCGCCCGCTCGACATTGCGCTGCGCGCGCTCCGCGAGCACCGCCGCGAGCTCCTCGTCGCCAAATTCGCTCTTGCCGCCAAGGTCGGATGGTCGCTCGAAAGGGGTGTCGACATCATCGTTGTACGACCAGAAACCTTGAAGGTCAGGGTCGCCCCACGCGGTGCGTGGCACTGCATAGGTAGCGTCCGGCTTGGGCCGAACCGAGGAGTCGGTTCGGCCCGACTGTGCCAGCAGCGAAGGAACCGGGAACGAGAAAACGCTCGCGGTGAGGAGTGAGGCAACGGCTGAGACAATGAGCCGGCAGGTCATCGGCCACCTCGCAGTTCGTGAAAACAACGCGAGGATTCTGACATGGAGGCGATCCCAGCGCCACCCGGCACTCGGATGTGGAGAAGGCGATCGTCAGCGACCGCCTTGCTTACAGGCTGGATACGTGCGTGCGGGAAGGGCCCTTGTGCAGCGACCGGATCGATTCGCGGGATCCGGCACTCGGGACTCGGGCAAGGCGGGCCTAACGACCCGCCTCTACACGCGTAGCAGAATCAGACGACGTTATCCGGGCAGGCGGAATGCGACGAGCTCACCGCTGTATGTACCGCCGCTGATCGCGACGACCAGATACTGCTTGCCATTCAGCATGTAGGTCATCGGCGAACCACTCTGCGGCGCAGGCATGTAGACGGCGCCCACTTCCGCGCCACTCTTCTTGTCGTAGGCGCGCAACATCGACCCGCGCTGCCCTGTCGATGTCATGCCGAATCCGGGTTCGCCGGACACGACCAGCGTCTTCGTGACCAGCGTGCCCACATTGCCCGGCCGACCGGTACGCGGGATGTTCAGCCCTTTGAGCGCCGGATTGTTCTTGATCGGATCCGGTGTCTCACCGTGTGCGACCTGCCACAGGATGTCGCCGGTATCCATGTTGATCGCGTTGATCTGACCATACGGCGGTTTGACGAGTGGAAGCCCCTGAATCGTCAGCGACGTGACGGCGCCGCCGGCCTCGGCGCTCGCCGATCCCGAGCCGCCGGACCGTCGCGCACCCGCCAACGCCGTACCCTGATGATAGCGGACGTCGGGTGCGACCCCCGGTGGCGGTGGCACGAGGCCGAGAGTGCCGACGACACTCTGCGAATGGACGTAAAGGATGTGCGTCTCCGGATCGTAGGAGCCGCCGGGCCAGTTGGTGGCTGCTGCCTGGCTCGCCATCTGCAGGGTGGCGATCGGACCTTCGGCGTTGCTCACCGTGGGCGGAGTGAACACGGGCCCGATTCGGTACTTCTCGATCACCTTTACCGCCTCGGCCCGCAGCTCCGGCGTGAAGTCGATGAGATCGTCAACGGCCAGCCCTTGACGGTTGTACGCCTTCGGCTTGCTCGGAATCGGCTGCGTTTTCGAGTACTTCTCACCAGGAGTGTCGCCCTGCGGCACGGGGCGCTCTTCGATCGGCCAGATCGGTTGCCCGGTTACGCGATCGAATACATATAGGAACGCCTGCTTGGTCGGCTGCGCCACCGCCTTGATCGTCCGGCCGTTCACGGTGATGTCCGCGAGGATGGGCGCGCACGGGATGTCCATATCCCAGATGCCGTGGTGCACGAGCTGGAAATGCCACTTCCGCTGTCCGGTCTTCAGATCGACCGCGACCAGCGTCTCGCCGAAGAGTCCGTTCCCCGGACGCGCGCCACCGTAGTAGTCGTGCGTCGGCATTTCCACCGGCAGGTATGCCATGCCGAGCTCGGGATCGACCGAGATCTGCGCCCACACACCGGTGTTGCCGGTGTACGCCCACGAGTCCTGTTCCCACGTCTCGGCGCCGAACTCACCCGGCTCGGGAATCGTTTTGAACATCCACAGCCGCTTGCCGGTTCGGACGTCGAATGCGCGCACTGCTCCTTTGATGTTGCTCTTGCTCTTTGGATTGGCACCGGTCTCGAACGCGGCCCCGACGAGCACGATGTCGCCCGCGACGATGGGGGTCGAATGGAGACCGACGGACCCCGTCGTGAGATCGATGTTCGCATCGAGATCGGCTTTCAGGTCGACGATGCCGTCGCGAGCGAATCCGGGCACCCGGTTGCCGGTCTTCGCGTCGAGCGCGACGAGCCGATAGCCCGGCGTCACATACAGAATGCGCTCCTCTTTCCCATCGCTCCAGTACGCGAGTCCGCGGCCCGAGAGTTGTCGCGGCGCCGCCGCGCCGCGGGCGCCCTCGTCTTCGCTGTGCACCCAGAGCAGCTCGCCGGTGCCGGCGTTGAGCGCGACGACGGCACGGCGGGTTCCGCCCGTCGAGTAGAGCCGGCCACCAACCATGAGCGGCGTCGATTCGAGATTGAACTCGAGACGTGGGCCAAGGTTGTCGGTCTTGAACCGCCATGCCACTTCGAGCTTGCTGAAGTTGGCCGCAGTGATCTGATCGAGTGGCGCATAACGGGTGTGCCCGAGGTCGCCGCCGTAGGTCCTCCACTCGCCGTTGAGCGCGCCGGTCTGACCGTGCACGGACGCGGTCGTCATCGCCACAACCGCGGCGAGCACGAGCAAACCATTCCGCAGCCTTCGAGACATGTTGTTGTCCTTGCTTAAGACACCGGGTGTGATTTCCGCACCGTTCGACCGGCAATCACACCCGATGTCATTTACGGTTTATAGGTCAAGACCTTGATCGCGGTGAGCGCGCCGGCCTGTCCTTCGAGCGCCGTGCTGCCCGCCGGATATCCTCCGACACGCAGCATGTGCGCGATGATGTCCGCGTTCTGCGTCCGCGAAAGCGAACCGGGGTTGTCCTGCGGCATCGAGAGTCGAATGCGCTCGAACAACGCGTTGAGCGTCTCGCCTTCCCAGTTGCCGTAGAAGGCGGGGCCGGTGAGTGCCGGCGCCGACTCGACGCCTCCGAGGCTGTCGCCATGACACATCGAACATTTTTCGGCGTACAGCTCGGCTCCGCGCTTGGCCTGTTCCTCTGTGTACACGCCGTCCCACACCGTCTTTTGCGCCTGGCCGCTCACGACGACCGTTACGACGAACACCGTCGACGCGATGATGAATCCCGACTTCTTCACGTGGTCCCTATCCTTTGGTCTTTTGAGATCGACGTCCAACTCCTGTGCCCCGGGTTCCGAGCCCCCAGCCGCGGGTCCCGAGCCTACTTCCCGTCCACCGAGAACGCGAGCAATGCGTTCTGGTCGCTCGCGCCCGTCGCCATGACGATGAACTGTTTCCCCGACTTCGTGCGATACGTCATCGGGTTCGCCGTATTGTTATACGGGATCTTCTCCCGCCAGACCTCCTTGCCGGTCTTGGTGTCGAACGCATAGAAGTAGCCGTCGCCCCCTCCGATGAAGATGAGGCCGCTCTTCGTCACCATCGCGCCACCGAGGTTGCCGGACGACCCGAGGCGATCGGGCAGCGCAACGCCCTTGAGCAGCGGGTGATTGCGAACCGCCGCGTTGTCGCCCAGCGGCACTCGCCATGCGATTTCACCGCGATTCAGATCGATTGCCACGAGGACGGCGTAGGGGGGCGATACCAGCGGCAGACCACCCGGCAAGTTCGCGTTCGAACGGTCGGCGAAGACGTGTGAATAGTCCACCTGGACCAGCGGATCGGAGCCGTTGTTCTTGCCCACGGCATTCACGCCGATCGCGTTGTTGGCGCGCACGATCAGGTAGCCGGTTTCGGGATCGAAGGCGGCACCGCCCCAGTTTGCGCCGCCGCCCTGACTCGGCCGCTGCAGCGTTCCCCTGAGCGATGGCGGCGTGAACATCGGGCCGATGCGGAACTTCTGCATCTGCTCCTGCGCGAGCTTTTTGATCTCCGGCGTCAGATCGTTCGCATCGTCGAGCGTCACGCCCTGGTCGACGAACGCACGCGGCTTGGTCGGAAATGGCTGCGTGGGATACGGCTTCTCTCCTGGCACATCGGTGTCCGTCGGCACCGGCCGCTCGACGATCGGCCACACCGGAGTGCCGGTGACGCGATCGAAGACGAAGGTGTCACCGCGCTTGCTGACTTGCGCCACTGCATCGATCCGCTTGCCGTCGACGGTGATTGTGATGAGCGTGGGCTGCGTCGGGAGGTCCCAGTCCCACAGACCGTGATGCACGGTCTGGAAGTGCCACTTCATCTTCCCCGTCGCCGCCTCGAGACAGACAAGCGACTCGGCGAACAGGTTCGCACCGGGCCGATTACCACCGTAGTAATCGCTCGTCGGCGTGGACGTCGGCAAATACAGGAGTCCACGCTGTTCGTCGACCGCTATCGGCGCCCAGACGTTTGCGTGTCCATTCCTCCGCCACGACTCGTTCTCCCATGTCTCCGCGCCGGGATCCGTCGGCGATTGCGGGATCGTCGAGAACGCCCACACACGCTGTCCCGTGCGCGCGTTGAATGCCTGCACGTAGCCCATCGGATCGGAAAGCTGCACGCGATCGGGAACCTGGCTGCCGACGATGACGAGGTCGCGATAGATCACCGGTGGCGAGCTCTGGGACACGTGCGTCACGTCGCCAATGCGAGCCAGGCCGTCTGTCAGTGAAACCGCGCCGTTGTTGCCGAACGATGCGACCGGCTTGCCGGTTGCGGCGTCCAGCTGTACGAGCCGATGGCGGCTGTTGAGGAAGATGCGCAGCTGTCCCCCATCCCGCCAGGTGGCGGTGCCGCGCAGCTTCCATCCACTCCCCGAGAGCAACTGACCAAGCTCGTACGCGTGCCCATCGAATCGCCACTTCTCCTGACCGGTCTCGGCATCGAGCGCGGCGAGGCTGTTGTACGGCGTCGTTACGTAGAGCGTGCCGTCGACCATCAACGGCGTACTTTCGAACTGCCCGGGCGTCGTCCCGTACTCTTTCAGCGGCGTCTCCCAATGCTTCCACTGCCAGGCAACGTGCAACCTCGACAGCTTCGCCGCATCGATGTCGGTCAGCGGTGAGTAGCGGGAGCCCCCCGCATCGTTTGCGTAGTGCGTCCACTCGACCTGGGGAGATTGGGCGCGCACCACCGAGAGCAACCCCACCGCGACGAGACCCAGCAACCAGATTCGTCGAGCCATAGTCAAACTCCCAACTCCCACCTCCCAAGCCAGCTCATTGATGGAGTCAGGGCGTTGGAGTCGTGGAAGAAGGGATTCTAGTCCCGATCGAGTCCCGGATCGCGACTCCCGACTCCCGGGCCCGACTTCCGAGTCCCGAGCCCCGAGTCTCGAGCCCCGAGATCAGTTATACATAGCGCATGCAGAGCCAAGGGCCCCAGCCCTGCATCATCACCGTCGCGATCACAGGATCGGTACCGCGGAAGGAGAACAACCCCGCCGTACCGATCACCGTCAGCGAACAGATCGAGTCGACGCACGCCGCGTTCGAAGCGGGTGCCGCGCTGGTGCACGTCCACGTGCGCAACGACGACCAGTCGACCACGTCGAATCCTGACAAGTTCGCCGATTTCCAGGAGCGGATCCGCAAGATCTGCCCCGGGATCATCGTGCAGTTCTCGACCGGCGGCCGCTCTGGCGTCGGCTCCGAACGAGGCGGCATGCTCCACCATCGACCCGACATGGCGTCGCTGTCGACCGGTTCGTGCAACTTCCCGACGCGTGTCTACGAGAACTCACCCGATCTGATCCACGAGCTGGCCGACAAGATGCTCCGCTACGGCGTGAAACCCGAGATCGAGGTCTTCGATCTGGCAATGCTGTACAACGCCGTCAATTACGCGCGCGAGGGGCTCATCACGGCGCCACTGCACGTGCAGTTCGTCCTCGGCGTCAAGCACGCGCTGCCTGCGCAGCGCGACATCCTCGATTTCGAGGTCGCCAAACTCACGGAACTGATGCCCGCGGCCACGTGGGTCGCTGCTGGCATCGGCCGTCACCAGCTCGAGGTGAATCGCTGGTGCCTCGAGATGGGAGGTCACTGTCGCACGGGGCTGGAAGACAACGTGCGCTGGGACAAGCATCGGCTTGCAGCATCCAACGCCGAACTGGTCAAGCGTGTGGCCGATCTGTGTGGCGACTACGGCCGCACGGTTGCGACACCGCAGGTTGCGCGGGAAATTCTGGGGTTGAACTAAGGCGTGCCATCGATCGTTCTTTCGCGATGCGCTCTCCTACTGATTTCGCTTCGTCAGCTTGTAGCCGTTCACGATGAAGCGGCTGCCCGTGGTCTTTCGAATCTCGTTCTCAAGAGAATCAGCATCTCGCTCGGATGTGCGGGACTCCGCGACGACTACCGTTGGCGATGCGGTACTCCATGCCGCGGCCGCAACATCACGCTGAGCGCCATGCTGACAAGACTCACGACGAGAGCGCCCCAGAAGGCCGGCCAGAACCCGTCGACACGAAATCCGAGCCCGAGGGCACCGCTCGCGGCACTCGTCAACCACAGCATCAGGGCGTTGATGACGAAAATGAACAATCCCAGTGTGACGATGATGAGCGGGAATGTCAGGATCTTCGTCGTGAACCCTACAAACGTATTGAGCACGCCAAAGACAAGAGCAACGCCGAAGAATGGAATCCATTCTCCCGAGTAGGTGACGCCAGGGACGACCCGCGTCGCGACCCACAACGCAGCCGCGTTGATCAGCAGACGAAGAAGAAAGCGGTTCATGAGACTGGACGGAAGCGCCGATTGCAGCGACGCGGTGATCGCCTGCTACGATCCTTCGTTCATGGGCCTTGGTGCTAGCGGCGAGAACCTTCTGCGGCGCGGGCGCCGCTGAGAATATGTGGCACCGCGTAGTTGCCTTCGTGGCACGCGAACTCGAGCACCGGCTCGGCGTCGGTCCTTGTCAACGGCATTGAGAACGTCCATGGCCGCGTCCATGTCGCCGGGTCGTTCACAGTGACGGCCCATTCGACTTTGCCGGCAGACGTCGGCGTAAACCGCTCGACCAGCTTGAGCGTCGCGGCGTTGGCGTTCCGGTACGTGCTCCTATCTTTGTAATTCGTCGATTCGATCACGAGCGCATTGCCGTCCCAGCGGCCGCGAGTGTCTCCCATCTCGAAACCGATGGCCTTCGCCACATGAGGGCGTCCGTCGAGCGGGATGATGCGGACATCGTGAACCAGTTCGTAGCGAATCGCCACCAGCCCGGGCGCCTGCACGATCTCGTACGAGTTACCGAGAATGTGCGGCATCATCGCACCCGGTACGCCGCGTGTGATGCAGCGCTCCCACAAATCGAAATCATCGATACTGCGAAAGCTCGACTCAGGATCGAAGCTGCTCGCCTCGCGCGATCTGGCATTGACGATGCCTTGAATGCCGGTGTCCTGGAACGGGTCCGGCGGCCCCATGCGCTGTTGTGCGGCGGCCGTCATCGGCGGAATGCGACCGTCCGGCGGATCGACGATCAACCACGCGCGGCTGCCCTTTGTGACCTCGAGCGTGTCGCGAAACTGATACGGACCGACACCCGCCGCCCGCTCGAGCACCTGTTTGTTTCGCCTGGCGAGCACATCGGCCAGTTCCGAACCCGCGACATCCTCGACCCGACGCCCGGCGAACTGGTCGGGACGCTCGAGCGGCGTACTCTGCTCGTATTTGTTAGTGTAGGTCCCCTGCAGATCGGGATCGCCCCATGGCGTCCGTGGCGGCGAATAGGGCTTCGGCGTCTGTTGCCCGGCTACGGCTGCCGACGCGAGAAAGACAGTGACCAGAATCGGCCTGAGCACAGAATTCTTATACGCTCTGGGCTGCCTGGCGGCAACACCGTTGACGCCGACCTCTGGGAGGCGCATGATCACCCCCGTCGCAGACGGGTCCGGCTGAAGCCGGACGCTGCGTACAAAGGAGCACGTCACGATGGTCCGGACCCGTCCCACCTGGACTCGGCGGTTCCTGATTTTCTCGGCGGTGCTACTCGGCACGCTGCTCGGCATCGCGGCAGCAGCCAACGCCGACCAAACGAACACGCCCACCGCTGTCACCTTCACCAAGGACGTCGCGCCAATCCTGCAGACAAATGTCAGGCGTGCCATCGTCCCGGTTACATCGCTCCGATGGCGCTGATGACATTTGCCGAGACCCGCCCGTGGGCCCGCGCGATCAAAGCGCGCGTTGTCGCCCGACCGATGCCGCCCTGGCACATGGATCGAACCGTCGGCATCCAGCATTTCGAAAATGATCGATCGCTCAGTGACCAGCAGATCGACACAATCGCGCGATGGGTCGACGCGGACGCGCCCGAGGGCGACCCGCGCGACATGCCGCCGCCCAGGAAGTTTCCCAACGAGGACGTGTGGGGATTTGCGGATCGGTTTGGTCCACCCGATCTCATCGTGCGTTCGACTCCGTTCACCGTGCCCGCGGTCGCGCAGGACGCGTGGCACAAGCCGGTCGTTGACACCGGTCTGACGGAGCCGCGTTGGGTTCGCGCCATCGAGATCAGGCCCGGGACCGTGAAGGGCCGCCGCGTCACGCACCACGCCGTCGCGAGGCTGATCCATGACGAACCAGGATCGCGCGAGCCACGAGCCAATTCAGCACCCGGTCCGGACTCCGGCGACGTCGGCCCGGGACTGTTCATGGAATGGGCCGTCGGGAAGCAGGGTGAGCTCGCGCTACCGAACAGCGGCAAGCTGATGCTGCCCGGATCGAAGATCCTGTGGGACATTCACTACTCCGCCGTGGGCGAAGAGATCACTGACTTCGTCGAGCTCGGCATCTACTTTTATCCGAAAGGACAGGAGCCCAAGTACCGCCAGGTCCTCGCCTCGTTCAGCGGATGACTACGGTGCTGGTCAAAGTCACTGTGGCACCGTAGGCCAAGGGGCAAAGGGCAAACTTAAGTCAACGGTGCTAGGTGCCAGGTGCTTTGACGTACGCGCCTCTTCTCTGCGCGCTGGCCCTCGCGGCGCTGAGCGCCCTCGATTCGGCGCAGGACAATGCGGCGCTCTGGTGGTCATTCATCGGAGCCGCCGCGGCACTCGCTATCGGGAACGCTGCGCTCTGGGTGTCGGCTCGACGGAGACGACGCACGCTATCGTTCACGGTCGCGTTGCGCACACAGCATTACCTGCAGGCCTGCGCCCAGGGCTCGGTGCTGCTCTATTGGGGCTTCTACTGGCGCCCGGTCTTCGATTCAGTTCACCTCATTGCCGCGCAGATCTTGTTTGCCTATGGGGTGGACATGCTCCTCGTCTGGTCACGGCGGGATAGCTACACATTGGGGTTCGGGCCGTTCCCCGTCATCTTCAGCCTCAACCTGTTCCTCTGGTTCAAGCCGGACTGGTTCTACTTTCAGTTCCTGATGGTGGCTCTCGGCTTCGCCGCCAAGGAGTTGATCACCTGGGAACGGGACGGCCGCCGCACGCACATCTTCAATCCGTCATCGTTTCCGCTGGCGGTCTTCTCGCTGGCGATGATTCTGACTGGGACGAGCAACCTGACGTGGGGCCAGGAGATCGCGAGCACGCAGTTCTACCCTCCGCACATGTATCTGATGCTGTTCGTCATCGGACTGCCGGGACAATTCTTCTTCGGCGTGACATCGATGACCATGTCCGCTGTGGTCACGACGTACCTGTTCGGCCTCGCGTACTACGCCACGACCGGCATCTACTTCTTCTACGATTCGTACATCCCGATCGCCGTGTTCCTCGGGATGCATCTTCTCTTCACGGATCCCTCCACGTCGCCACGCACGGAGCTGGGGCGCATCATCTTCGGTGTCCTGTACGGACTGAGCACAGTGGCGCTGTACCAGGTGCTCGGATCGGCGGGCATGCCGACCTTCTTCGACAAGCTTCTGCAGGTTCCGCTCTTGAACCTGTCGGTCAGGTGGCTCGATCGCCTCGTACGCTCAGGGTGGCTGAGTGCGATCGATCCCGCTGCGGTCGGCAAAGCGCTGGTGTCTTATCGGCGGCATCTCGCATACATGTTGGTGTGGACGGGAATCTTCATTTCCATGAGCGCGGTCCACGGCGTCGGAGACGATCATCCGGGACAGTGGCTGCCGTTCTGGCGCCAGGCCTGCGAATCGGGCCGTCCGTACGCGTGCCGCTACCTTCGGGACGTGCAAGCCGGCTTTTGCGATCGTGGCTCGAGCTGGTCGTGCCACGAGCTCCGCATCCTCGACGCGCAGGCGGAATACAGGCGAACGATGAGCGCCGCGCCAGCGCTCGACGACTACCCCATCATCCTGCGCGGCAGCAAGGGGCCGATTACCGAGCGAACGCCGGCGGCGCTGACCGCCCTCGCCTGCCGTCAAGGCTGGGCGGAGGCGTGCACGGCTACTTCTTCTGATCCCCCGGCGTCAGCTCGTATGGCGCCCCCGTCCCCGAGGAGCCCATGAACAGCTTCTTCCCGTCCGGGAACGTGATATCGCGCCCGTTGGCTCGCCGCGATCCATCCTTTGCCTGATAGCCGTCGATAATGATTTTCGTCCCGGGCAACAACGAGTCCTTCGTGAAGCCGCGCCGGAACAACACGTTGGGTGTGCCCGCTTCGAACGCCCATTCCTCCAGGCTGCCGTCGGGCTTCTTCACGTCCATATGAAGCCAGACATGCGGATTGATCCACTGCATGCGCTTGACGGTGCCTTCGAACTTCACCGGCTTGTTCGCGTCGAACTCGGCGGCGAATGCGTGATGCGCCGATAACGACATCGTGGTCGCCGCACCGATCAGACCGATTACCGCGATCGCAACCGCCAGCTTCGCTTTCATCGGATCCTCCTGACTCTTGCCACTCCACCTACGCGCTTCAACCTTCGGACCTTCCGACCTTCGGGACTGTCGCACCGTCGCACCCTCGCACCCTCGCACCGTTATCGGCGATACCACTCGTAGAACCGATCGCCTTCCGGCACTTTGCGCGTGATGTCGATGATCATCGTCTCGCCTTCCCAGTGCTTGACCAGCGGCTGCTTGCGGACGTGCCCGTACATGAACTCTTCGGAGAACTCGATGCATGGGTACTCGATGAGCTGCATGTTCGTTTCGAGCCGCCGGTAGAGCGGCATTGCGATCTGCCACGTTCGCGCGAACACTTCGGGATCCTCGATCGTCACTTCGTACTGAATCGCATCGGCGCTGAGCGGCGTGAACCGCTCGACGAGATGCAGCGAGGGGCTGTGGAAGTTCCCCGCCCGATCGAACCAGTTCTTGCCATTGAAATTGGTCACGTTCACGACCAGTGTGTTGCCCTCCCAACGGCCGACCGAATGACCCATGTAGGTGTCGTCCGGCGGCCCCTCGACCTTGTCCAGATGGATGGTGCGGGCAGCGTTCGAGAACGTATACGCCATCTGGATCTTGTCGGTCCCCTGTACTATCTGAAACGGGTAGGGCATGTACATCGCGCGCGGAATGCCAGGGAGATAGCACTTCAGCTCCGGATCGCGATCGATCCAGTTCTCGCCGTTTTCTTTCTTGATCGCCAACGCCTCCGGCTTGTACGGAATCTGACCGTCGCCCTGAATGACGCCGAGCGAACCGGGGACACCGGCAGCAGCGCCGAGCGCGAGCACCGGCGCGGCCGGCACCCGCGCATACGCGTACGGATAGACACCAGGCTGGGTCACGGCACCGGCACGCGCTTCGTGCGCCTCCAGGTCCCAATACGCTTCGTTGTTCGCTTGCCAGATGCCACTGAGATTGGGCCGGCCATCCGCCGTGCGCGCAGGACGCGAAGCAGCTTCCGCGCTGGAGCGCGTCATCAGCGTTCCCACTCCTGCGCCAACGGCAAGGCAGACAATCGCAATCACGAGCGTGAAAGTGTTGATCCTGTTTTGCACAACGAGCTCCCTCTAATCGCCGGATTCACCCGAGTTGCCGACCTACGACACACAGAGGCACAGAGACACCGAGAGATACTTCAGGGTTCTCTGTGCCTCGGTGCCTCGGTGTGTCGTAATCATGGTTGACCCAAGTGAGTACCGGTATAAGCGGCTTCAGAAGATCGCCCCTGCTGCTCCCGTCAACGCATCAATGCCGCCTTCGTTCCCGAAATCAGTGGCCGTGTCTTTTGTGGCAGGATCGGGTCCCTGGCCCCGCGCAAACGCACGCTCCTCGACGCGGGTCCCCAGCAGCATCGTGGGCAACCCGTAGTTCCCCTCGTGACACCGCGGCTCGTAGTAGATGCGATTGGCCTGCTCGTCCTGTCGCACGAGCTCCTGCTTCACCGTCCAGGGTTTCGTCCACGTCGTCGCGTCCTCGATCGTCACGGCGTACTCGATCGTCTTCGCGTCGACTCGCGTGAAGCGCTCGACCAGGTGCACGCCTTCACGGGCAGCCTGGAAACCGAATTTCGGCGAGAAATTCGTGACGTCGACGACGAGCGTGTTGCCTTCCCAATGACCGCGCGAGTCGCCGAATCGCTGCCGGATCGACGGAGGAAGATGCGGGCCGAGACCGATCGGAATGACGCGCTGCCATCCCTGTCCCTGTCCCGTGTCGTAGAAGATCGCCACCGTTCCGGGTGATTGCACGATGCGGCGATAACCTCCGAAGTCGGGCAGCACCGCGCCCATGCAGCGCTCGGTCATGCTGCGGTCCTCGGGGCCGTCGTTCCGGTTCGTGCGCCCGATGTTGTAGAACGGCGGCATCTCGGCCCGGCGCGGCGATGGCGGCCCGAACTTGCCGCCAGCGCACGCAGCGTCCTTGTTCTTGCACGTCTCCGTCGCCTGCAGCAGCGCGAGGCGATACTGCCGTTCTGCTTCGTTGCGCTGTTCTGCCTCTGGTGTCAAGGCGGGCATTCGCCCGTCTGGCGGGTCGACGACGAGCGACGTGCGTTTTCCCGTGGGTCTCACCGACTGGAAGACGGCGTTGTACGCCCCCGCCACGTCCCGTTCGCTGCCGCGCTCGACGCGCTGGTCGCGTCGCGGGATGCCGGCGCGCTGCTCGTCGAGCTTCGTGCGCTCCTCGTCGGTGAAGAACTCTTTGTTGGCAAACTGCGAAGGACGCTGAAGCGGAGTTTGATAGGGGTCGGTCCAGATGCCCTGCAGATCGGGATCCCCCCACGCGGTCATGCCGTCGGCCGACGCCTGCGTTTGCCTCAGCAATCCGGCCACGACAACAACGAGTCCGACGACGACGACCACGCCGATCAGTCGATTCCTCATCTCGAATCTCCCGGGAACGGCCCGTCCGACGCGCGCTGCTGCGAGCAGATTCTACGCCTAGTTGGTCGCTTGAACTTTGGACTTCGAACTTTCAACTTTCAACTTTCAACTTTGATTCGGGTGTATAAGGGTGGCGGTTAAAGGAGGACGTGATGCGCGCACCCCCCAGGACGATCGTGCTCGCGTGTACTGTCCTCGTGCTGGCGGCCCGGAACCCGGTTGCCGGCGTGGCGCCGCAGGCAACAGCCGAGAGCGCAGAGGGAACCCTTCCCGCGGATATCCATCCAGATTCCCGCAATCGACTGCCGCCGATGAAGCCAGGCGTCCAGGCACTGGCGGCGATCCGGCTGCATGCCTCGGGGAACAACGTTCGCTGGGCCTCTCCGCTCGGACGTCATGTGACGGAGCTCGCGATCCTGACGACCGCGCGCGAGCACGATCAGCCGTACGAGTGGTCGCTCCATGAAATGGAGGCCGTTGCCGTCGGCCTCGACCCGGCGATTATCGACATCGTCCGGCATCGCCGGCCGATCAAGGACATTCCCGACAAGGAAGCGGCAATCATTCAGGTGGGACGCGAGCTCGCCGGAACTCACGCGCTGAGCCCGACCACGTACTCGCGCGCGCAGACCGCGCTCGGGCGCGGCAACCTCGTCGACATCGTCGATCTGATGTCGACATATACGGCAACAGCGGCGCGGCTGACGGCCTTCAACCAGCAAATGCCGCCGGGGTGGAAGCAGTTCCTTCCGTTGCCGTTCACACCGCCGAATGACATTCACGCTGATTCGAGAAGCCGCCTGCCGTTGATCCGAAGCGCGAACCAGCCGGCGCAAGCCAATCTATATGCCCGCGGGCTGGCTCCAGAAGGCACCGGGCCGAACCATATCGCGCGTCATGGCGCCGGCCTGGCCTCACTCGCGGCGAGCAAAGGGAGACGTCTGATGGCGCTCGCGATCCTCGTCGCCGCGCGCGAGCACGACTCGCAGTACAACTGGACCATGAATGAGCCCGGCGCCGTCAAAGACGGCCTGGAGCCCGCGCTCGTCGACGTCGTGCGCCATCGCCGGCCACTGAACGGAGTCGCGGAACAGGACGCAGCACTGATCCAGTTCGGTCGTGAGCTCTTTGCTGCGCACAACGTCAGCACGCAGACGTACGCGACGGCGCTGAAGATCTTCGGCGAGCGTGACCTGGTGGATGTCGTCGCCCTGATGGCCCAGCAGTCAGCGGACGCGGTGATGCTGGCGGCTTTCGATCAGCGGCTCCCTGCCGGGCAGGTGCCGTTGTTGCCCACCTCGAGAGGCACGAAATGAAGCGCTCCCTTGCGCTACTCGGACTGACGTCGGCAATTGTCGTCGCATCTCTGTTGCTCGGATTGGGTCAGTCGGCACCGGGCACGGCAACTCCGTGGGGAGATCCGGATCTCCAGGGTATCTGGACCGACACCTACGACACGCCGCTGCAGCGGCCAGCCCGATTCGCAGACCGAGAGTTCCTGACGGAAGAAGAAGTCGCCGCATTGGACAAGGAGCGATCCGCGATTCTTCGTCGCGATCACCGCGAGCC
The DNA here is from genome assembly GCA_046732795.1 of Acidobacteriota bacterium. Taxonomy (GTDB): domain Bacteria; phylum Acidobacteriota; class Vicinamibacteria; order Vicinamibacterales; family UBA2999; genus Gp6-AA40. Next base: position 33,309 of record JBKPNV010000024.1, read on the forward strand.
CCAGGGGAGCGAGCGCGATGTCTCTGGCGCGTACAACGCGGTATTCGAATCGGTCAAGCCGACCGGTCGGCGCACCTCGTTGGTCGTCGAGCCGAAAAACGGACGCATTCCTGGCTATACATCCGAAGTACGCACGCGCCTCGACGCCTACCGGGAGTATCAGCTCGCGCTCATGCAGGCGACGGAGACGTGCAAGAAGCAGGAGCCGTCCTGTCGCGGGGGCAAGTACGGACCGCCGTCGCCGAGAAGAGCCGAGGTGCCTCCAATCTACAGCACGGACAGAATCAATCGCAGCGACGGGCCAGAAGACAGGAGTCTCGCCGAGCGATGCATCGGCGCGTTGTTGCCAGACTTCAGCGGGTACCGCCGCATCGTCCAGTCTCCGACATCGGTGGCGATCTTCTACGACACGGGCCAGGGACAGGGATGGCAGCGCATCGTCCCCGTGAACGGAAACCCGCATCTTCCCGCGATCGTGCGGCAGCGCTTCGGCGACTCGCGTGGTCATTGGGAGGGGAAGACGCTGGTGGTCGACGTGACCAATTTCAGTCCGAAGACGGACTTTCGCGGAGCGCGCGAGCGCCTGCACCTCGTGGAACGCTGGACGCGGATCGATGCCACCACACTCGAGTACGCCGTCACCATCGACGATTCAACGACGTGGACGCAGCCGTGGACGGTGAGACAGGAGCTCAAAGTGCAGGATGCGCGAGCCAACCGGATCTACTACGAGCCGCGCTGTCATGAAGGCAACTTCGGTCTCGGGGGGATGCTGATCAACTCGCGAGCCGAAGAGCGCGCATTCGCTCAGGGGAAGGGGCCGGACCCGGCCACACGAGACAACTCGACGGGAGGAGCTGGCGGCGGCGAGGACAACACGGACCCGTTGCTCGGGAACTAGCGCAACTCCCGACTCCATCACGCCAATTCATTTGCGCCCGGGGCCTGTTGAATGGAACACACGACACACGGAGACACCGAGGCACAGAGAGAAACAAGAATTATCCTCACTGCCACGGTGTCTCCGTGTGACGTCTGCATGCGGAGAAGCGTATGTCCATAAGACTGGGATTGGCGATCTCGAGTGCCTTGCTTGGAAGCAGTCTGCTACTGACCGCGCAGGTGAAGGAGTTCCGGCCAGTGACGGAGGCAATGCTCCGCAATCCCGCGCCTGGCGACTGGTTGAACTGGCGACGCACCGACAACGCGTGGGGCTACAGCCCGCTCGAACAGATCAACAAGCAGAATGTCCAGCAGTTGCAGCTCGCGTGGTCGTGGTCAATGGACGACACTGGCGCCCAGGAGGCTGCTCCGCTGGTCTACGACGGCGTCATGTATCTGCCGAATCCGCGCGGCGTCATCCAGGCGCTCGACGCAGCGACAGGCGATCTGATCTGGGAATACCGCCCGGGCGCGGCACCGGCGGCCGCGCCATCAGGACGGGGTGGAGGCGAACAGACCGACATCCCTCGCCTCGCGCAGCGACCCGCGAGCGGAGGGGGCGACCTCGGACGCGGGATCCAGAAAACGCTCGCCATCTTCGACGACAAGATCTTCGGCACGACCAACGACGCGCACATCGTCGCGTTGAACGCGCGAACCGGGAAAGTCGTCTGGGACGTCAAGACCGCCGACGACAAGCTCGGATACGAATACACGGCCGGCCCGATTGTCGTTCGCGGCAAGGTCATCGCGGGGATCACCGGCTGCAGCCGCTACAAAGACGATGTTTGCTTCATCAGCGGGCATGATGCGGCGACAGGCAAGGAGCTGTGGCGAACGTCGACGATCGCGCGACCGGGCGAACCTGGCGGGGACACCTGGGGAGATCTGCCACTCGCCTTCCGCGCTGGCAGCGATGCGTGGGTCACGGGCAGCTACGATGCAGCGACGAATCTCGTGTACTGGGGAACGGCGCAAGCCAAGCCGTGGGCACGGGCCGTTCGCGGTACCGACGGCGCAGCGCTTTACACGAATTCCACGCTGGCGCTCGATCCAGACACTGGAAAGATGAAGTGGTTCTATCAACACCTGCCTGGCGAGTCGCACGACATGGACGAAGTGTTCGAAAACGTGCTCGTCGACATCGGTGGACGCAAGTCGCTCTTCAAAATGGGCAAGCTTGGCATCCTGTGGCAGCTCGATCGCGAGAGCGGCGCGTTCATCCGCGCGACCGATCTTGGCTATCAGACCCTCGTCGATGTCGACGCCCCGACCGGCAAGGTGACGTATCGGGCGGGCAAAGTCCCCGAGGTCGGCAAGGAAGTCGATTGGTGTCCCAGCACCGCCGGGTTCAAGAGCTGGCGAGCGATGGCATTCAGTCCGCAAACCAATGCGATGTATCTGCCGCTCAGTCTGAGCTGCGAGAAAGCGACGTTTGGCCCCACTGAGAAACGTGTCGGCGGGGGCGGCACCGGTCCGGTCCGTCGCCGTGACTACAAGCACCCGGCATCGGACGGGAGCCTCGGTGAGTTCCAGGCGCTCGATATCAAATCGGGCAAGACACTGTGGCGGTACCGCACGCCGTCTCCAATCAACACGGCTGCGCTCACAACGGCCGGTGGCGTCGTCTTCGCGGGTGACTGGGATCGGCACGTCTATGCCTTCGACGCGTCCAGCGGAAAGATCCTGTGGCAATCCAGGCTGCCGACCTCGGCACAGGGATTCCCGGTGAGCTATCTCGCGAAAGGCAAACAGTACATCGCTGTGCCCGCGGGCATTGGCGGCGGGAGCTGGTCGACGCTGTTGACGCCGGAGCTCGCGCCGGAGATTCGCCGCCCCAACAGCGGCAACTCGGTCCTCGTGTTCGCCCTGCCAGGCGGCGCGACGTCCGGTGCGCGATCGACCCAGTGATAGCGGACCATTGTTGATTCCGGGATTTTTGATCGTTCATTCGTTGGTGATTGGAGATTGTCGATCGTTGATTGAGAAGGCGCGCGGCACCATTCAATAATCGGAAATCACCAATCGATAACGATTCAACAATCAAAGATCGTGAAATCAACAATGAGAGAGCGCCACTTCGCCTGCTGCCTATTGCTGGTCGCGAGTTGCCTGATATCTGCGGCGGCACAGCAACGAACGGTGTGGGACGGGGTGTACACCGATGCGCAGGCCGAACGTGGTGGTATGGCGTATCAACAAGCCTGTGTCGCTTGCCACCGCGACGACCTCCGCGGCGACAACACCGCGCCCAGCCTCGTCGGCGAGAGCTTCACGTTTCTCTGGGGCGACATGGAGGTTGGCGAGTTGGCCGCGAAAATCCAGAAGCTGATGCCGCCGGAACGCCCGGGAAGCTTGCCTGCCCAGGCCTACTCCGACATCATCGCCTTCATCCTGAAAAAGAATGCCTTTCCCCCCGGAGCCACCGAGCTCAGCGCGGATGCCGACGCCCTTCATATCCTTATCACTGCTACCAAGCCGGTGAAATAGAGGGGCCCGCGACCCCGCCCATAGTAGTTGGGAGTTGGAAGTTGGGAGTTGTAGTATTGCCGGACCGAACTACACTGCCGCTCGCCTGTGCCTGGGGGACTCCGGGCCAAAGTCACGCTGACATCATGGCCTGTCTCACTCAGGACAGCGTTGGCGAAATCAGCGGCACAAGCGAGTTCGTGGAGTAAACAGATGCGCCATCACTCACGGAAGCTGACGACGTCAACCTGCCTTGTCGTACTTGTCGCGTCCGCCATCACGCTGTCCGGCCAGTACTCGCTCACGGTCAACAAGGACCGGCTGATCAATTCGGACAAAGAGCCGCAGAACTGGCTGCTGATGAACGGCGACTACGGCTCGCTGCGCTACTCGAGGCTCACGCAGATCAACCGCGACAACGTCAAGAACCTGCGCATGGTGTGGGCGATGGCGCTCGGCGGGATGCAGGACGTCGGGCAGAACGGTCCCGAGAACGAGATCAATCCGCTCATCGACAACGGTTTCATGTACACGAGCGACGGCTGGGGCACGATCTACAAGATCGACGCTCGCGACCCGAATCGTGGCAAGTTCGTCTGGGTCGCAGACCCCGGCGTGCCGCATGAGGGCAACGCTTCGCGGACGCGCGGCATCGCGCTGTGGGAAGACAAGGTGCTGGCCAACCTGCCCGACGGCCGCGTCATCGCCATCAACCGCGAGAACGGCGAGATCGTCTGGGACAAGAAGATCGCCGTGAAGAACGAGTTCGGCGGCCAGGAGCGGCTCTCGGCCGCACCGCTCGTCGCCGATGGCAAGGTGCTCATCCAGAACGGCGCCGGCGACGCTGGCACACGCGGCTGGGTTGCCGCGCTCGACGTGAACACCGGCAACGAGCTGTGGCGCTGGTACACCGTGCCCAAGCCGGGCGAGCCCGGCAGCGAGACGTGGAAAGACGATCACAACGCGTGGAAAACCGGCGGAGGCGGCGTCTGGCAGACCGGCTCGTACGATGCGGCACAGAACCTGTACATCTTCGGTACCGGCAATCCCGTCCCCATTTACGATCCGCAGTTCCGTCCCGGCGACAATCTCTACACCAACTCTGTCGTCGCGCTGAACGTGGCCACCGGCAAGATGGCGTGGTACTTCCAGTACACGCCGAGCGACTCGTGGGATTACGACGAGGCCGGCGTGTTCATGCTCTACGACACGACGCTGGGCGGACGGGCGCGGAAGGTCGTGGGCCATTACGCGCGCAACGGCTTCTTCTATACGGTGGACCGCACCAACGGCCGGTTCATCGCTGCCGAGAAGTACGTGAACGATCTCAACTGGACCAAGGGCATCGATCAGGAAACCGGCAAACCCGTCGACTACAACCCGAAACTCGACGTGCAGGTCTACAACCCGGAAGCGCGCGCGCTGCGCGGCGATCCCAAGAAGCGCACCTGCCCGACCTGGCACGGCGGTGTCGCGCATCAGCCGATGGCCTACAACCCGGTGAAGAAGATCGCGTATGGCGTGGGGACCGAGGGCTGCTTCTCGCAGAACGGCGCCGCTGTTGGCGTGTTGTCGAAGGATGGGGGCATGGACAACAAGAACAGCCAGCAGCGGCAGTACAGCAGCGACTTGTACTACGGCTCGCTGACCGCGTTCGACGCGGTGAATCACAAGGTGCTGGCGAAGGCAATCACGGAAATCGAGATTCGATCCGGCGCGCTGGCGACGGCCGGCGGTGTGGTGTTCACCGCGCTGCAGGATGGCTGGGTCGTGGCCTACAACGACGAGACGCTCGAGGAGCTGTGGCGCTTCAACGTCGGCACGCCGCTCAAGGGCGCGCCGGTCACGTACGCAATCGGGCCGAAGCAGTACCTCGCCGTGCAGGCCGGCGGCCGTCACCTGCATCCCGTGAACTGGGACAAGCTGGAGAATTCAAGCTACCTGTTCGTGTTCGCGTTGAATTGATCTCGCGAGGGATACGGGGAAACGGATCACCGGAGCAACGAAGACGCGGGAGCACCAACGGCGCCGCCATGCCGGTGGCGCGCTTCGCGCGGCTTGGATATAGCATCGTCGCATCACGAGCCTGCAGTCGATCGCGTAAGGCTTGTGAGTTGCGGTGACGCTCTATTCGTCGGCCGGCCGAGGCCGGTGGTCAGCCATGTCCTCCGCCATCTCCGTTACCTCGACGACGAGGAGAGCCACATGAAGCCGATTATCCTGCTCGCATTCATGGCCGTATTCGCCGGTCACGCACAAGCCCAGGATCGCATGCCGCCGGTTCCGGCGGAGAAGATGACTGATGCGCAGAAGAAAGCAGTCGCCGACTATAAGGCTCTTCGCAATACCGATCTCACCGGCCCACCGTGGACCGTCCTCCTGCGCGTTCCCGATCTCGTGGTGCCATCGTTGCAACTCCGCCTCCACAATCAGCAGAACAGCGCGCTCAGCCCGAAGCTCACCGAGATGGCGATCCTGATTGCGGCCCGGCACCTGACGAACAGCTTCGAATTCAACGCGCATTACACGCTCGCCGTGAAAGCCGGTCTGAGCGCCGACGTCATCGCGGCGGTCGCGGAAGGACGGCGGCCCGAGCACATGGGGGAGGACGAGGCGATCCTTCACGATTTCTGCGTCGAGCTCCTCCAGAACAAGGCCGTCAGCGATGGAACCTATGCGCGGGCACTCGGCAAGTTCGGCGAAGCGGGCGTCGTCGAAGCCGCCAGCCTCCAGGGGTACTACACGTTCCTCGCCATGGTGATGAACGTGGCGCGATCGCCTTCGCCCGCGAACGCGACACAAACGCTCCTGCCCTACGTGAGATAGTCCACCACACTGCGACATGTCGATCAGATTCGCGCACGCGCGCGCCTTCGTCAGCGCTGTCGTCGCGTTGGCGACGATGTCGAACGGCGGCACCGCGCAACAGCACGCGGCGGAACCGCTATGCGGCTCGCTGCTTGAATGCTGCACTGGTTGTGACTCGCATGGCGGTGCGGGGCGCGCGGCGCGTCCCACGAGATCGTGGCAACCAGCCATGGGCCCTGGGGGCTTGTCAGCCGCTCAGCCCTTGGCTGGTTTCGACGGCTATTTCAGCGACAAGACCATGCGGGTCGATTACTTTCACTCCGGTGGCCTGGGACAGGAGATTGTCGCGCTCGATCGGGTCGTGTCCGACGGCCCGTGGCCGGGCAGCCGCACGCGCCTGGTGGATGACACCAATCTCGGCAAGTATCTGTTCGAGGTGATCGATCGCGGTTCGAACCTCGTGATCTACTCGCGCGGCTTCGCGTCGATCTACGGCGAGTGGGAAACGACGGCGGAATACAAGACGCTGCACCGTACGTTTCCGGAGTCGCTGCGATTTCCGTGGCCGAAGCAGCCCGTACAAGTCGTGCTGAAGAAGCGCGATGCCGGGAACAGCTTCCGCGAGATCTGGTCAACCGTCGTCGATCCTGCCTCGCGCTTCGTGAATCCAGCCGACCTGCCGTCAGCAGGGAAGCTCTGGACTGTCTTCGAAAACGGTCCGGCGTCGACGAAGGTGGATCTTCTGGTCCTCAGTGAGGGCTACGCCGCCGATCAGATCGACAAGTTCCATGCCGACGTCAACCGCCTCGTGACTCGCCTGTTCGAATACGACCCGTTCAAGTCGCGGCGCGCCGATTTCAACGTGCGGGCGCTCGATCTTCCCTCCCCGCGCTCAGGCGTCAACCGCGCGCGGGCGCAATCGTTCCGGCGGACGCCACTGTCGGTCGAGTTCAACATCTTCGACAGCGAGCGCTACGTGCTCACCTACGACGATCGCACGCTGCGCAACATCGCGTCCTCGGCGCCCTATGAATTCATCGAAGTGCTGGTGAACGAAGAGCAGTACGGTGGAGGCGGCATCTTCAACTTTCAAGCCACGGCTTCGGTCGATCACGCCTACGCCGAGTACGTATTCGTGCACGAGTTCGGTCACCATTTCGCGGGACTGGCAGACGAGTACTACACGTCTGACGTCGCGTACGAGACCGGCGCCGCCGAACACGTCGAGCCGTGGGAGCCAAACGCAACCGCAATGCACGATCCCTCTCGCCTGAAATGGCGCGACCTCGTCGAATCAGGCACGCCGCTGCCCACGCCGTGGGAAAAGGAGTCGTACGAGAAACAGAGCCGCGACTCGCAGGCACGCAGACGGAAGCTGCTTGCGTCCAATGCGCCGCAGTCGGAGATCGACAAGCTATTCCGCGAAGAAGAGTCGTGGTCGACGAAACTGCTCGGCGGAATGAAGTTCGCCGGGAAGGTCGGCGCCTTCGAAGGCGCATCGTACGAGGCCAAAGGGTTGTACCGGCCCGAGGCGGACTGCATCATGTTCACCCGCGACCCGGTCGGATTCTGCCGCGTGTGCCGCCGCGCGATCGAGCGCATCATCGACCTCTACGCGCGACCGTAGTCCTGGGCGATTTCACTCGTCACCGGCCAACATTGCCAACTCTTGGCTTGTGAAAGGGGCGGCGCCCGTTCCACGCCGCGCAGCACGCGGCCTGGCGTGGCACTCCCGTTCCATTCTCCGCGTCTCCGCGGTTTGCCGTTTGTTCCGAAGTCCCCGTTTACTCTCTGCTCACGGCAGGCTCAGCGCCACATATTCCGCGGCGTGCTCGCGAGATCCAATCGCAACAACGATGTACTGCTTGCCGCGGAACATGTAGGTCATCGGCGCCCCCGTGGTGCCGGCGGGCAGCTCGGTTTCCCACAGCACTTGCCCGGTCGCCTTGTCATAAGCGCGAAACTCACGTCCACCAGCACCAGGAGCCAATGAAAGCGGCATGCTCTTTGGTGTGCGCTCCGGCGCCGCCATGATCGGATCGCCTTCGCCCACGAACAGCAGGGTCTTCGTCGCCAGCGGAGAGCTGCGACCCGGGTTTCCGAGCGGCGGCAACTTGAGCGGCTTGAGTAGCGGGTGGTCGCGCGGACCATCACCGTTCGCGACCATCCACGCGATCGTTCCCTTGTTGAGATCGATTGCTGTGATGCGGCCGTACGGCGGCTTGAGTAGCGGAAGGCCCATTGGCGCCGGTGGGTACTCGCGCGTGCCGCGAGTGAACGTCAGATTCGTCTTTGCCGCATCACCTGGAATGATGTCGGCCACGAACGGACCGGTGATTGACTGCACGTACAAGAAACCAGTGTCGGGATCGAAGGCGCCGCCCTGCCAATCGGCGCCGCCGACCGAACCTGGCAGCTGAATCGTGCCTTTGGTGTCGTTCGGCCCAGGTCCCTTGATCGAGGGTGGCGTGAACAACGGGCCGATGACGTAGTGCTTGACGATATCGAGCGCGGCGGCACGCAGTTCCGGCGTGAAGTCGATGAGATCGTCGACGGTAACGCCTTGTCGGTCGAACGCCGGTGGCTTCGTCGGGAAGGGCTGGGTCGCCGCTGTCTGCTCACCGGGCGTCTTCGACTGTGGCACGGGCCGATCTTCGATCGGCCACACGGGCTGACCCGTGGCGCGATCGAAGACGAAGGCAAACGCCTGTTTCGTCAACTGCACCACGGACCGGATGCGCCGGCCGTCGACGGTGATGTCGGCGAGAATCGGCGCCGCCGGCAGGTCGTAGTCCCACAGATCGTGACGTACGAGCTGGTAATGCCACACGCGCTTTCCCGTCTGGCACTCGACGGCGATCAGCGTGTCCGAGAACAGATTGTCGCCGGGACGATGGCCGCCGTACATGTCGCTCGTCGGACTGGTGAGCGGCAGGTACGCGTACCCGAGCTGCTCATCGACGCTGATGAGCGACCAGAGGTTGGCATGTCCCGTGTACTGCCACGAGTTGTCCTTCCATGTATCGACGCCGAACTCTCCGCCGCGCGGGACGACATGAAACGTCCAGCGCAGTTGCCCGGTGCGAACGTCGTAGCCCCTCACGTCGCCCGGGGTTCCCTCCTTGCGCGGCGGCGAGTCGCTCATCGACGCGCCAACGATGACGACGTCCCGGCACACGCGTGGCGCGCCACTCCACGAGTACGGGTCCTTGTCTGAACCCAGATGCAGATTGACGGCGCCGGCGGTGCCGAACGTCGAATACGGCTGTCCGGTCTTTGCGTTCAACGCGATCAGGCTCTCGCCGCGCTGCACGAAAATCCGTTCGTCGCTCGCGTCGCGCCAAAAGGCGACACCGCGGGTGCTGGTGCCGCGCAAAGCGTCCGGACCGGCTCCGGGCTCCTGAATCCAGATCGTCTTGCCCGTGCCCGGATCGAACGCCTCGACGAGGCCGACGCCGTTCGGCGAATACAGCACCCCGCCGATCATCACCGGCGTCGCACGGAAGTTGTTCTGCACTTGCAGCTTCGGATCTTTTCCGCTGAGCAGCGGATCGACGGCGGGGCGCCGCCACGCGATCCGGAGATTCTTCACGTTGGCGCGATTGATCTGATCGAGCGGTGCGTATTTCGTGCTGCCCGCGTCCCCGCTGTGGCTTCGCCACTCGCCATTCTCGGTTTGCGCGCCTGCAGCGCCGCTCAGACACAGGCATGTCGCCAGAACCATCGAGGTCCATCGAAGATGTTTCATCGCTTCATCTCCCGCCCCGCCATCGGTCCGCCTTCACCCGGACCTACCCACGCAATGTCATTGACGGCGGCTGATCTTACTCCTCTACTCGGCCGAGAGATCTTGGTGGCTCCATGCTTCGTGGTCACCGCAGACTTGCTATCAAAGACCTTGGGGATTGGGCGGTATCCGTTTACCGGGTCCGACTTCAAACCGCGAAGGACGCACGGACGCCTGATCGCATCATCGACCCGATTGGTGAGGCACAGTTGGGAGTTGGCAGTTGGGAGCTGTTTGACACCAGGGAACGCGCCAAACAGAATCGAGAGTCATGGGCTCATCGAAGCGGCTCGCGATCCTCGTCGGCGGCGGGCCCGCTCCCGGCATCAATGCGGTCATATCCGCCGCGACGATCCAGGCAGTCAACCAGGGTTTCGAGGTCATTGGTATTCGCGACGGTTTCAAACGCCTCGTGCGCCGCGATCCAACCGCGCTGCAGCCGCTCACGATTGACGACGTCTCACGCGTGCACTTGATTGGCGGATCGATCCTGGGGACATCACGCGAGAACCCGACCAAGTCTCCAGAGGCCACCCGCGCCGTGATCGACACGCTGCGCGGCGCGGCAGTCACCGATCTCGTGACGATCGGCGGTGATGACACGGCGCTCTCCTCGCGCTACATCAGCGAGCGATCGGCCGGTGCGATCCGCAGCGTGCACGTGCCCAAGACGATCGACAACGATCTGCCGTTGCCACCGCATGTGCCCACGTTCGGGTTCCAGACTGCGCGGCACATCGGCGTGGAGCTCGTCCGCAATCTCATGGAAGACGCCAGGTCCACGCGCCGCTGGTACGTCGTTGTGGCGATGGGCCGCAAGGCGGGACATCTTGCGCTCGGCATCGGCAAGGCCGCCGGCGCCACGCTGACCGTCGTTGCCGAGGAATATCCCTCTCGCTACGTCCCCTTCGCGACGATCTGCGACATCGTCGAGGGCGCGATTATCAAGCGCCGCGCGATGGGCCGCCACTTCGGTGTCGCCGTCCTGGCCGAAGGTCTCATCGACAAGCTCGACCCGGCAGAACTTGTCGAACTGGAAGATATCGAGCGCGACGAGCACGGGCACGTGCGATTCGCGGAAGTCGACCTGGCGCGGAAGGTCAAGGCCGAGTTGCAGGGCCGCCTCAGCGAGCGCGGTCTTCGCGTGACGATCACCGACAAGAATGTCGGCTACGAGCTTCGCTGCGCCGATCCGATCCCCTTCGATGCCGAATACTGCCGTGACCTCGGACATGCCGCGGTGCGCTTCCTGGTTGCCGGCGGTGGCAACGCGATGATCAGCGTGCAGGGTGGCCGGCTCGTTCCCATTCCGTTCGACGATCTCGTCGAGCCGGCGACGGGCAAGACGAAGGTGCGCCTCGTGAACGTGAACAGCGAAGGGTTCCGGGTCGCCCGCGCGTACATGATTCGCCTCGAGGCCGATGACTTTGCGCACGCGGCCTGGGTCGATCGACTCGCTGATGCGGCGCACCTGACCCCCGGCGCGTTCCGTCAGCGCTTCGAGTACCTCGCCGCTGACAGCAATGACCATCGATGACTTGATCTTTGATGTTGATGGTTGTCGGATTGGAGATTGTTGATCGTTGATCCGCCGAGTCGTCCGATGAATCAACGATCAACGTTCAACAATCACCAACGATTCGCGAATCAACAATCACAAATCAACAATCCTCGTAAGAACCATTAAGCTGAGCTCAACCCCATGCCCATCAAGCGTATCGGCGTCGTCATTGGCGGCGGACCCGCACCTGGGACCAACGGCGTCATCAGTGCCGTCGCTATCGAAGCGATCAAGGTGGGGTGGGTGCCCATCGGCTTCCACGACGGCTTCGACTGGCTCGCCCAACGCTACACGGATGAGCAGCACGAGTTGACGATCGACGAGGTCTCGCGGGTCCACCTCGATGGCGGTGTCTTCCTCGGCGCCTCGCGGCGTGACGTGACCCGTGACCCCGAGAGCCTGGAGAACACGGTTGCGGCGCTGGCCAAGCTCAAGATCGACGCCCTGGTGTGCATCGGGGGTGACGACATGGTTCGCAGCGCGGTCGCACTCGAGCGACGCGGTGGGGTGAAAGTCGTACAGGTGCCCAAGAGCATCGACAACGATCTGTGGCTGCCGCTGCCGCTTGCAACACTTGGCTACGAGACCGCGCGCCACGTGGGCGTTGGCATTGTCAAGAGTCTCATGGAGGACGCGAAGACGACCGGCCGCTGGTACCTGGGCGTCACGATGGGAAGGCCCACCGGACATTTGACCTTGGGCATCGGCAAGGCCGTGAGCGCGACGTGCACCATCATCCCCGAGGAATTTCCCGAAACGCCGATTTCGCTCTCCGGCATCGCCGACATCGTCGAGGGGAGCATCATCAAGCGGCGGGCAATGGGTAAATCTTACGGCGTCGCGCTGCTCTCCGAGGCGCTCGTCGAACGCTTCAGTCCACGTGAAGTGGCGGAACTGCAGGACGTCGACCGCGACGCGCAGGGCAATATTCGAGTCACTGAGATCGATCTCGGACGGAAGGTCAAGAACGAGGTCCAGGTGCGTCTCGAACAGCGCGGCATCAAGGTCACGATCGTGGACAAGACAATCGGATATGAACTGCGATGCGCGCCTCCGATTCCGTTCGACGCCGAGTACGCGCGCGATCTCGGCTACGCCGCCGTGACTTATCTGCTCGAGGGTGGATCGGGCGCGCTCGTCACGATCCAGGGTGGTGAGTTCGCGCCGATTCCGTTCAGCGACGTGCTCGATGGCAGTGGCGCGGGCAGGCGGCGTCCCGTGGACGTCACGACGGAGAGCTATCACGTCGCGCGCGAATACATGGTGCGGCTTGGCCCGCGCGACTTCGAGGATGCGGCGTGGGTAGGTGCTCTGGCGAAGGCCGCCGGACTGGACGAAAACACATTCCGGGTGAAATTCGGACGGTTTGCGACTGCTTCCTCCGAAGAGCTCAAGGAAGGATAGGAGCCCTACCTCGCTGGATCCAACGTGGCGCTGACACGCGTCTCCTGACCGGCGACAACGCGAACGGTCGATGACCATGAGTTGTGATCGTCAGCTTCGAGACGGATGGCGCGTGAGCCGACCGGGACCTCTGTCAGCACGAGCGGCGTAACACCTGCTGCTTCGCCGTTGATGAACACGCGCGCACCCAGCGGCCCGGACTCGATCGCCAAGGACCCGTAAAATCTGGTACGAGCAACCGGGCGACTCGCCGTGGACTGCGACTCGACAGCTGCATCAACCACCCGCGACCGCGGTTTGGCCGGTGCCGGTGCACCCGGTTTCTCCTCGCCGGCCGGAGTAACAGGCACCAAAGGCGTCGCGACCGGCGGCGTCTCGACGGGTGCCTCCGTAGCAACGAGCGCCGATGCGGGCGGTGGAGGCACGACCGGACTCTGCAAAGCCATCCGCAATGGAAGGTTCATTTGCGCAACGATCATGGCCACCACCACACTTCCGAACGTCGCTCCCGTGACGACGAGCCACACGGATCTGCCGGCTTTCGATGGTGCGGCGGGGCGATCCTCTACCTTCCGCGGCGGACGGCGCACTGCTTCGGATTGAAACGCAGACGGCAAAGTCGACGAGGGGCGCACGGCAACGGCAGGCGGTTCGCGTCGACCAACAATGCAATCCTCAGGATCGAACTCCAGGAGGGGATCGAGCTGGTCCGGCGTGCGGGACGTATACCCTTTCCCGTCCAATAGAAACTGGCGCCCTGGTGTCTGCATCGTGAAGAGAAGTGCACGAAACCGCACTCGGCACATTCACCGAGTACGTATCGGCGCGCCCACACGGGAGCAAAGCCCATTCCACGCACGGCGTTCGGCTTCGGTTCGTTCCGTGGTGTGGCGTTGTTGAAGTCAGCCAAAGAGAGGTCTTACTGCACCTGAACGCGACGACATTCGCAAAACGTAAACCCGATTCTGAGCCGCGATCACGTTTCCTTGGACCCGGAAGCCGCGTAGCGTCGCAACACCGCTTGCACGGCGTCACTGCCGAAGCCAGGGTAGGCGAGTTTGGCCCCGGCCTTTACGAGTGTCTCGGCACACGCGGCATAGTCTCCGGTGGGATCACGAAAATTGAGCGACCCCCATTGGCAACCCTCGAGCGCGGTCCCGCCGTACTGGTTGCGGATCTCGAGATCGGCTCCGCGTGCAATCAGAAGACGGACGGTGTCGACGTGGCCGCGCAGCGCGGCATGACCCACTGGCGTAAAGCCTTCGCCGCCACGCGTGTTCACATCGAAGCCAAGTTTCAACATCAGCTCGAGCGCTGGGATATTGTGCGCGAACGCCGCCGCTGCAATTTGTCCCCGATCGTCGGCGGTGAGTTCCATGACCAGGTTCGGCCGTTCGGCCAGCACGGCCGCCGCGTGCGCATCATCCGCAAGCTCGCATGCGGCGAGAAACTGCTCCTTGAGGGGACTGCGCGTGAGAAGCACATCGTAGATCTTGCGGCCGCCATGTCTGGCCGCGACCAGCAGAACAGAAGCGGCCTCGAGCCTCCACTGGTAGATGTGACCTGGAGGTACCGGCGCATATCCGGGCCGGCCGATGCGCGCCGCCAGGCAGTGAGGATCGGCGCTCAAGGCTCGTTCAACGAGAGCCTCATCGCCAAGTGCCGCGGCCATGAAGATGTCGACGTCGGCGCCACGTGAAATGAGATGGCGGCACAACCCCGTGTCGCGTACCCGATATTGCGCCGCCGTCGCCCGGTGATCGATGCAGCGAGCATCGATCTCCGCGCCATGTGCGAGCAGAATGTCGATGATCTCTGGCGTGCTGGCCCAGTGCAGCGGCCGCTTTCCGTCGCCCCCCGGCGCGTGCACGAGCGACGGGTCGCTGGCGATCCACTCCCTCACCTTCTGCGTCATCCCCAGGCCCGCCGCCGCGTGAATATCGATCACAGCGCCGCGCTCAATCAACCAGGCAGCCTGATCAGGATCCGTGTCGTCGAGGACGCCGAAGCCGCCCGCCCACCAATCGCTCTTCACGTTGATATTCGCGCCGAACTCGAGCAGCGTCTCGACAACCGGACGATCGTTTTTCGCAACCACCACGGCCTGGGCGCCGAAGCTGAAGAGCGGCCGATCGATCTGAGTACGCAGCGCCGGAGATGCCGCAAGCAACTCTCGAAGCTTCGCCGCGTCGCGCGCGTGCACCGCGTCGATGAAGTCGCCAATCTCAGGTATGGCGCCGCGACCGATCAAGTACGCGCGCATCTCAGGCGTGTTGTCATCGAGCACACCCACGGCGCGACCCCAGAACTGGCTGCGGACGTTGATATCCGCCCCAAATTCGAGCAGCAAGTCGACCATCGCCCGATCCTGCCGAGAGAAGACGATCGCCGGTGCGGCGGCCTCGAAATCCGGCCGGTCGATGTCGCTGCGCAGCTCCGGATGTGCTGCGAGCAACGCGCGCACGCGCCCAGCGTCCCGCCTGCGAACCGCGTCTTTGAAACTCTCCACTCGTAAACGTTACTCCGACGTCCAGAGCCCGTAGCGGCATCATTCGTGTATCTCCGATTGCAGGGATGGGCTACAGCGATGCCATTCAAGAGTCAGGCGCAACGGCGCAAATTCGCACAACTGCTCGTTGAAGGGAAGATCTCGCCCGACACCTTCGAGGAGTGGAACCGGGAAACAGGGAGGAAAAAACTGCCGGAGCGAGTGAAAGCGAAAACGAGGTCTGCCAGAAAGAAATGACCCTGCCTGGTCCGTTCTTTGGGTCTCCGTCTTGGTCGACGCTGCGGCGCGAGGGCCAGAGGACCCTGGACCACAGAACGGACCAAGGACGAGAACGAGGGGCTAAGGACTCGCGCTACATCGATTTCAAGAGTGCGCTAGAAGCCGACCGCTTTGAAGAGTTGAGCGCCGATAACGCCGCCGACGATCGGCGCGACGATCGGAACCCAGGCGTAGCCCCAATCTGAATCGCGCTTGCCGTCAATCGGCAGCACGAAATGGGCGATACGAGGTCCCAGGTCTCTCGCCGGGTTGATCGCGTACCCCGTCGGGCCGCCGAGCGACAGGCCGACGCCGAGCACCAGACCTCCGACAAGCAGCGGCTGCAGTCCGTTGCTGAAGACGATGGACAAATCGATGTCGCCAGGCTTGACGAGCGTTTGTGCGTTCGCGCCAATGCCGAGGATCGCGAAGACGAACGCCGCAGTCGCAATGGTCTCCGCCACGAAGTTCGCCGCCGGGTTGCGAATCGCGGGACCCGTGCAGAACACCGCGAGTTTCAGGTTCGCGTCGTGCGTGACCGGCCAATGCGGAAGATACATCACCCACACGAGCACGGCGCCGACGAAGGCACCGATCATCTGCGCTCCGATGTAACCGGGAACATCCGCCCACGAAAACGCGCCAATCGAGGCCAGCGCCACCGTCACTGCCGGATTCAAATGCGCGCCGCTCAGGCGTCCGACGGCGTACACCGCGACCATCACTGCGACGCCCCACCCGAAGGTGATGACGATCCATCCGCTGCTCTCGCCCTTCGAGCGCGCCAGCAGCACGTTGGCCACCACACCATCACCTAACAGAATGAGCATGGCGGTACCGAACGCTTCGGCGGTGTAGTTGATCATGGCAGCAGTGACTCCAGTAGAATTCGGCACTCGCACCCGTGTCGCGTGTTTCGGAGGCTGAATAATGCCGTACATCCTCGCGCTCGATCAGGGCACGACGAGCTCGCGCGCCATCGTCTTCGATCACAGCGCGGCCATCGTCGCGGTCGGGCAACGGGAGTTTCAGCAGATCTTCCCTCGACCGGGATGGGTCGAACACGACCCGAACGAGATCTGGGCCACGCAGATCGCCGTCGCGACGGAGGCACTCGGCAGGGCCCACCTGCGTCCGCGGGACATCGCGGGCATCGGCATCACCAACCAGCGTGAGACGACGATCGTGTGGGATCGCGAAACTGGAGCTCCCATCTACAACGCCATCGTCTGGCAGGACCGGCGCACCGCGGAGTTCTGCGATCAGCTGAAACGCGACGGCCATGAAGGCTTCATTCGCGAGCGCACCGGGCTCGTGATCGACGCCTATTTTTCGGGAAGCAAGGTGGCGTGGATTCTCGACCACGTTCCCGGCGCCCGTGAAAAGGCGGACGCCGGCAAGCTGGCGTTCGGGACGGTCGACAGCTGGCTGGTGTGGCAGCTCTCGAGCGACTCGACGCACATCACTGACGTCAGCAACGCATCGCGCACGATGCTGTTCAACATCAACACCCTGAAATGGGATGAGGACCTGCTGAAGCTGCTGCGCGTGCCCGCCAGCATGTTGCCCGAGGTCCGCCCGTCGAGCGCGATCTATGGTCGCGTGTCCACCACCCTCGGCGTGGGCGAAGTGCCGATTGCCGGCATTGCCGGCGATCAGCAGGCCGCCCTGTTCGGTCAGATGTGCCTCTCGCCGGGCCTGACGAAGAACACGTACGGCACCGGGTGCTTCCTGTTGCAGAACACCGGCGAGCGGCCGGCCGTGTCGCGCAACCGGCTGCTCACGACTGTCGCCTGGCAGATTGGCGGCAAGACGATGTACGCGCTCGAAGGGAGCGTCTTCATTGGCGGGGCCGTAGTCCAGTGGCTTCGCGACGGGTTGGGCATCATCGCAAAGTCGTCTGACGTCGCAGCGCTGGCCACCTCAGTGCCGGACAACGGCGGTGTGTACCTCGTGCCGGCGTTTGCCGGCCTGGGCGCGCCGCACTGGGACCCTTATGCACGGGGAACCATCGTAGGCATCACGCGCGGGACCACGGCCGGGCACATCGCGCGGGCCGCCGTCGAGAGCATCGCGTTCCAGGTCGCCGATCTCCTGTCCGCCGTGAAAGACGACGCCGGAATTCAACTGACCGAATTGCGAGTCGACGGCGGCGCCGCCGCGAACGACGGTCTGCTGCAATTTCAAGCCGACCTGCTCGGCGTCACCGTCGTGCGGCCTCGAGTAACCGAGACCACCGCGCTCGGTGCCGCGTACCTTGCGGGCCTGGCCGTGGGCTTCTGGGAATCGACTGACACGCTTGCGCATCACTGGCATGTCGACCGGCGTTTCGAGCCGTCACAGCCTCCTTCGCACGCGGCGGCTCGGCGCGCGGAATGGCACGAGGCGCTGGGCCGGTCGAAGGGCTGGATCCAGAGGGAGCACTAACCGATGCGTCGATCGGAGATGATCGCCAGGCTCGACAAGAAACAAGAGCCGTGGGACATCGTCGTGATCGGTGGCGGCGCGACGGGCGTCGGCATCGCCGTCGACGCGGCAAGCCGCGGCTACGACGTCTTGCTCCTCGAACAGCACGACTTCGGCAAAGGCACGTCGAGCCGCAGCACCAAGCTCGTACACGGCGGTGTGCGCTACCTCGAACAGGGCAACATCGCGCTGGTGATGGAAGCGCTCAAGGAGCGCGGCCTGCTTCGACAGAACGCCCCGCATCTGGTGAGCAACCTGGCCTTCGTCGTCCCCAACTACGACTGGTGGGAGGCGCCGTTCTACGGACTCGGCCTCAAGATCTACAACGCACTGGCAGGCAAATACGGGTTCGGCTCGTCCGAGATCCTCACGCGCGAGGAGACGTTGGCGCGTCTGCCTACCATCAAGACCGACGGCCTCCGCGGCGGCGTCGTGTACTACGACGGCCAGTTCGACGACACCCGCCTGCTGATCAATCTCGTGGGAACCGCTGCCGATCAGGGTGCGACGCTCGTGAACTACGCGCGCGTGATCGAACTCACCAAGGGGCCCGACGGTTTCATCGATGGCGTCGTCGTCACCGATCAAGAGACCGGGCAGCAATGGACGATTACCGCCCAGGTTGTCATCAACGCGACAGGCGCATTCTCCGACTCGGTTCGTCGGCTGGCGGAGCCCGACGTCTCTTCACTGATGGCCCCGAGTCAGGGCATCCATCTCGTGTTTCACCGTTCGTTCCTGCCGACGGACTCGGCAATCATGGTCCCGCATACCTCGGACGGGCGTGTGATGTTCGCTATCCCCTGGCACGATCACACGCTGGTCGGCACGACAGACACACCGATCTCCACACCAGCGCTCGAGCCGCGGGCGCTGCCGGAGGAGATCGAATTCATTCTCGAAACGGCGGGACGGTATCTGCTCAAGGCACCGACTCGTGACGATGTCCTGAGCGTGTTCGTCGGGATCCGGCCGCTCGTCAAGAGCGGCGACGGCAAGTTGACCGCGGCGTTGTCCAGAGATCACACGATTCACTTCGATGCGTCGGGCCTGCTGACGACGACTGGCGGGAAGTGGACGACCTACCGCAACATGGCGGAGCACGCGGTCGATCAGGCCGCGGACTTCGCGCGACTGCCAGAGCGGCCATGTGTCACGCGGACGCTCAACATTCACGGCTTTCATTCCAATGCCGCGCGATTTGGCGCACTCAGCGTGTACGGCTCGGATGCGCTCGAGATCCAGGATCTGATGCGTACGACGCCGTCATTGGCGGTACCACTTCATTCGGAGCTGCCGTACACGGGCGCGGAAGTCGTCTGGGCCACGCGTCACGAAATGGCGCGCACGGTCGAAGACGTGCTGGCGCGGCGCACGCGGGCGCTGTTCCTCAATGCC
>JBKPNV010000025.1:0-18351 GCA_046732795.1 Acidobacteriota bacterium
CCGTCAAGGCGTTCCGGGAGACCCTCGAGGAACGCCGTTAAGGCGTTCCGGGAGACCCTCGAGGAACGCCGTCAAGGCGTTCCGGGAGACCCTCGAGGAACGCCGTTAAGGCGTTCCGGGAGACCCTCGAGGAACGCCGTCAAGGCGTTCCGGGAGACCTCGAGGAACGCCGTCAAGGCGTTCCGGGAGACCCTCGAGGAACGCCGTCAAGGCGTTCCGGGAGACTCAGTGTCGTATCTGCGTAGCTGCCGCGTCCGTCTCGAAACTCGTCTCGCAGTTGCCTCGCTCTCTCAGAAGGCCCGCGTTCGGATTCGTATTACGGCGTACCACCCGTGTCGGCAACACCCACGGCTCCACCAGCACCTCAGGGTCTTCGACGGTCACATCGTACAAGAGGGCATCGCCCTGACGCGTGAACTTCTCCACGACGTGCATCTGGTCGGAGTGGAAGAGACCCCCACGTCCCAGCCAGGTCGTATCGATGAACGACGTAGAGTCGATTATTAGTGTATCGCCTTCCCAGCGTCCTACCGAGTTCCCCAGATAGGTGATATCGAACTCGGCATTCGCGTCGCGCTTGCGGTTATCGGTCGGGATGATGCGGTACTCGCCGTATCCGCCGCCCGCGTCGCCGCCCAGATAGATGAACGTGACGTCATTGTCCGTTTGGTAGATGCGTCGGGGTGGCCCCTGGCGCGGAACGCCGAGGGGTTGGCAGGTCATGACCGGATCGTACTTGTTCGTCCACTGGTCGAGCTCGATGACTTTGTCCCAATACTCCGGCTTGTACAGCGGGCGATTCAGTTGGCCGAACCGCGAGGGCGAGTAGAGCTCGAAGTCTTCAGTCTGGTTGACGCTGCGATTGCAGCCCTTCTCCTGTGTCGGGCCGCATCGACGCCCGCCCCCGGTCATGTAATTCCCGATCCAGTCTGTATGGGCCCAATTGCCTGTCAGGTCAGGATGATTGCCCAGCCGCGGAGTCGGTGCTGACTTGTTGATGGCAACCTCCGGTTTCGCCCACACGGGTTTGGGAACCTGCCAGGTCGGCTTGATCGCGGCTTGCACGCTTGCCGGCACTGGGGCCACCACATACACATTGCCCGTCTCCGTCTCTTTCGTCGACAGGTCGCGGATGACGGCGCCGTTGCGCCGCTCGACCATCTTGCCGGCGTAGAAGACCTCAATCTGATTCAGCGGGTTGTTCCAGTCCTTGTAGCCGGTGTACGTGAATTCGGTGCTCGTGGCGCCTTGAGTAATCACGACCTTTTCAGTCATGTACTTCGCATCGAGGGTGGCTGTACCAGTCGCCCCGGCGACGCCCGGAATCGGGAACGTCACGACCGGCTTGCCAGAGTCCCACGACACAGACGTCTCGCGCACCTTCGCGACACCGTCCGCGAACAGCGTGCCGGGATTGGCGCCCAGCAACCATGTGTCTATCGTCCCTGCCAGCGCGGCCTTCGCCGCACCCTGCGGGCTCCCCCAGATGCGGATCAACCGCTCTTGCGCCGCTGCTGCCACCGGAGTCGCCTTTCCCTTTTGTGGACCGATCTCGGCGCCGACCACGTCTTCGTT
The DNA here is from genome assembly GCA_046732795.1 of Acidobacteriota bacterium. Lineage (GTDB taxonomy): Bacteria > Acidobacteriota > Vicinamibacteria > Vicinamibacterales > UBA2999 > Gp6-AA40. The sequence continues at coordinate 1,576 of JBKPNV010000025.1, forward strand.
CCAGGCGTACGGGCCACTGACGACTTCGATGTTGGAGTACTTCTGACCGTTCGCGCGGGTGCACGCGTATTGAATCCGTTGACTGAATGTCTGGTAATTGGTGCTCGCACGGAATTTCGTGAGCGTGCAGGGTTGTCCATCCACCTGGATTGTGCCTGTGCCCTGATATTCGAGCGTCGCGACCATGTCGCGTTCATCGTGGCCCTTCAACATGCCCATGTGCCACATCCAGTTGAAGAGCACAGCCTTAAGGTCTTTCGCGTCCTTCGCAGGCGTGTAGGGCTCGGTGGTGGATGCCCCCGGCGGAGTCTGCGCGCCGGCCGCCGCCGGCACTCCAACCGCCAGGGCGACCCCGAGCGCAACCCCTATCCAACTGATCCTTCGACCGAATTCCATGGTGGCCCTCCCCTATATCTACATTATTGGCGCCCTGCCGAGTATTTGGGGGTGAGCATGCCCGTCCGGGGAACGGAGGTCAAGGCCTATGTTGGTCGCTCGGCAGAGGCGCCGGGCACGCCATATCCGGCATTTCAGGAGTACCCGTACAAGACCCGAAGATCACGTCCAGGCCATACTCCTCGGCGATGACTCGTTTCTTCTCGTTCTGGCGCTTCCGGAAGGCGGCTCTTGTCTCACGGACAAACGAACGCGGCGGTCGGCCCCCGAACAGGGACAGGAGTCGTGGCTAAGCCTGGGCGATGGGGTGAGGCGGTGCTGGATCGCGTTCCTCGCAGCGAGCTGGAGTCTGCGCGATGATAAGTTCTGAACCATTCCGATCGGAGGGCGGCCGTGAGCGCTGTACAGGGCGTGACCAGACGGAAGCACAAGGTTGCCATCATGAACGCCGTTCACGATCTGCCGGTGCTGGTCGCGCGCGACAAAGGCTTCTTTGTCGATGAAGGCCTCGACCTCGATTTCGTGACCACGCCGGGCATGGCGCAGGTCACGACGACGCACGCGGTCAAGTTCGAGTCCGTCTTCGACCGGCCGCTCGATTCCGTCTACAACGAGGGCGGCATCGACCAGTATCGAATGTGCGAGTGGGGCATCATGAAGCGCGCGGTGGAGGCGAACACTGAAGGACGCCGCAGCCGCAAGATCGTCGCGCTCGGCGCGTCGATGTCCAAGTTCGCCATCGTTGTGGCGAAGAACTCGCAGATCTACGAGCCGGAGATGCTGAAGAACAAGTTGATCTCGGTGACGCCGAACAACGGCTCGCACTTCACGATGCTGAAGATGCTCGAGGGATTTCTCGAGCCGCAGCACGTCAGGACCACGAACGCGGGCTCCATGAAGCAGCGCCTCGAGGCGCTGTCCAAGCGTGAGGTCGCGGCGGTAGTGCTGATGGAGCCGTGGATCAGCGTGGCGCAGCGGGACGGTCAGCGCATCTTGATTGAGTCGCATTCCACACGCAGCGAAGCGGCAAGCGACGATGTGGACGGAGCGACGCTGGCGGCCATGTTCCGCGCGCAAGCGCGCGCGGTGGAGCTGATTGAAGAGGACCCGACTCCGTTCATTCACTACCTGGTGGCAGAGACTGGCGGCATGCTCGACCCGAGGGATTTCCAGACGTGGCGCCTGCTGCACGCGCCGCCGCAGCCTTATACGCGCGAGCGGTTCGAGGACACGTACAACTGGACCGTCAAATGGAACATGACCGTGCCGGGTGCGACCTACGAGAATACGGTCGACAATCGCGCCTGGGTGTGACACGCCTCGCCGCTGCAGTCCGTTCACGCGCACGCTGAAGCGTGCGCTCTACCGGATCGTGAGTCCCGTTACACCAGTGGCGCCATCATGAGATGAATCGTCGCCACGAGCAGGATGAGGATCACTGTCGCCGCGAGACCGATCCAGATCATCCTTGTTATACCGACCTTGCCGGCGGCAAACGCGGTCGCCGAGGTGGCGCCCGCCCACGGGAAGATCAGCCCCACACCAACATGGCCGAGCAGAATCGCCATAGAGGCCGGATTGAAACCGATCTGCTGGGCGGCGGGCACAAAGATGCTTGCGAAGAGTGCCGTCCCCGAGATGAAGTTGGTCGCAATACCCGCGACGGCCGCGGCGACGTAGGGCAGCATCGTGGGCCCGATGCCCAGATGAGTGACCATGCGTCCGACGGCATCCGCGAAGCCGAACTGGGTTAGTGCGTCGGTCATCGCCACCGCACCGCCAACGAGGAACATGGTGTTCCACGGGCCGTGCTGTTCCGCGTCCCGCCACGACAGCAGGGCTCCGCCTGCGTGCGCAGGTGCCCCGTCATCCGACGAGCGGATTGTGAAGAGCAGGAACAGCACCGCGGGTGGCACGACCCACACTGGCAGCGCCCGCTCGGCCCAGAGCGTAACGGGGTGATTACTGCCGATCGCTAAATCGAGCAAGGTCGGCAATGTGAACAGCGCCACCATCATCACAAACACGACCAGAACGCGGCGCTCATTCGCTCGCATGGGTCCGAGCCCGGCGCGCTCGGCCTGAAGGTAGGTTTCACCGCGAGGCAACGTCCGCATCTCGGGTGGGACGAGCACCCAGAGAAGTGCGTAGAACGCCACGAGCAGCGCGAGACACACCGGGATGCCAACGATCATCCATTCGAAGAATCCGAGCCGCCGACCCGTGACCTGCTCGAGGATGGCGACCGCGATTGCGTTGTGCGGCACACCCATGATCGTTGCCGTGCCGCCGGCCACCGATGCGTAAAACGTTCCAAGCGTGATGAAGGCGGAGAAATTGCTGGTGTCTGCGGGAGTGGCGTCGGACATGGTCCTGGTGTGGCGTACGACCGACATCCCGATCGGAATGGTCATCGCCACCGTGGCCGCGTCGGAGACGAACATTGAAATCGCGCCGACGCTCAGCATGTAAATGAACGTCAGCCGGTGCATCCGGCCGCCGACGCCGCGCAACGCCAGAAAAGCGATGGCGAAGCGATATGCGAGGCCGTGCTTCTCGATCGCGTACCCCATGAGCACCGTGCCGAGAATCCAGAAGAAGATCGGCTGGCCGTACAACCGCATGGTGTCGGCGATGTTCATCACCCCGGCGGCAGGAAACACGAGGAACGGAAGCATCGCGGCGACGGCCCAGGGCATCGGCTGCGTCATCCACCAGACGATCACGCACACGAACGTCGCCAGCGCGATGCGTCCCTCGTATGACAGCCCGAGCGGCATGGCCGCCGACAGCGCGAACGCCGCGGGACCCGACAACAGTCTGAGGAGGAACAAGAGCCGAAATGCTACATCACAGCTCGCTTCTGTTGGGTGACTTCGGCCAACATACTGTGCGGCCATTCCAATGGAACGACCTCGGTTGAAAACAGCGCTCGTCGCACGCGGACATACACAGGCGCTCTTCGACGGCGCGGTGCGGCCGCGCTCGTGCGACCTCGTGTTCGAGGAGGTCCCCGCGATCATCCAGGCGTTCCGCCGGATGGTGCGACGACTCGAGTTCGACGTCGCCGAGCTGGCGATCACGACCTACATCTGCGCGCGGGCACACGGCAAGCCCTTCACCGCAATCCCGGTGTTTCCGATGCGCGCGTTTCATCACGGCGCGATTCTGCACCACAGCGGCAGCGGCATCCGGACGCCGAAGGATCTCGAAGGCAAACGCGTGGGCGTCAATCGCGGTTATACAGTCACGACGGGAGTGTGGGCACGCAGCATTCTTCAGCATCAGTACGGTGTCGATCTGAACAGCATCACGTGGGTGCTGTCGGGTGACGAGCATGTGGCCGAATGGCGGCCGCCTGTCAACGTCGTCTCGATTGAGCCGGGGAAGAAGATGGAGGATCTGCTGATATCAGGGGAGATTCCGGCTGCCATCGGGGTTCATGTGGACTCGCCCGATGTGAAGCCGCTCATACCGAATGCAGCGGCAGCCGGCCTTGACGCGCTGCGCTCACACGGCCTCTACCCGATCAACCACACGGTCGTGGTGAAGAACGATCTCCTGACCACCCACCCCGGTCTCGCGAGCGATCTGTTCGAGGCGTTCACCGCAGCCAAACAGCTCTGCATCGATCGTATGGACGACCCAACGCTGCTCGAAGTGAAGAAGATCATCGGCGATCCGCTGCCGTACGGCATCGAGCCCAATCGCAAGACGCTCGAAGCCCTCGTGCAGTATGCCGGCGAACAGGGAATTATCCGGCAGGCGTTCGCCCTCGACGAACTCTTTGTCTCGTGAGCCGTAACGGGATCCACAGCTCATGACACACAGAGCACCGGGACACTGAGGAACTATGAGATCTCTCCGTGCCTCACTGCCTCGGTGTGTCGTATTCGCGAAGTCCGGCCTTAGAACCCGCGGATTTGGCGACCCCCGCGAACGTCGTCCGCGTATGCAGTGATTGCCTCGAGCGTCACGCGCCCGACGTTCGCATAACGCGGTACCTCGTCGTCCAGCGCGCTCGCGACATTGCCGATGGCGTTCCCGACGGAGCGTACGCGTCCATCGAGCCACGGGCCGCCACCGAGACCGCCAAGTACAGGAATGGAAACAGCCTGCGTCACTGCAGGACCCTCGGCGGGACCGGAATGCCTGAAGTCGAGCATCGCCGCGCCAGCGTTTTCCAGCAGCCGTGCCTGCGCAACACACGCATCGGTTTCACGCGCGCTGAATTGAGCCCACACTGAAATGCCGGCGCCAACCACCGCCCGGACAACCTGGGCGCCGGTGTCCAACTTCACTATGTCCGCGCCACCCTCGGTGACCAGCGAGCGCGCAGCGCGCACGGCGGCGTCCGGTCCCTCGCGCATCGCCCGATGCGGAACATCACAGCTGACGAGCGCTCTCCGAACCCCGCGACGGACGCCACGGCACGCGAGGAGCATCTGGTCGAGCGTGACCTCTGTCTCGCTCTCATGCCCCCACAGTGTGACCCCGACCGAGTCGCCGACGGAGACAAGGTCCACCCCCGCCCGATCGGCAATCTGCGCTGTCTGGTAGTCGTAAACGACGAGCCCCACGATCTTGCGGCCCGTGCGTTTCATCTGCTGCAGCGCGGAGAGTGTTACCGGATCGGCCACTTTGTCCATTACCCAGTCATCCAGCTACCTGGTCACCTGGCCACCCAGCGACAGATGTCCGAACGAGTTATCGGAACGATTTGAGAATATCGTCCACGTAGTCGTCTTCGTTGGCGACGACGACCATCAGGGACCATGGGCGGATCTGGGCAAGGGTCCTCGACAGCGCGTCGCGGGTCGCGTGCCCGGCGCGCACAATAGCTGCGTGAGTCATCACGCGCCGCACGCTGCACTCGTGCCCGATGACTTCGGCTGCATGCGCATCATTGCCGGCGCTGACGATCATCACCACGAGATCCGTGTCCGCCACCTGAGCAACCAGTTGTGCGACCTCGCGCTCGCTGGCCGTGTCGAGATTGATCGTCCGGACAACCCGCCCCGTCGGCGGCTGCGCCTGGATGCGCAACGTCGTCACACCGTGGCCGGCTCGATACCGGGATGCGCGATGAGCGCGTCGCGCGCGGCGTCCTGGTACGACTGTTCGGGCGGCAGCACGACAGCAGCGGATCGCACCCGCTGATGCGCTCGATCAACTCCCGGCGGTGTCGTGCCGGATTCGTCCAGTGCTCGCACCGCACGCAGCAGCCGCTGACGCGCCATGATGATGCCGCTGTCCGTTGACACGAGGGTCTCCTTTGTCCGGTCGACGATCGGGCCCATGCTCTCCTGGAGCGACGCGTCCTGCATCGCGAAACCTTCGATGCCGCTGTAGGTACGCCCTTCGCGCTGTGCCACGCGGTCCATCAGGTAGTCGTTGTCCTTGTTCGCGAGCGGCCGATACGTTCCGGGCACGTACCTGACATGAATCCCCTTTCCGTCGCGCATCGCCGCAACCTCGCCATCGGTGAGCGCGCGCGTGGGGTGATAGTCGAAGCTCCACGTCCAGCAATTCTCGTCATCGATGGGAATCCAGAAGTGACCATGGAGCGGGTGGCCGCCGCGCGGCGGAATCATGGTATAGGAGGGCATCACCCACTGCGTGATGCGCCAGTAGTAGTGGCCGTGTTCCGCGTTGCGGCGCGCACCGATGTACAGGCCGCCGGCGCTCTCGACCACTTCGAACACCGGCCGCGGGTCACTCAGGTTGTATCGATTCCCGCGCGTTCCCTTGAAGAGCGGATCGGTCTTGAGCTCACTGCGGTGAAGGAAGGAGACGTGGCTCGAGTCGATGCCACCTTCCATTGCCTGAAGCCAGTTGCACTCCTGCACGCGCTTCGAGACGAACGAGTGCGACGCGGGCACGGTGGCGAACTCGTATTCCGGCAGCGGCGGCTGGCTCGCCGGCGGGCCCATGTAGGTCCATAGCACGCCCCCGCGCTCGGCGAGGGGATACGACTTCAGTCTGACCTTTTTCGCGAAAGCCGAATGCTCCGGCTCGTTCGGCATGTCGACGCACTGCCCGGTCACGTCGTACTTCCACCCGTGATACGAACAGCGCAGGCCACACCCCTCGTTACGACCGAACCAGAGCGAGACGCCACGGTGGGCACAGAACTCGTCGAGCAAGCCGAGGCGCCCGTCACTGTCGCGGAACGCAATCATCCGCTCCGAGAGCAGCGTGACGCGCACCGGCGGACAGTCCGGCTCCGGCAGCTCTTCGCAGAGCAAGGCGGGAATCCAGTAGCTGCGAAAAAGACGACCGAGCGGCGTCCCCGGCCCCGTTTGCGTCAGCCGCTCGTTCTGGTCCTGGCTGAGCACAGTTACTCCACAGATCGCGTGTGTTGACGCCTTCGCCGCACGTCGGCGGCAGAAGTCCAGTCGAGTCCGGTCGGCAACGATGTAAGCGACACTCCCAACACGAGCGAGTCCCGTGGTTATCCTACCAAGTGTGTTACTTCCACGGCATCACGGAGACATGGATAGCACCCGGCGCGCCATCGCCTCCTACAGATTTAATCGCCCGGTCGACTTCGGCGAGACCGAAGCGGTGCGTGGTCATCAGCTCCAGCGGGGACCGCCGCGCCGCGAGCTGGGCAAGCGCAAGTTCCACGGCACGATAGGAATGTCCGCGCGCGCTTTTCAACGTCATCCCCTTGCGCGTCAACCGACCGATCGGGAAGTCCGGGAATGTGGCGTTCCCCTCACCCTGAATCACCATCGTCCCGCCCCGTCGCTTCGTTGCTTCGATACCCAGGAGCACCGCCGACGTCCCTGCTCCGCTGGTGCAGTCAACCACGATGTCGACGCCGCGGCCATTCGTGATCTCCATGATGCGAGCGAGGGCATCCTCCTTCTGGATATCGATCACATCGTCGGCACCCAATCGCTTCGCCACCTCGAGGCGGCGAACGTCCTGTGAGGTGCCGGTGACGATCACTCGATTCGCGCCTGCCTGCTTGGCCGCCATCACACAACACAGGCCCTGCTGCCCGGGCCCCTGAATCAGCACGTGCGACGCATAGCTGACGCCGCCATCGATCACTGTCCACTGGATGCCGTTCGACATCGGGGTCGCAACCCCGGCCTCCTCGGGCGACAATCCGTTGGGCACCCGGTGCAGTATCGCGTTGAACGGGAGATACACGTACTGACAGAACCCTCCCCAGAGCGATGGAGCCACATCGATGGCGGTGTAACCGTAGCGGATTGCCGCAGGGTCGTAGAACCACTCCGTCGCAGCACAATGGCGGTACTCGCCCGCGTGATCCCATTCACAGTGGCCGCACGGCAGGTAGTGCTCGAGAAAAACGAGGTCGCCTTCTCTGAATCCGTGGTGCGCCGCGAACAGCCGCCCGGCCTTGGCGAGATAGCCGACATTCTCGTGCCCCATGATGAGGGGCGCGCCACGCAGGGGCAGTTTGTATTGGCTCACGTCGGTGCCGCAGACGCCGGCAACCTCCATCTTCAACAGCGCGGCGTCCGCCGGCACGTCCGGCAGATCGAACTCGCGTAGTTCTGTCGTGGAGGGCCCGATTTTCAGGGCGGCCAGCGTCTTTTCAGGCACTTGGGCCCACTCTGCTCTCGCGCACAGCGGTGCGAGTCATCGAGTCATCATACATTTGGGCGACGCATGGAGAGACCCGCCAGAGATGTGCTCCGTGAACGGAATGCCCAGGCGCCGGAAGCACGTGAAGACGGGTATTGCGGACACGGTAACGATTCTACTGAGAGCACACTCATGATCGACAGCATCGACGCGTCGCGACCGGTGACGGCCGCAGTGTCTCGTTCCCGGGCAACATCGCGTCCACGTCAAAGAGCGTTGCATCGGCGGTCGCCAGGACGAACGCGCCGGCGGACAGCACGTACACTGCCCACTCGAACTGAGAGAGGCCCCACACGACCATCGCGGTGGCGAACATCAGGAGCAGCGCGGCGAACGAGAATCCATGTCGTGATCTGCCAGAGCGTCCACACGGCCTGAGCCAGCGCCACGCCCAAGTATCAGGAGAGAAAGCCGCCTGAGCGGCACTGCGTCGGCGGGATGAAAGGGCCCGGCCCGCGCGGCGGCGCGCGCCCGCCCGCCGCTCGGAGGCCGTACCAGCGTTCTTACAACGTCAGCGCGCGAACTGCGGAGAGGGTACGCTCTGTGTGCTCCCGGCACTGCCCATGGCGGTGACTGTGGCGACGTAGGTGCCGGGGCTCAGCGCCAGAATTGTCGACGAGACATCGACGCGGCATTCACCGTTTGAAATTGCCGGCTTGCCAAGGTCGCGAGTTGCCACGGGATTCGCGACGTTCGGATCTGCGCCGACAGGGAAAATCTCGAGGACATAGCGATCGACGGCGGTCGCGTCGTTACTCGACGGAGTGAAGACGGCGGTGCCGGGCAAGCTGGCGGATCTGACCGAGATGTCTCGTGTCGACGAAACAGTCGTTGCACCGGCATTGTCGCGAGCGACGGCTGCGAGCGAGTAATCAGCGGCAGTCACGTTCGTCCACGAAAAAGTGTAGGGACTACTGGTGTCGGTGCCGAGGAGTCTTCCGCTGGCGTAGAAATCCACTTGTGCGATCGTGCCGTCGACGTCGCTGGCGCTGGCGCTCACCGTGATCGATGCGGGAGCGGTGAACGTTGCCCCGGCAGCAGGCGCGGTGAGTGTCACCACCGGTGGCTGATTCGAGGGAGTACCGGGCGATCCGACCGTCACAGTACGATCGGCGGACGTTGTCCAGGCACTCGCGTTGTCCCATGCGACAGCCGTCAACGTGTGGACGCCCGGCGCGAGGTTGGACAACGAGGTGCTGTAAGGACTGGACGACATAGACGACTGCAGCACCGAGTCGACGTAAAACCCAACCCAGGTGATGGTCCCGTCTGGATCAGATGCGGCGACGGAAAACGGAATCGGCGCGCCGGCGGAATAGCTTGTACCGGTGGCGGGGCTCGTCACCGATACCGACGGTGGCTGATTGACGACAGTAGACGAACCGACCGTCACCGTCCGGTCGGCAGACGTTGTCCAGGCACTTGCGTTGTCCCACGCGATCGCCGTCAACCTGTGGATCCCGGGCGCGAGGTTGGACAACGACGTGCTGTAGGGGCCCGAGGACTGAGTCGTCGACGACTTCAAGACGGAATCGACATAAAACCCAACCCAGGTGATGGTCCCGTCAGGATCCGATGCCGCCACCGAAAACGTAATCGGCGTGCCGGCCGCATAGGTCGCTCCGCTCGTTGGGCTCGTCACCGAGACCGACGGTGGCTGGTTGACGATGGTAGACGAGCTCACCGTCACGGTGCGGTCGGCGGACGTTGTCCAGCGACCCGCGTTGTCCCACGCGACAGCCGTCAACGTATGGAGGCCGGTCGCCAGGCTGGACAACGACGTGGTGTAGGGTCCCGAGGACTGAGTCGTGGACGACTTCAAGACGGAGTCGACATAAAACCCCACCCAGGTGATGGTCCCGTCGGGATCCGATGCCGTTACCGAAAACGGAATCGCGCCGCCGACGGGGTAGATCGCTCCGGTCGCGGGACTCGTCACCGCTACCGAGGGTGGCTGGTTCACGACGGTAGACGAGCTCACGGTGACGGTGCGGTCGGCGGACGTCGTCCAGCCACTTGCGTTGTCCCAGGCGACGGCCGTTAATGTATGGACGCCGATGGAGAGGTTGGTCAACGAGGTGCTGTAAGGACTCGAAATCGCAGACGACTGCAGCACGGAGTCGACATAAAAACCGACCCAGGTGATGGTCCCGTCGGGATCCGATGCCGTCACCGAAAACGGAATCGGCGCTCCCGCCGAGTAGATGGCGCCGTTCGTGGGGCTGGTTACTGACACCGTTGGACGCAGATTGGACTGCGCCCCTGCCTCGTTGGCCCACATCGTAACTGCTGCGCCAAGAAGAACCGCGAGACACACGGATACCGTTGCGAGGTGGCCACCTCGCCGAATGTGTTGAAACACTGCTGATTCCTTTGAACTTCCGGCGGGGTAACCGCGGACTCAGCCAGAAAGGGCAACGTCGATGCCATCGCGCGATCCGAAAGTCTTCAGTAAAAATCCGGATCTGCGAGTGCGACGACTTACAGGGTGTGGCTGAGTTCTGTGCAGAGAAACTCTGAGTTACACACGTCGACGGCGATCAATTAAGGGGGATCCTGATCCGAGGCTCGCGCCTCCCGTCGACTGTTTCGACGGCTATGTCGATCGCAAAATCGTAATGAGGACCACACGAAGTGCCGTTGCCTTCGTCACCACACGTGACCGAGGACTCGGGTCCCGTGTTCGCGACGTCAGCTCAGGCCATGCCGTGCGCGAACGGCCCAAGAACCGCAGCGAGTGGATGACCGAACGGCTTGCGACGCTTTCAAAACGTCATCGCGTGAACTGCGGAGAGGGCGCGCTCTGGGTGCTCCCGCCGCTTCCGACGGCTGTGACTGTTGCGATGTAGGTGCCGGGTGTCAGCGCCAGAATCGTCGACGAGATATCGACACGGCATTCACCATTTGTAATCGCCGGCTTCCCCAGGTCGCGAGTCGCCACGGGATTCGCGACGGTCGGGTCTGCGCCGACAGGGAATATCTCGAGGACGTAGCGGTCGACAGCCGTCGCGTCATTACTGGACGGAACGAAGACGGCGGTACCCGGCAAGCTCGCGGGCTTCACCGAGATGTCACGCGTGGACGAAACCGTCGTGGCGCCGGCATTGTCGCGAGCGACTGCGGTGAGCGCGTAATTCGCTGCCGCCACATTCGTCCACGAAAAACTGTAGGGACCACTCGTGTCCGACCCGATGATCGTTCCGTTGGCGTAGAAGTCCACCCGTGCGATGGTGCCATCGACGTCGCTGGCGGTGGCGCTCAGCGTGATCGATGCAGGGGCGGTGAATGTTGCCCCGGCAGCGGGAGACGTGAGTGACACTACGGGTGCCTGATTCGAAAAAGTACCCGACGATCCAACCGTCACGGTTATCGGCGCGGAGGTTGTCCAGGTACCAACGTTGTCCCACGCTACCGCTGTCAATGTATGGACACCGGTCGCGACGTTGGACAACGACGCGCTGTAGGGACTCGACGTCACATACGACTGCAAAACGGAGTCGACATAAAAGCCGACCCAGGTGATCGTTCCGTCAGGGTCCGATGCCGTCGCCGACACTGAAATCGGAGAGCCGGCCGGGTAGGTCGCACCGTTCGTGGGACTCGTTATCGCTACCGAGGGCTGGCTGACGACAGTAGACGAGCCCACAGTCACTGTGACGTCGGCAGATGTTGTCCATGAAGCTGCGTTGTCCCACGCGATGGCGGTCAACTTATGGACGCCGGCCGAAAGGTTTGACAATGACGTGCTGTACGGACTCGAGGTCGTAGACGAGTTCAAGACGGAGTCCACATAAAATCCAACCCATGTGATGGTCCCGTCAGGATCCGATGCTGCTACCGAAAACGTAATCGGCGCGCCGGTGGGATAGCTGGCACCGCTCGCGGGGCTGGTCACCGAGACCGATGGTGGCCGGTTCACGATAGTAGACGAGCTCACTGTCACGGTGCGGTCGGCAGACGCTGTCCAGCCACCTGCGTTGTCCCACGCGATAGCCGTCAACTTGTGGACGCCGGTCGCGAGGTTTGACAACGACGTGCTGTAGGGAGTCGACGTCGTCGACGACTGCAGCACGGAGTCCACATAAAAGCCAACCCACGTGATGGTCCCGTCCGGGTCCGATGCCGTGACCGAAAACGGAATCGTGTCGCCGACGGAATAGATTGATCCGATCGCGGGGCTCGTTACTGATAGCGAGGGTGGCTGGTTTCCTCCGCCACCTCCACTGGGCGAGCTGACGATCAACGTGATGCCGGGAGAAGTTGACGACAGACCCTTGCCGTCCCATGCCGTGGCGGTCAACGTATACGAGCCTGGCGCCACATTCGTCAGTGAAATGGTGGCTGAGTCCGAGTACGACGTCGCGTACAAAACTGAGTCCACATACAACTCGATGCGTGCAATCCCGTCGCGATCCGACGCTGTCGCCGAGAAAGGAACCGTGGCACCCGCCGGGTAGGTGGCGCCATCCGCAGGGCTGGTCACCGACACCGTTGGAAACCGGTTGGACTGCGCCGCTGCTTCTTTGGGACTCAACGTGAGTGCTGCGCCGAAAAAAATGGCGAGACACACGAATACCTTTGCGAGGGAGCCACCTCGCCGCACGAGTTCAAACACTGGTGATGCCTTCCGAACTTCCGGCGGGGGATCGGCGGAGTCGGTCTGCGCAGGGCAACGTCGGTGCCACTGCGAAATACGAGAGACCGAATAAAAATTGCGATTCGCGTGTTAGGTACTGGCGACGAGTGGTCGGATTCTGTGCAGAGGAACTATGAGTTACACACGTCAACCGTGATCAACGACGGGGTCGTGGTCTGGAGACTCAGGTCTATTCCTGCGATCATCTCGACAGCTGTGACTATCGCAGAATTGTTATGAGGACAGCGCACTCGATTTTCGAAAGGCCGCCACCACACGGCAGCGTGGCTGGACGCGCGACGCGCTCGCGCACGGCCGCACTCATTCAGCGCACCAAGGAACCGACGACGCGTTGATTACGATCACGTAATCGGAGGCATGTGCGAAGGATCGAACCAATGGTCCCACTCGACGTACTCATGCTGGTAATCGGTGCTGAATCGCTGCGATGTACCGTCGAACGAAGACATAACGCCATTCGCAGGTGGATTCCCTGCTGTGTAATGAGATTCGTTACGCAGTAACCTCATCTGGACATCGGAGACGGCGTCCCGTTCGATTGGAGTTACTCAATCAACAATTTACCTGAGCGTTGTATAGTCGTTCTGTCTGTGTCGCCGAAATTACACTCGCTTGAGGATCGCGGAGAAGACCAGAAAAAAATCCCGTGCAAATGCGCTGGAGTCAGGGCTCAAGTATTGGCTTTGTCCTTGCTCACTGCTTTGCGCGGACACAGAACGGCGTAAGTGTGGACAGATGCTGATCGCTAGTGTCACTTCCTGACCGACACGTCAGGTCGTCCAGTCGCCAAAACGTTCACGGTTGAGTGACCGATCGGCAGTTTCAGCGCGCCCGTTCGCTCGCCCCGCACCTGAAACTGAACACGACGAACGAATGGACGAGACCTTTTCCCCTGTTTCTATTTCCGACGGCATTCCTCATTCAGCCTCACGCGCGCGTCTTGGTGCGTCGGCGAGTCGCAGTCAGCCGACGCTCGTGCGTGACGCGGGCCTCATTGCGTGTCTCGATAGCCTCGCGGCAGTCGCGGGCATCGTGGTTGTATGGGTAAGCGTCAACTTTTCGAACCTTCCGGGTGGCGTCGACAGCTTCCTTTCCGCGCGCATCACGATAAAGAACGTACTGCTCCTTATTTTCGTCGCGACTGCCTGGCCGTTCTTGTTTCACCTCTTCGGCCTTTACGACACTCGATTCTGTCGGCACTTCGCGTCTGAGGCTCGTCGTCTGATCGCCGCCACAGCCGCTGGCGCGGCGCTGGCGCTTGTCTTCCCGTTAACAAGCTCGACAGGGACGGTGGCGGTGCGGCACATCCCGTATTTCTGGCTCGCGCAGCTTACCCTGTGTTTATTGGTACGAGCCGGAAAGCGAGCGATTGATGGCGCGCGCCAGCGCCAGTCGCGCCGCGCCCTGATCATCGGCACCGGCGATCTGGCTCGGCGCGCTTATAGAGATATCCAAGGTGACCGATTCCATCGCTATGAAGTGGTCGGTTTTGTGGATGATCCGACCGGTGGTCTCCCAGCTGGTCACGTGCCGCGGCAGATGATTACCGCGCTTCCGCAACTCGAGCAGATCCTGATGCGCGAAGTCATTGACGAAGTCGTGATTGCGCTCCCGGTCAAGTCGCGTTATCAGCAGATTCAACACGTCATCAGCGTCTGCGAGCGCGCCGGCGTCCAGGCCAAGTACGGTGCCGATATGTTCCAGAGCACCGTGGCATATCCCCGCTACGATGCCCGAGGCGATCGAGCCTTCGTCGCCATGCAGGTGGTGCCAGACGCGCATCGCCTGGTTGTCAAACGCGCGATCGATATCATCGGTGGCGCGGCGGGGTTAGTCCTCTTCGCCCCGCTGATGCTGATTGTGGCAGCCGCGATCAAACTCACGAGCCGTGGGCCGATCCTCTACCCGCAGGATCGATGCGGCCTGGGCAGGCGGCCATTCCGGATGTACAAGTTCCGGTCGATGTATGCCGACGCTGAGAAGCTTCAAGCGTCCCTCGAAGACCAAAACGAGGCGAACGGACCGGTATTCAAGATCCGCAACGACCCGCGCGTGACTCCGCTGGGAAGGCTATTACGAAAATCGTCTGTCGATGAACTGCCACAGTTTTGGAACGTTCTGCGGGGCGACATGTCCCTTGTGGGCCCACGCCCGCTGCCCTGGCGCGACGTACGCCGCATCACCAAGCCCTCCGACATGCGTCGGTTCAGCATGCGGCCGGGAATCACCTGCTTGTGGCAGGTCGAGGGTCGATGCAACATTGGTTTCGAGCGTTGGGTAGAGCTCGACCTTGAATACATCGACAATTGGTCTCTTGCGCTGGATGCTCGCATTCTGGCAAAGACGATTCCGGCTGTGGTGAGCGGTAACGGCGCCGAATAAAGAGCACTGACGCGGGTCCTCAGATCGGGTGGAGAGGTGGGCATGTCTTCTTCTAAGAATTCGGGAATTCGTGTGCTCGTCACGGGTGCCGGCGGTTTCATCGGGCACCATCTCGTTGCGTTTCTCAAGCAGCGCGGATATTGGGTCAGGGGAGTCGATCTGAAGCGACCCGACTATGGTGCGACGGTCGCGGACGAATTCCAGCTTCTCGATCTACGACGTTGGGAAAATTGTCTGCAGGCGACGTCGGGTATCGAAGAAGTCTACGCACTGGCGGCGGACATGGGAGGGATGGGTTTCATCTCCTCACATCACGCGCAGATACTCCACAACAATATTCTGATCAGTACACACACGCTCGACGCAGCGCGCGAAAACGGCGCTCGTCGGTATCTGTACACCTCATCGGCCTGTGTCTATCCCGAGTATCGCCAGGTCGACATCAACGTCGAGCCACTTCGCGAGGAACACGCGTACCCAGCCGCACCACAGGACGCATATGGATGGGAGAAGCTCATTACGGAACGACTCTGCGAGCATTATCGGGATGACTACGGCATGGAAACGCGAACCGTGCGGTTCCACAACATATTCGGGCCGTTGGGGACGTGGGAGGGCGGTCGTGAAAAAGCGCCTGCGGCGCTGTGTCGCAAGGTGGCGGTCGCGAAACTGACGGGCAATCCGGAAGTTGAGATCTGGGGAGACGGCGAGCAGACGCGGTCGTTCTGCTACATCGACGACTGCGTGGAGGGCCTCTTCCGTCTGATGCGATCGGATTACCACCAGCCGCTGAATCTCGGGCAGGATCGCTTGATTTCGATTAATGGACTCGCAGACCTCGTGGCTGACGTGGCGGGCATCTCGATCGTCAAGAAGCATGTGCCAGGGCCTCAGGGGGTGCGAGGACGAAACTCCGATAATTCCACGCTGCGACAGGTTCTCGGCTGGGAGCCGCAAATCTCGCTCGAGGACGGGCTGGCTCGAACGTATACGTGGATCGAGGAGCAGGTGGCGCATAGTTCGTTAGTTGGCGTCGGTACTGCGCGCGACGGCAGGGAGTCAGTAACGACCCTTCGCGCCAAGTGACCCCCCGGGCCGCCTCGGCTCTCGAGAGCGAATCGCCAGAGCGCGTCAATGTGCTCGGGGTCGGCGTCAGCGCGATCACGATCGCAGACGCGTTGGCGCTGTTCGATCGGTGGATTGCGACCGGTGCCAAGCGCTACGTTTGTGTGACCGGTGTGCATGGGGTCATGGAAAGCCAAAGAGACCCGGCTCTCCGCGACATCCATAACCGCGCTGGCCTCGTCGCGCCGGATGGCATGCCACTCGTCTGGTTATCCTGGCTAAACGGACACAGCCACGTGGAAAGGGTGTACGGTCCCGACCTGATGCTCGCCTGTTGCCGTGCCTCAGTTTCAAGGGGATATCGTCATTACTTCTTCGGGGGCGCTGAGGGTGTCCCGGAGCGTCTGGCGGCACGGCTGTCGGAGCGGTTCGCCGGACTGAAGGTTGCCGGGGCCTGGTCGCCGCCGTTTCGCGAACTCAGCGCGGCCGAGGA
This sequence comes from Acidobacteriota bacterium, assembly GCA_046732795.1. Classification (GTDB taxonomy): domain Bacteria; phylum Acidobacteriota; class Vicinamibacteria; order Vicinamibacterales; family UBA2999; genus Gp6-AA40. The sequence goes on from JBKPNV010000025.1 coordinate 18,195, forward strand.
ACAGGCGATGATCGACCGAATTACCGTGGCACGTCCGGACATCGTCTGGGTGGGACTGAGTACTCCGAAGCAGGAACGGTGGATGGCTCGATACGTCGGGCGCCTGCCTGTGCCGGTGCTGATTGGCGTAGGTGCCGCGTTCGATTTCCACGCCGGC
>JBKPNV010000026.1:0-5483 GCA_046732795.1 Acidobacteriota bacterium
GTTCAGTCGATCCGGCTTCGCGGCGCCAAGCCGGTTGCCGTGGGCGAGCTCACGAGCGCTGTTGCGACGCAGGAAGAGGCAAGCCTGTATCACAAGAATCTGCAGGCAGTGACGTACGTGACCGGCGATCTGGCAGGAAAGAACGGGAGCCCGGCCTACGCCATCCTCCAGATGAACAAGCTGATCGGCCGGCTGTCGCTGCCGGAGGGTTATGGGCTCGAGGTCTTCAATGCGGTCCAGCCGTTCGACACCTCGCGCTACGCGATGAAATGGGATGGCGAGTGGCAGATCACAATCGAGGTGTTCCGCGACCTCGGCCTCGCGTTTGCGGCGGTGCTCGTGCTCATCTACCTGCTCGTGGTCGGATGGTTTCAGTCGTTCACGACGCCCCTGCTGATAATGGTGGCCATCCCGTTCTCGCTCATTGGCATCCTGCCGGCGCACGCCGCGATGGGCGCGTTCTTCACTGCCACGTCGATGATCGGCTTCATCGCCGGTGCGGGCATCGTGGTGCGCAATTCGATCATCCTCGTGGACTTCATTGAGCTGCGGTTGCACGAGGGTCATCCCCTCGAGCAAGCCGTCGTCGACGCAGGCGCAGTGCGGTTCCGTCCCATGGCTCTCACCGCTGCCGCCTTGATCGTCGGCGCGGGAGTGATCCTGTTCGACCCGATTTTTCAGGGGCTGGCGATCTCGTTGATGGCCGGCGAGGTGGCTTCGCTCCTGCTCTCGCGTATGGCCGTGCCCGTCCTCTACTACATGGCGAAGTACCGCGAGCGCGCCGAACCGGTGCCCGCCGTCGGACCAATGGAGGCCGGTCCCGTCCCGTTGAACCAGCCTGGGCCCTGGACGAAGTCAGCGAGCGCCTGAGTCTCGCGCCGGATCAAGCGTAGTCTCGATGCCGGTCACTCGTTTCATCAGGTCCATCGCAGGCTGTGTCGCATTGGGTACCCTCTGCGCGTTAGTGGCGCCTGCTCGACAGCCTCCGGCTGCCGGACCATGAGGGAGTGTGGGCTCGCGTGCCCCCTGACGTCTCCGCAGTAATCGGCGAGACTTACGGTTACACACTCGGTCGAATGGTCTCCGCGATTCTCCGCATCGCCGTGGAGGTGAAGGCTCGACGGCGGCTGCCGCTGCACGCGGGTCAGCATCCACGCAGGAAGCGTCCCGCGGCGCGAAGGAGACGAAACCGATTGCGACCGCGGTATTCTCGCGCTCACGGCTGCACCACTCTACAGGTGAGCTTCGGCAAACGAGGAATACGCTCATGGCGCTCTACGCATTTGACGGCACGTGGAAAGACGGGAAAGACGGCGACGACCCGAAGTTCGAGAACACGAATGTGTTCCGCTTCAAGAACGCGTACGCGCGCGCCTCTGGTACGCAGCCCTGTTATGTTGCTGGCGTCGGCACGAGATTCGACACGATCGGCAAGGTGCTCGGCGGCGCGTTCGGGCTCGGTGAACTGTCGCGTTTGATCGAGACGTACGACGCGCTCTGCCGAACCTGGACGGGAGGAGATCAGGTCATCGACGTCGTGGGGTTCAGCCGCGGCGCGGCAACGGCGCTCGACTTCTGCCACCTCCTGCAGAAAAAGGGCATCCGCAAGCCCGGCACGGATCAGGTCGTGGAGGAAAGCCCGAAAATCCGATTCCTCGGGCTGTGGGATGTGGTTGCCGCATTCGGTCTCGCGAATCTCGGGAATGAGGTGCTCAACATCGGCCACCACCTCGTGCTGCCGAAACAGAACCTCGACTTCTGCTTCCATGCCATGGCGCTCGACGAGCGGCGGCCCTCGTTCCTGAACACCCGCCTGACCGGCGCGTGTGAGGTGTGGTTCCGCGGCGCGCACTCGGACGTCGGCGGCGGCAACGGCAACCGGCCACTGAACGACATCGCGCTGCGCTGGATGATGCGCAAAGCGATGGCCGCCGGTCTTCCGATCGATCCTGCGGACGTGCCCGATCCCGATGTCACATCTCTCGAGCCGAATCACTCGAACAAGCTGCCCATCAAGATCCGCCTGATCTCTGCGATCGATCGGTCCCACTACACGGTGACGCCGATGGAGGGGTGGACGAATCCACCGGATACGTGCCCGAAGGAGAGCGAGGCCGACGAGCGGACCGCGCTGCAGGTCGGTGATTCCGGGATCGAGGTTCAGAGCGAGGACGCACGCCGGCGCGTGCTCGTCATGTGGGAAACCGCCCTCGATGTCACGGCGGGGAGCGACTTCAAGCTCGACCCGATTCGCGACGCCCTGCTCACGCTGTTCGAGGCGCGCAGTCCGCTCGTCACCGACGATGAGAAGTTGCAGGCAGCGCGCGCCGCCGTGCGGAGGCTCATTACCACCACGATCGCCGGGGCGCGACAGCGCGGCTTCCACGTGCTAGACGAGTTCTTCCTGAACGAAGCGCTCTTCAAGATGCCGCGCGTTTTCCCGCTGACGGACTGAGGGCGCATGGCATTGAAGCGATGAATGCAAGCGGGAGGCGGTCCTGAGCGAGGGAAAAGCTGCGCTACGGTAGTTCACGTGATCGTGTTGCCGCCGCCTTCATCCCACTGGCTCAGTTCGACGCGCTGCGTGATCACCGGCGGAGACTCTTCCCGTCAGAAGTACAACCCGAAGCCGACGGCGGGGCCATGCACGGTCGGTTTCACGATCACGGTCCTACCCGCCACGGAATCGGTCACCTTCAGGTACAGGACGTTGTAGCCGGCCGTAAGCCCGAAGTGCCGTACTGGCTTCCAGTCCACACGGAATGCGCCGCCAAGATCAACGTCGGCGCCGACACCAAAGCCGCCACCTTCGAACGATGCGTGCCACTCGACGGTTGGGCGCACACGATGCCAGCCAATCCCCACGAGCGGGTCCCACACGCCTGGTTTTCGGGAAAAGTGAGGCAGATCTCCCAGCGTGATGTCGTACTTCAGGGCGACCCGCCGCACGCCGGCCGTCACATACAAGTCGGGTGCGACTCTTCGTCCGACTCTGCCATCGCCGTACACCAGGTCCAGATCGACCTCGAGGAACGGTCGCTCGGGCCGATCCCCGCCGAAGGCGGCCCAGATGCCATAGCCTTCAATTCGCCACAAGCCGTTCGACGCATTCACGCCGCCGAAGAAGGCGCCATCGAACCGACTATCGATGATCTGGCCCGATCCACTTCCCTCGCCATTGATTGGTGGGACGTCGACATCGATGCCAATGCCGAGCGGCACCCACACGAGCACGGGGTACACGGTGACGTCCCAGCCCTCGTCCCTGCCAGTGGGTTGACCAACGTTCTGTGCACTTCCCACTTCACCCAGAATCACGACGCACACAGCAGCCAAAAAGCAGACGCGACCTGCAGCCATGATCGCAGTCTATCGTGCGTAGCCGCTCGCGGACCTCGGCAGCGAGTCACGCAACCGCGCAGCTTGCGTAGTGTCCTTCATGAATTCAGCTCGCCGACCGGGACTGCAGCGTGCCATCGTCGTTGATGTCGAGCGGCATGTCCTGGCTGGCCGGTTCGCCTGGCTTGTGCAGGTAGAGTCTGCCGCTGCCCATCCAGCATTCGAGCTCATCGGTGCTGTCGGCTGCGTCTCTAGCCTTTGCCCGACTTGAACACGATGGTCATCGGAAGAACGCGCCGCCGGCGAGCCAGATGTAGCCGAGGAGCTTCAGCGATGGCTGTCTTTCCCGTAACACGTTGGATTGATGTCGAGTGCCCGGCGATAGAAATTCTCCGCGTCGATGCACCGGCCGCGCTCGTACTGAATGGCGCCGAGCTCGATGAGATCTTCAAAACGCTCATGAGCGAATCAGAACCGATACTTGATCGCGAACTGCATGATCCGCGGTGGACCGGCCGTCGTGATCTGGCCGAAGCTTCCCGGATTGTTCAGCGCCGTCGCCGGCTGATTCCACTGCAGCCAGTTCAGCGCGTTGAACGCGTCGACGCGCAGTTCGAATTCGCGTGTCGTGGCCACGCGGACGACCCGTGTCAGGGACAGATCGAGATTGCGCGTGCCCATTCCGCGAATGCCGTTGCGCTTGCTGTTGCCCAGCGTGCCAGACGCCGGCGGCGCGAATGCCGCGGGATTCAGGAACCGCATGCCGCCGTTGACCGGATTGATCGATCGGTCCGCATATGGATCGTCGAGCACCTGATCCGCTCGCTGCGTCGCTACCTGTCCATTCAGCGCGACGTCGGTTCCCGTGGTGACCGTCAGCCATGGTCCGGTGGTCTTGCGGAACCCGGCCACGAGCCGCCAATCAGAAAACGCAGCGCGCAGCAGGGCGTGCTCCAACTGCGGCGACTGCACGCTCGCCGTCATGCTGAAGTTGTGCAACCGATCCACCGTGCAGTTGCCGTCGTCATAGTGCGGATTCGACGGGATGTTGTATCCCGTGGACACGTTGGGCGTGGACGAACCGCCGCCGTCGGGCGATCCGTAGCAGTGCGACAGGGTGTAGTTGGCATTCACCGTCGCTGAAGGGATGCCACCGCGGATCGCGAGCACCATGCCGTTGTAGGACTGCGTGCCATCGCTGACGTACTTGTCCAGCGGTCCGTAGTACCGGCCGTTGTTCGGATCGACCAGGGTGAGCGGACGACGGGCGTTCGTGTTGGCGACGCTCGGTGCGGCTCCCGCCACGGGGATGAGCAGTGCGTTGTTCAGCGGCGTGGATTCCCAGATGTCGTGGGTGCGGCTGCCGATGTATCCAGCGGTCGCGAACCACCGCGCGGCGAACTGGCGTTCCACCGTGACGTTGAACAACTGTACGTTGGTCGCTTTGAGATCGTTGGTGAGGCTGAGGAACGGACCGTTCAACGAGAACGGCGCGTTCTGGTCGAAGGTGACGGGGAAGATGTTCGTCTGCCCGCCAGGGCTGCCGAGGAATGGATTGTCCAATCCTCCGGGAGGCGCGTTGAGACGCACCTCCGAACCCCACGGCGGTGCGACGGATGTGTTGAGGTGAAACTGTCCGTCGACAAACTCGAACGACTTTCCGTATGACGCGCGAACCGACGTCTTGCCGTCCCCGACCGGATCCCACGCCACGCCGACGCGCGGCCCGATGTTTTTCCAGTCGGCAGGCATGCCGGCCTGCGTGGGGAAGCCCGGATCACCTGGGAAATAGAGGCCTGCCGGCGCGTTGGGAAATACCGTGCTCTTTGTGCCGGCGGTGAAACGATCCATGTCGAACTGATAGATGGCGCCGTTCTGGATCTGCTGCGGAAAGAACGGTTCCCAGCGCACACCGTAGTTCAATGTGAGCCGCGATCCGATTCGCCACGTGTCTTGGGCGTACAGACCGAGATAGGTCTGCTGCATGTCGAGCGTATTGGGGGCAGCCTGCACGAGGGCATTAGTCCCCATCCTGCCGAGCATGAAGTCTGCCAGACCCATCCCAGTGACGGTCCCGTCGATCGTCAGTTGCCCGGGCGAGCGGACGTTGCCGAGCGACTCGGTGCCCCATCGAGCGAAGCTGC
>JBKPNV010000027.1:0-5651 GCA_046732795.1 Acidobacteriota bacterium
TTGCCTGTTCCAGTTTCGCCGAGCAGCAGGACAGTCGCGCTGGTGGCGGCAACCTGCTCGACCCGGTACATCACGTATTTCAGGACATGGCTGTTGCCCACGATCGTGCGATCAGGCGATGTCGACTCGAGGCCATCGGAGACGGATGTCTGCGGCAACGGCAGCGCGCTTGCGCGATTTGGATCCATATGAACGTCCTCGATGCGGGGGACTGCCGGGAGAAGAATCGGTCTTGGCAGCCCTAGTGGGTCGACACGGAAACTATCAGGGCGCTGTGAAGCGCGGCAAGTCAGACCTTGGTCTTATATTCAAACCAAGTGCCATCGCTTATATCTTTCTCAGATTCATCTGACCTTCACACGACGGTTACATGGCGCTCTCCCCGTTGACAGTGATCGTGGTTGACGATGACGTCGATATTCGCCGCGCTGTGGGGCGCTCCCTGCGGTCGTGCGGTCATCGGGTGCATCTGTTCGAATCGGGCGAAGAGTACCTGGCGCAGAACTGCGATGGCGACTGCGCGATTGTCGATATCGGCCTGCCGGGCGTGAATGGATTGGAGATGGCGGAACGGCTGCGAGAGCGTGGCCGTGGCATGCCGGTCCTGTTCATCACGGCTCACGACGATCTCGCCAACCGCGCGAGCCGGGGAACGGGCATGCCGGTTCTCAAGAAGCCGCTCGAAGAGCGGGACCTGCTCGAGGCGATCGACCAGGTCACCGCGTCCGGCCACTAGCGGGTCAGGCGGGACCCCAGTAACCGTACCAGCGCCGGCACGGAGTCGACGTCAAGCTTTCGCGTCAGCCGCCCGCGATGCACCTTGACGGTCTTTTCGCTCATCCCCAGCTCGTAGGCGATCTGCTTGTTGAGCATGCCCTCTGCGACGAGGTCACAGACTTCCCGTTCCCGTTTTGTGAGCCGCGCCAGCCGTTCTTCGGCATCGCGCTCCCGATCGCGCTGCTCGCGTTCAGCCACGGACTTGAGACGCGCCCGATCGATGGCCGCCAAGAGCTGCTCTTCATCAATCGGCTTCTCGAGAAAATCGATCGCGCCCTCCCGCATCGCTCGCGCCGTGGACGGCACATCACCTTGCGCGCTGAGGAAAACGATCGGCATCGGGATGCGCTTGCGGCTCATCTCGTCCTGTACCTCGAGGCCGCTCAGACCTGGCATCCTCAAATCGAGCAGGAGACACCCGATGCCGTCGTAGAACGGCCGCTCGAGAAACGCTGACGGGGACGCGAACGTCTCCACCGAAATGTCGTTGGCGCGCAACATCCGTTCGAGCGCCCTGAGCACGATTGGATCGTCGTCAACGACAAACACACGCAGATCTGCAGCCATGAACGCTTGTTGGATGTTTGACAGTCTACAGCGCCTTGGCGCGTCTCCGCATGTCAGTTTCTTGATCAGTAATTGTACGTAGACGACTCATCCATGAAGGGCCGCCATCCCGTCGACGTGCCATTAGGCTACGCTTCCCGCTCCAGATCGCGTCCGGTGAGCGTACATCTATCCAACCCCTGAACGGTTTGGAGCTGCCAGATGGCTGCTTGGCGACGCTGCCGTGTCGACCCACGGGTTGCTCTCTGGCTTTTGCTCACTGTCGTCCCGTGATAGGGGATACTGGAGCGCGACGGCAGGCGCTTACCAACCGCGAAGGCAGGGGGGATCATCGGTCCTGTTACGATGATCGCCGATGTGACCGGTCCATCGCCAAAGCCACTCGTCTACGCGGCGCGCGCGTTTCTGTGTTCAGTGAGGCTCACATTCTGACGCGCACCCGGTTGATCGCGCTGGTTCTGCTGATGTGCGCGGCATCCCCCGCGCGGTCGCAGGATGCGAACACAGGCAAGAACCTCCTCGCGCTGTATTGGTACGGGCGCGAATATCCCACCAACGTGTTGTACGAGAAGGGCCTGCTGCGAGCCCTGCGCGCCGACCCGCCGGGTGGCGCCGAGTACTACTCAGAGTATCTGGAAGCGGATCGCTTCCCGGAAGCGGATCAGATGCGGCTGCTGCGCGACTATCTGCGGCAGAAATACGCGCAGCATCGGATTGACGTCATCGTGGCAACGGCCGAGACCCCGTTGGAGTTCCTGCTGGCCGACCGCTCACTCTTTGCCGGCGTACCGATCATCTACACCGCCTTCGGATCGATCGATGCAGCGGCCGAACGCGTCGCGCCTGGCGTCGCCGGCGTCTTCATCGTCGACGTCTACCGCAAGACGCTCGCGATGATGCGAGCGATGCACCCCGATGTGCGCCAGGTCTTCGTGATCACCAGTCTGCGAACGCAAGGCGGCAAGGCGCGGGAAGCGATCATCCACAAAGAGCTGCAACCATTCGAGCGCGAGCTGACGATCACCTACCTCACCGATCTGCCCACCTCGGAGCTGGTGGACAAGCTGTCGCATGCGCCCGACACGTCGCTGGTGCTTTACGTGCAGAATGGTGCGGATTCGTCAGACAGCGCACTGGATCCGGTTGAAGCGGCATCGCTCCTCGCGCGCGTGTCCTCGGTGCCGATGTACGGCATCGCCAGAGCGGTTTTCGGCCAGGGCATCGTCGGCGGCTACCTGGCGGACCATGAAGTGATCGGCGCACAGGCCGGGGAGCTGGCCTTGCGCGTGCTGTCCGGAGCCAAACCAGAGACGCTGCATGCGACGCACGCAACCGTGGCGCCGACGTTCGACTGGCGCGCCCTCGAACGATGGAAGATCGATCCTGCCAGACTGCCCCCCGGATCGGACGTCCGCTTTCGCGTGCCCACACCCTGGGAACAGTACCGCGGCTACATCGTCGGTGCCATCATGCTGCTGATCGTTCAGGGCGTGATGATTGCGGCACTCGTGGTCCAGCGATCGAGGCGCCGCGAGGTCGAGGCGCGCAACGCCGCCATGCTCAATGCTGCACCCGACATGATGTTCCTCATGACCCGGGCTGGCGTGTACCTCGATTATCACGCCCATCAGTCGCAGTTGTTTACAGCACCGGCGACGTTTCTTGGACGCCACTTCAGTGAGATCCTGCCGGCCAACGTGGCGGCGTCCTTTTCCGCCGCGTTCGAACGACTGGCGCGTGAACCCGGACCGGTGATCGTCGAGTACGTGCTGCCGATGAATGGCGGCGAGCGCTACTACGAAGCGCGCCTCGTCCCGTGCCGAAGCACCGAGGTACTGACGGTCGTGCGCGACATCACAGACCAGAAACAATCGCAGCAGGCGTTGCACGAGACGCAGGCCGACCTGTCGCGTTTGTCGCGACTGACTGCGCTCGGCGAATTCGCCGCCTCCATCGCCCACGAGATCCGTCAGCCGCTGACCGGAATCCTGGTGAACGCCACGACGTGTCTGCGCTGGCTTGGCAGCTCGTCTCCAGACCTCGCCGAAGTTCGCGCCGCGCTGTCGGACGTGATCGAGGCCGGACAGCGGGCCAACGAAATCGTTCGCCGCAATCGCGAGCTGTTTCGCCATCACACCATCCAGATGTCGCCGCTCGATCTCAACGCCATCATTCATGAGGTCGAGTCTCTTGCCCGATCGCGCCTGCAGGCGGGCAATGTCACGTTGATCACCTCGATCGAAGGCGATACGCCAGCCGTCTACGGCGATCGCGTCGAGTTGCAACAGGTGTTGTTGAACTTGATTGGCAACGGCATCGACGCCATGGAAGGCGTCGAGTCCAACTCCCGACGCATCGTGATTTCCTCGGGTCGCTCCGCCAACGGCCATGTGATGGTCTCTGTGCGAGACAACGGCATCGGCCTCGCCGGCGTCGATCGCGAGCGAATGTTCGCGCTTGCCTACACGACCAAGCCGTCGGGGAGCGGCGTCGGCCTGTCGATCAGCCGCTCGATCGTCGAAGCGCACGGCGGCCGCCTCTGGGCCGAGGACAATGTGCCGCGTGGAGCGACATTCAGCTTCACGCTTCCCGTCCATTCGACCGCAAGCATCACGTAGCACCGCGCGGGCTCGACAGCCGCGCTTGGCCCTTCCTGCCCGCACGTTTGAAAAAACTTCCATCGAAAACGCGCCTGCGCGCTCATCCGAGCGGCTTCGACAAAGAGAACAGCTCTGCAGATCGCTGGCGCACGGTATGCAAAAGCCGGGCAGCGCAGCACCCGCGTCTGCCAAACCCTGATGCTTTCATGTTTTCATCACGACCGACGCCTGAACTGCCCGCTACGTGCTGGCGATCCCGATCTGTTCTCCTGTGGCTCTGCGCAACGGTGGCGGCAACGTCCATTGCCGGGTGTGAATCGAAGACCACGTCCGAGGTCACGACAGGGCCAACGCCACCGAAGTGCCAACTCACCGTAGCCGCGCCGCCTAACGTGGTCGCCGGCGGCGGCACCGGGACCATTTCCGTCACAGCTCAACCCGAGTGCGCGTGGACCGTATCGACGCAGGCGACTTGGTTGTCTCAGTTCTCGCCGGCATCAGGACAGGGTGACGGCACGGTTGCGTTCCGAGCGGAGCCGAATCCGGTCCCGTCGACGCGGGAAGCCGAAATCCTCGTCAACGAGAGTCATGTCCGCATCATGCAGGAGGCAGCGCCGTGCCGCCTCTCGCTCGCGCCAGAAACACAAACCGTGGCGGCCGGGGCGAGCGATGCCACTGTCTCCGTTTCGGTCTTGAGCGGATGCGCCTGGACGGCGCGAAGCAATGCCGAGTGGCTGACGATTACATCGCGGGCAGACGGCAACGGCAGCGGCACCGTGACCTTCCGGGTGACAGCCAACGGTGGCGGACCACGAACAGGAACGCTGACCATCGGCGATCGCACGCACACTGTCAGCCAGCAGCAGGCGGGGGAGAATCCGCCACCGCCAGCTCCGACGGCACCAGCTCCGACGCCACCAGCACCGACGCCGCCAGCTCCCACTCCACCAGCACCACCATCGCCTGCTCCAACGTGCACGTACGAGATCGGCCTGGCCGGTGTCGACGTTGCGGCGACGGGCGGTGCCCTCAATCCCGTCGTCGTCACAGCCCCGGCCAGCTGCAACTGGACGGCTGCCGCCAACAACGCCTCGTGGATCACCATCACGTCCGGCGCCAGCGGCAGCGGCAATGGCTCGGTCGGGATCACGATCGCCGCCAATACCGGTGGCGCTCGCACGGGCACCGTGACGATTGCGAGCCGGACATTCACCGTGACGCAGGCTGCGGCGGCATCGCCACCACCCCCACCGCCAGCTCCGACGTGCACGTACGAGATCGGCCTGGCCGGTCTCGACGTTGCGGCGACGGGCGGTGCCATCAATCCCGTCGCGGTCACAGCGCCGGCCGGCTGCAACTGGACCGCTGCCGTCAACAACGCCTCGTGGATCACCATCACGTCCGGGACCAGCGGCAGCGGCAATGGCTCGGTCGGGATCACGATCGCCGCCAATACCGGTGACGCTCGCACGGGCACCGTGACGATTGCGAGCCGGACATTCACTGTGACGCAGGCTGCGGCGGCAGCGCCACCACCCCCACCGCCAGCTCCGACGTGCACGTACGAAATCAGCCCGGCCGGTCTCGACGTCGCGGCGACGGGCGGTGCCATCAATCCGGTCGCGGTCACAGCCCCGGCCGGCTGCAACTGGACCGCTGCCGTCAACAACGCCTCGTGGATCACCATCACGTCCGGGACCAGCGGCA
>JBKPNV010000028.1:0-4172 GCA_046732795.1 Acidobacteriota bacterium
ACCGGACCGTCCTCCTGTTTGTGGGTCTGTCGATGGTGGCATTGCTGCTCTCAATTCCATGGCCCGGGATGCCGGGTGGCCGCGAGCTATTCAGATCGCTTCAGTAGGAACGAAACCGGCGCGAAGACCGCAGGCACCACGACCCGACACGAGAGCCAGCTATAATTCCGGTGTTTCTTCCATGTTGACGGCCCGGCGTTTCGTCGTGAGCGGTCGCGTGCAGGGCGTGGGCTTTCGCTACTTCACGCAGGACTGGGCATTACGTGAAGGCGTCACCGGTTGGGTGCGCAACCTGCCTGACGGACGCGTCGAGGCCCACGTCGAGGGAGAAGCCGAGGCGCTGACGCGTATCGAGCGGGCGTTGCGGATGGGCCCACGCGGTGCGCGAGTCGAGACAGTGACGGTGGATATCGAGGACGTGAGCGGCGCCTACGACACGTTCTCGGTGACCTCGTGACATCTATGGAGCCGCTCAGAGACTGAATGGATCTCAAACAACACATCAGACACGTTCCCGACTTCCCGAAAGCGGGGATCCTCTTCTACGACATCACGACGCTGCTCAGAAATCCCGAGGGACTCGGTGTGACCATCGATCGACTCGCCGAGCCATACGCGAGCGACTCCATCGAACTCGTCGTCGGCATCGAGAGCCGTGGGTTCATCCTCGGAAGCGCGGTGGCGAAACGTCTCGGCGCCGGGTTCGTTCCGATTCGCAAGCCCGGAAAGCTTCCGAGCCAGTGCGTCAAGGAGACCTACGATCTCGAATATGGGACCGACGCGCTCGAGATTCACTCCGATGCAGTCCAGCGCGGGCAACGCGTTCTGATTGTGGACGATGTACTCGCGACGGGCGGAACGGCGGCCGCGGCGGCGCGCCTCGTGCGACACCTGGGAGGCGAGCTGCACGGCCTGGCTTTCCTGATCGAGCTCGTCTTTCTGAAAGGACAGTCGAAGCTGCCCGGCGAGAAGGTGTTTTCCGTTCTTCAGTACTGACCGCGAGAACTGAGGCCTATGATGTCGCTCCGGAAGCCTGGTGGACAGTCTTGAGCACCTGTCGCGCCGGTGCATGCGCCATCTTGTTTGCCTGTTCCGGCGTCATCGTCTGAGCTACGAGACGGTTCAGGCTTTCCCGATGGAGGTTCTTGTCGACCTCACTCGTCAGCCACCGGGCCCCAGCGACACCGACCATAGCCGCACCGGCAAGAGCGCCCGCCGTCAAGCTGAGTGCCTGCCTGGCACTCGCTGCCTCGCGGGCTAACTCCAGACCGGCTCCGGACCCGTACAACGCCCAGGAGATGACAGCGGCGAAGGAGCCGACCATTACGTTGCCCAGGAATCCCGGGCACAGCACACCACCTTCATATCCGGGCAACGCAAAACCCTGGCGCGAAAGTGCGGTGTTCACAATTCCGCCGACGGCTCCAGCTGCCATGATCCACGCGGCGCATTCCCAAGGACTCATATTTCATACCCTCGAACTGGACGTCTCTCGTCGAGTAGTGTCGCAAGGTCTCGACATTGACCATCGTCAACATTAACGTCCGGCTCACGAACAGCGAACGAGAGCCGCGCGCGTCGGCAGAACGCGGGTGCAAGATTGGTAAACCAGACAGTTAGCGGACGTCCGTCGTCGTAGCTCAGTTGGATAGCACGAGCGCCTCCTAAGCCCGAAAACGCAAAACCCGGTTGTTCCCTGGTGTCGGACTAGGCGGGTTTTTGTGTCTTCCTATAAGAGTTATTCCGCGCTGCTCCTGCCGGTCAGGGACGCCGTTGCAATCAGAAGTAGCGAACGCCGGATCGAGAGCGACGACGATCGCATGCTGCTGCATTGCCACGCAGGCTGCTCTTGGAGGCCATTCTGGCAGCGGCGCATCTTGAACACCGCGATCTCTTCCAGGCGAAGACAGCCGCCACAAAGGCTCGCATCGTCGCGGAGTACGACTGCCGTGACGAAGGCGGTTTGCTGCTGGACCAATCCTGTCGTATGGAGCCGAAGGACTACCGGCAACGTCGCGCAGACGGCAACGGGTGAATCTGGAAAATTGGCGACGCGCGACGCCTCCTGTATCGGCTGCCAGATCCGAATGCGACTCCGGCGGTGAAGCGGAAGGAGGCGAGGAAGCGGGCTAGATCAACTTAAGTGATGGCCGCTCTTCCGGTCCGCTGAGTGCCTGGAGGTTTTCTGTCGCGGTCCATGTCTGACGGCAGGCGCGACACACAAACGTGATGGTGCGCTCATACTGCTGCAGCGTCACCTCGTTAACTCTGCCGTAGCCGTGGCCGCAGAAGGGACACGGCGTCATGAATTGAGATGCTGATTGAGAATCCATCTCAGTGCTCCAGAGAGGAGCCCTGACGATAGCTTAGGGATAGATTCATAACTGTTCAAAACGAAACACGTGCAGTGGGACCAATGGGAGTGGTTCGAAAAATCAGTTGAGGAGGTCGAATGGGTCAAATACGTAAACGCAATCAGAACCGAGGTCTCCGCAAAATATGCGACTGTCCCCGCGCACGTGAGCGAAGTGCCTCCTGGCACTTTAATTTCAAACCGACCATCGCACGAGGTACTGAGATGGCGTATGGCGCGCGGCCGCTATCTGCCATTACCGAGGATCACATCGAGGTGTAGGGAAGAGACGGAACGTCAGGAGGACCTGGGAGACGTGCCTGCTGAAAGCGCACAGCCACACGCCAAATGGACGCAGAACAATTCGCCGACAGCAGAGCCCGGTGAAGCGTCCGGCAATCGATCTGACCTTCGACGATCTTCGTCACCAAACCCGCAGTCGGTCTTCTCGGCAGGTTGGCCGCTCCACAACGGGTCGCACATGCTTGGCCACACGAACATCGCGCAGACCAGCACGTCCCTCAACGCCACTCGGGTAGGATCGCAAGACACCATGCGTCGATTTGATGCCTCCCGTTGCAAGCGAAGGCGAAACAGAGCGGGCGCCTCTTTGCAACGAGCAGACAGGGAACGCAGTGCAAGCCTTGATAAACTAGAAAGTTAGCGAAACGCTGTCCCCGTAGCTCAGTTGGATAGAGCGAGCGCCTCCTAAGCGCTAGGCCGGCAGTTCGATTCTGCCCGGGGACACCAACAGAAGGACACGGCACGACGCCCGCCAGCGCCCGCGCGATGATTACTTCGCCGGAGAACGGAATGCGCGAGATCCCCACGTGGCCCTGTGACCACTTCCGTCCGGGGGACGCCTCCCAACATCCAGCAGTCCGCGATTCGCGACGAGACGGAGCGGCCTTTCAGGGGCTGGATTGGCCCGCGGAGAGAATACTGATCACACAGCGGTGTCCTGTTTTGAACGGTCACAAGATGTGAACCTGTCACACTGTATCGGGCGGCTGGCTGGCGACCTCGGTCAGGTCGATTCCGTGAGACGTCGATGAACGAGCCTTATACGCAGATGGGACGTCCCTCGCTGGCTGTGAAGGCCTTCGGCATCAGCGACACCGGCCGGGTGCGCCCATCGAACGAGGATCAGTTTCTGATCGCCGAGCTCACCAAGGCCATGCGCATCTGGCAGACGAGCCTGCCGGAGCCGAAAGCGCAGTTCGGAAACGAGCGCGGTCATTTGTTTCTCGTCGCCGACGGTATGGGCGGCCGCCGTGCCGGCGAACAGGCGAGCGCCCTGGCCGTCGTCGCGATCGAGCAATTCACGCTCAATACGTTCAAGTGGTTCTTCCATTCGGACAAACCCGAAGCCCAGACTGCCCTCAAGCAGTTTCAGACAGCGCTGCATCAGGCCGACTATCGGATCGTCGAGGAATCGTTGGAGCATGTGGAGCTGAGCGGCATGGGCACGACGTTGACGCTGGCTTATCATCTCGACGGCCGCGTCTGTGTCGTCCACGTCGGCGATAGTCGCGCGTACATTTTCGAAGGCGACGCGTTGCGCCAGATCACGCATGACCACACGGTCCCGGAGGAGATGGTCCGCCGGGGCGAGCTCCAGCCCGAGCAGGTCGCCCAGCACCCGCTGCGCCATGTGATTACGAACGTGGTCGGCGGCAGCGAAGCCGGCGTCTACGTGGAAGCGCACGCGCTCGACGTGCATGCCGGCGATCGCCTGCTGCTGTGTTCCGATGGGTTGACCGAGATGGTGACCAATGAGGCGATCGCGACGGTTCTTCGCGCCGAATCGGATCCAGCG
>JBKPNV010000029.1:0-2216 GCA_046732795.1 Acidobacteriota bacterium
GCGTCCATAGCTGGAGGACGCCATGAAGCAAGCGATTCTTATCGGGTTGGTCCTGGTTGCCGCTGGTGCGCTTCAGGCACAGTCAGGCAAACCTGCCGCTCAGGCCCCGATCTTCGAAGTCGATCCGTTCTGGCCCAAGCCACTGCCGAATCACTGGGTCACCGGCTCGACGATCGGCCTCTCGGTCGACGCACAGGACCGCGTGTGGACGATCCATCGTCCCGGCACGGTCGAAGCGAATTTCAAGGCCGCGGATCTCACCGTCGCAGAGGCCGTTGATGATGAGGTGCAGGGGGGTGCGAAAAGCAGTGCTCCCGCCAAGGATCCCATTGGCGTGTGCTGCAAGGTCGCACCGCCGGTACTCGTCTATGACCAGGGCGGCAATCTCGTGAAGTCCTGGGGTGGACCCGGCGCGGGATACGAGTGGCCGGACAGCAACCATGGCATCACGGTTGACCACGACGGCAACGTCTGGATCGCCGGCAACGGCCAGAAAGACACACAGGTCCTGAAGTTCTCTGACAGCGGAAAGTTCCTGCTGCAACTCGGCAAGCATGGCGTACACAACGGCAGCAACGACACGGCCAACTTCTGGCAGCCGACGAAGATCTTTCACGAGCCCGGCGCCAACGAGGTTTACATCTCCGACGGTTACGGCAATCGCCGCGTGATCGTCTTCGACGCGAACACCGGCGCCTACAAGCGCCACTGGGGCGCCTACGGCAACAAGCCCGACGATGTGAAGGTGCCTCCGTACAATCCATCGGCGCCGCCCTCGAAGCAGTTCAGCACCGTCCATTGCGTGATCGTGGCGAACGACGGTCTCGTCTACGTTTGCGATCGCGTCAACGATCGGATCCAGGTGTTCCGCAAGGACGGCACGTTCGTCAAGGAAGCGTTCATCGACCGCAAGACGTACCGCTCGGGATCGGTGTGGGACATGACGTTCTCGCGCGACCCGCAGCAGACGTATATCTACGCCGCCAACGGCGTGGACCAGAAGATCAACGTGCTGCTGCGCAGTTCGCTCGAGGTGCTCACGTCATTCGGAGACGGCGGCCGGCAACCGGGCCAGTTCTTCGGCGTCCATAACCTGGCCACGGATTCGAAGGGAAACCTCTACACCGCCGAGACGTACACCGGCGCGCGGGTGCAGCGCTTCATCTTCAAGGGCGTCGGCCCGGTCACCAAGATGGATCAGGGCGTACCCTGGCCACGTAAATAGTCACGGATGCGTCGAGCCGCATCACGGGCAAGAGAGTCGATCATGAAACAGATTCTTCTCGGACTGGCTGGCGTCGTATGCTGCGTGGCCGGCCTGGTCGCGCAGGCCAAGATCAACCCGACCGATCCGCAGCCCCAGTGCAACATGTGTCCGGGCTACTACATCCCGCTCAGCGAGCTTCAGGCCTACACGAAGAAGGCGCTCGATGAGAAGCTGCTGGATCAACAGGTCAGGGACATCGAGATCGGCAAGGCGCACGTCGGCATCGGCATGGTGCACCGCGGCAAGCTGGATAAGCCGGCGCCGGACTCAGTCGCGGAGCACGATCTCGTGAGCGAGGTCTACCACATCATCGACGGCACGGCCACGCTGATGCTCGGCCCGGATATCACCAACCGCCAACGGCGGCCCGCCACGCAACTGACCGTGCGCGAGTTCAACGGCCCGGGCAACAACGGTTCCGAGATTCGCAATGGCGTCAGCTACAACCTCAAACCGGGCGACGTCGTCGTGATTCCGGCTGGAACGGGACACTGGTTCACCAAGATCGACGACCACATCGACTATCTGATGGTGCGAATCGATCCAGACAAAGTGACGCCAATCAAGGACGAGGCTGCATCCAAGGCGTACCTGTCGAAGCCCGCGCCGCGATAAGAAGGCGAGTCAACTCCCGACTTCCAATTCCCAACGCCCAAATGGCTCGGTACTTGCGAGTTGGGAGTTCGGGATCGGAGTTGATCGGATTGCGTGCGCGCGCCTCGCCCATAGCCGTATGGAAGCAATCCTCTCTGAACTGAGCCTCGCGGTCCGCTCGTTGCGACGAACGCCGGCGATTACTCTGGCCGCGCTGATCACGCTGGCCATCGGCATCGGCGCCAACACCGCCGTGTTCAGTGTCGTGGATGGCGTGTTGCTGCGGCCGCTGCCGTATCCCGATCCCGAGCGCCTCGGTCTGATCTGGATACATTCTCCCGGCATCGGCATCTTC
>JBKPNV010000030.1:0-10259 GCA_046732795.1 Acidobacteriota bacterium
GTCTTCGCGGTCGTGCGTGCAAATCGCGCCAGAGTTGTCACTCCCACCTTTCGATGCCCGGTTGCTAGATCTATCTCTCGGTGACCCGGCTTGCATGTGGCGCGAGGACGGAAGGAGCCACATCCGAATGCGACAAACGGAGAGACAACGATGACAACTCACACGATCGGAACGCGTAAGGAATGGATGACTGCCAGGCTCGAGTTGCTCGAGGCGGAGAAGGAGCTCACCCGTCGCAGCGACGAGGTGGCGCGACGGCGGCAGGAGCTGCCGTGGGTCCGCATCGACAAGGACTATCGATTCGATACCGACGAAGGGAGCGCTTCGCTCGCAGACCTCTTCCGCGGGCGCTCGCAGCTCCTCATCTATCACTTCATGTTCGGGCCCGATTACACGGCGGGATGTCCGTCCTGCTCCGCGATCGCGGATGGGTTCAACGGCTTCGCCGTTCACCTGGCCAACCACGACGTGATGCTATGGGCGGTGTCGCGGGCGCCGCTGGCAAAACTGCAGGCATACAAACGCCGCATGGGATGGACGTTTCCCTGGGCCTCCTCGTACGGCAGCGACTTCAACCCGGACTTCAGCGTCCGATTCACCGAGGAGCAGCAGCGCGAAGGAACAATCGATTACAACTACCGGCGGGAGAAGGCGTGGCAGACACGCGCCAGCAACGAGCCTGTCGTCCAAATGGCGGCCACGACCGGAACTGACGCCGCGACCTACACGCGCGAGAGGCCCGGCATGAGCGCGTTCGTGCTCGAGGATGGCATCGTCTACCACGCTTATTCGACCTACGCGCGGGGACTCGATGGGCTGTGGGGAATGTACCAGTGGCTTGACCGCGCACCCAAAGGGCGCAACGAGGCCGGCCTCTGGTGGCGCCGTCACGATGAATACGACAACCGTTGAGCCAAGTCGAGGTTGTCGTGGCCCGTTTTCTTGGCGTGTCGGTGCTGCTCTTCGCCGCCAGCGCGGCGATCACGATCGCGTTGTCCGCATCGATGTCGGCAATGGGCGGAATGCCGATGCCTGGCGGCTGGACGATGTCGATGACGTGGATGCGGATGCCGGGACAGGCATGGCCCGGCGCCGCCGCATCGTTCATTGGAATGTGGATTGTGATGATGGTGGCGATGATGCTGCCATCACTCGCCCCGATGCTCCTGTGCTACCGGCAAGCGGTGGGCAGGACAACCGCGTCGCACCTCGATCCGCTGACGGCGATCGTTGGCGTTGGATACTTTTCGGTCTGGGGTGCATTCGGGATCGTTGCATTCGCGCTGGGCATGTCATTGGCTGCGATCGAGATGCACCAGCCGATGATTGCGCGCGCGGTACCGATCGCGGCCGGTGTGGTTGTCCTCATCGCCGGCGTTGTCCAGTTCACGCCGTGGAAGGCGCGTCATCTCAGGTGCTGCCACGAGGAAGCGACTCGTGGCCGCCACCTCTCTGCGGGCGCCGGCCGGGCCTGGCGGCACGGCCTGCGCCTCGGGCTCTACTGCGGACAGTGTTGCGCCAATCTGATGGTGGTCCTTCTGGTCGTGGGGATCATGGACCTTCGCGTGATGGCCGTCGTGACGGCGGCCATTACAGCCGAACGTCTCGCGCCGGCTGGTGATCGCGCAGCGCGCGCCATCGGCGCCATCGTCGTCGGAGCAGGGTTGCTTTTGATCGCGCGAGCGGCTGCGGTGTGACGCATCTGCGTCTGACGAGCGTGCCCATTTGAAGCCGAACGGCTCAGCAACTCAGGGGCATGAAGTTCTACCGGATTCCGATGACCACCCGCACGGCGCCCACAGCTGAGGAACTCTCGCTCTTCTCAATCTCGTCAGCGACGCCGCGAATCAGCCGGTGTACGCGCACTGCGCCGGCGGACGCCATCGAACTGTTGTGATGACCGCAGTGTATCGGATGGCGCATGACGGCTGGACTCCCGATCAGGCGTTTCAGGAGATGAAGCAGTACGACTTCGGACCCGACTTCCTGCACCCTGAGTTCAAGCAGATCGTGCACGGCTATCGCGTGGTACCAGCTCCTGCGCCGCCCGCGTTGGCAGTGACGGCGACAACCGCAGCAAATTGACCAGGGCAGGCAGGTGCGACGACTCGAGAAGTCACGTTCATCAGCGGGCTTCAAAGCTCACACGGCAAGACGCGCGAGTGCATCGCCGAGCGGATTGATCGCGTGCCGCTACGCCAACTCTTCGACTATTTCAGGCTGACGTCGAGCAGGAGAGGCAGGTGATCCGAGTCGTACGCGTGCGACAGCGTCTGACAACGGCGCGTCACGTCTTCGGCGAGCGTGCTGAACATGAAGTCCAGACGGCCTACGATAAAGAATAGCGGCACATCGACGCGAAGCGGCCAGCGATTCGTCCGATGCGTCCCGCACGACTCGAGACGAACATGGCGACTGACCGTTGTCACAGATCTATCGTGGACTCCTCGCCTGGCGTTGAAATCGCCGCCGACGATCAGCGGCATCTCGGTGAACGAGGCGATCCGATCCCCCAACGCTTCGGCTTGCATCACCCGATCGCCGTTCGCGTCGAAGTGCGCGGCGACCACACGGATCGGCGCAAGCGTGGATCGCGGGTTGACTATCGCGGCGACCGCCACGCGGCGTTGCTTCCCGAATGGCAACTCGATCGCCAGGACGTCGCTGAGAGGCTCGGTCGACAAGACTGCGTTGCCACGATCCTCGCGTTCTTCGACCGTCGTAGCGGGGCCATTGCGCATCGACGGCACGTACGCCACGGACAGGCCAAATCGTTGCGCGATGCCGACGATATCGGGTGCAGGGCGGCGAGGGCGAATCGACGAAGGCACGCGAAGGTCCGCCGGATACGATTCGGGCACATCGGCGCCAGCGCGAAAGGCTTCCTGCAATAGAACGACGAGGCCGGTTCCCTCTTCCGAAGACCGATCCAGCATCTGTGCGATCAGTTCCTCGGTATCGCCTCCGCCGACGTGCACGTTCCAACTCAAAACGAGCAGGCGCGAAACCTCACCGGTTCTTTCGGCCGCCGGCGCAAACACCGGCGCACCGACACTCTGACACCATCGATCCAGCTTCTGTTGCTCGTGCGAGTCCCCGTCATCCTCATCACGAGCACGAGCGTCGTCCCAGCGGAGCCATGTGACTCCAGAGACCGGTTCCAGGCAGGCCAGACCATCCGCGTGTGGTGACTGGGTTGTCCAGGTAATCAGAGCGAGAAGGAACAGAGGCAGCGCGTACCGATGCCTCATGATGTGCTGTTCATGCCAGAGTGATCAGCTGGCGGCGTCGCCAGATATTCGCGTTCCTTCCAAGTGTACCTCGCCCAGCCAGCCAGACGGGGTCAGACCCCTTCACGGATCTGCACGAGCCGTCATGCTCAGGTATTATTCTTCCGCGCTGGAGGACCACGAGCATGGAAAACGATGAGCTGACACGACGAGACTTCGTCACGACGGTGGCTGCCGGACTCGTTGCCGCCGCAGGCGCCGACGTCGCGGCACAGCAGCAGGTCACCGAAACCAACGTCGAGATCAAGACGCCCGACGGGACCTGCGATGCCGCATTCATTTACCCGGCCAGCGGCGCGCATCCGGCGGTGATCATCTGGCCCGATGCCTTCGGCCTGCGACCATCGATGCGCAACATGGCGAAGCGACTCGCTGGCGCGGGGTACGCAGTGCTCGTACCGAATCCGTTCTATCGAGTTGCCAAATCGCCGATCTGGGAGGATGCATCCAAGGTGAACTTCGCGACTGAACGGCCGAAGATCACGCCACTGATGCAATCGATCCAGGCGGACGGCGCGGTTGAAAAAGACGCGCCGGCGTTCATCGCCTGGCTCGACATGCAGAAGCAGGTCGATCGCAACAAGAAGATTGGCACGCAGGGCTATTGCATGGGCGGCGCGCTCGTCGTCCGGACGGCGGCCGCGGTGCCGAACCGCGTTGGCGCTGGCGCCTCATTCCACGGCGGCGGCCTCGTCACGCCAAACCCGAACAGCCCGCATCTGCTTGCACCGAAGATCAAAGGGCGCATGTACTTCGGCATCGCGACCAACGACGACATGCAGCAGCCGGATGCGAAGACGAAGCTGAAGGAAGCCTTCGACGCAGCCAAGGTGCCTGCGGAGGTCGAGGTCTACTCGATGGCGCAGCACGGCTGGTGCGTACCCGACATGCCGGCACAGGCGAACGGTCAGCCCATTTACAAGATGGACGATGCCGAGCGCGCGTGGGGCAAGCTGATGGCGTTGTACAAGGCCGGTCTCGTCTAAGAACTCAAAGGCAAACGCCGAAACGAACCAGACAGGCCACGAAGCTTTCGAATCAGCCACGAAGAACACGAAGATCACGAGAACTCAAGAACACGAAGATCACGAGAACTCTCCGTGGTCTTCGTGTCTGCGGGCTAGAAGTCACACCGAATAAGCGCAACGGCGGAGGCCTAGTCAGAAGTTCCGTTCCGAACAATGGTTGCGGAATGCCGACACGAAGGCGTTCGGATCGAACGCACTTCGACCGCCGTCAGAACGCCTCGCCAGAAAGCTAGAACAGCTCTCTGCCGTCCGGCCGCCAACGCGGCGTCGGCGCCTGCGGCTGCCGTTGAACCTTCCGAACTCACGTGTCTCAGTGATCGTGCCGGTCGTCCGCGTTCCGCCGCTCGAGCCACGGCACGACTTGAATGTTCGCACCCTCAGTCGAGGCGCAGCCGGGCTTGCCGGGGCCGCGTGAGCACTTCCACCAGTTCAGAGTCGCGTCGACGGAGCCCGAACCGAGGTTGGCGACGCCGGTCTCGTCGAAGAAGTCGTTTTGATGCACCGCCAACTCACCCGGCGCACTGAAGACGACGTCGACGCCTTCGCCGAACATCCGGTTGCCCACGATTCTGATCCCCGTGATCGGACCGGCGCCCGGGTCCGCGGTGATAGCAATTCCGGCCTTTTCGGTGCTACCGGACTCCTCGTCGGGTCCGTTGCCGTAGATCGTGTTGTTCGCGATCAAATGGTCGTTGACGTTCTGACCGGGCGAATGCGAGTGCAGAGTCACACCAGGCAAGCCGTTGTCGGCCAACGTGTTGTCCACGATCACGTTGCCGAAATTCTGTGAGCCGGGCGTGGGCGCGAAGATACCCACTCCCGCGCCCTCGCCGCTCGCGAGACCGTTGCGGACAATGGTGTTCCCCTTCACGGTGATGCGATAGACGCCTTTTGGCGGCATGCCTTGCACGGGGTTCAAGTCGTGCGTCGCGAGCGTGATACTGCAATCGTACGGATTGTCGCGAACCACGTTGCCCGTGATGAAGTTGTCGTGGTTGGGAGCGGTATCGTCGCTCACCAAGATGCCGCCCGAGTTGTGGTCGACGAGGTTGTCGGAGACGGTGGAATACGTCACGCCGCTCAACTGAATGCCTTCGCCGCAATCGAAGCCTTGAAACGCAACGAGATACGGCGGCAGACCCGGGCAGGTCGGCGGACCATTTGCGCTCACCTGAAGAGCGCGGTCGTTGCCCGTCACGTGATTGCCGAGGATCGTGACCTGCGATGCGTTCGTCACCACGATTCCTTGATGGTTCGCGTTCCGGACGGTAAAGCCGCGGATGATGACGTGGCTCAACCCCGGGTTATCGTAACCGTCGACGTTGATGCCGTTCGGCAAGCCGGTCGCTTCGATGATCGTGCTGCCTGGACTGGCGCCCACCAGCGCTATCGGCCGATCGATGATCACGTTTCCGGCATACGTGCCCGGCGCGACGTTGATCGTGTCGCCGGGGCCGGCCGCGTCGACTGCGTCCTGAATCGTCTTTTCGCAGCCGCGAGTACCGGCTGGGTTCACGCACAGCGTCGCGCCGAACGCCGGCAATGACAACAACATCGTGGCTCCGCACGCCAAACATGACCTGAACATGGGGGTGCTCCCTTCTTATTGAGGCGACCTGACGGTCGAGCGGCAAAGGTCCGTTCGATCCACGTGATCAAACTCGGCGGTCCACGGTTGGAAGCCGGACAAGCCGCGCAACGATCGAGACCTGCAACCCTACCAGGTACGAGTCCAATATCAATGAGTTTCTTCGATTGACGATTGCGTGCCGTTCGCGCTCTGGTGTGGACAACGTCGCCGCACCGAAGCAGGAATAACGCACTCGGCTCGAACACCCAAACACCAGACGTGCTCGACATTTCCGGCAAACAATGATGGGCGACTGGAAGCTCGCCGCGCATGGCTGACACGGGAACTCGGTTGCACGAAGACCCGGAAGGTCGCCAAGTTCACGGAGGGAACCTAGAATTCTTCGTGATCTTCGTGCCCTTCGTGGCTTATCCTCTTCGTGCCCTTCGTGGCTTATCGTGGTCTTCTTCGCATGTCAGAAACGATGCGCCCGCTCTTGATGGTGACCATGACGTTGAGCAGGTCGTTGATATCGTTGAGCGGGTTCCCATCGATGAGCACCATGTCGGCAAGCTTGCCCGCTTCGAGCGTGCCGATCTGATCCTGCTTGAGCGTCGACCGCGCCGCCCCCTGGCCTAGGATCTTGCTGATGTCGCGCGGTGAGAAGACGAGTCTGAGCGCGCGCAATTCATCCGCGAGCGACTCCTTCGGCGGCCAGCTCGTATCGGTGCCATAGCCATACGAAATTCCAGCTTCCCAGAGCAGGCGAGCGTTGACGGGGCCCTGCCCCGCACTGGAAATCGTCTCCCACGGGAATGGCATCGCGTCCCGGAAGAGCGGAAGGTTGTCCGCGCCGAAGTGGGGAACGAACACCGCCAGGGTGGAGGTCATCGGGATACCGGCTCCGGCAATTTTCTTCACCGCGTTGGCGTCCTCCTCCAGTCGTCCGATGTGCGGTGTGTGCACGAGCACGTCAGGGCGGGCCTCGACGGCGGCGAGCGTGTCGATCACCGAGACCGCGTGCGTGATCGTCGGCAGGTTGCGCTTCTTGCCTTCACTGACGATCAGCTTCAGCGTGTCAGTCTCCGGTCCGCCAGGCGTCGTGGTGATGACGGTCTTGATGTAGTCGTACTTCTTGCTGGCGACAGCCTCGACGGCTTTGATCGTTTCAGCGGCCGGGATCGCGCCTGCCGCCGCCGTTGGACGAAGCGGCGGCCTCGAGTTATCGAATCGTGCGGGATCGCCACCACGACCACCACCTCGTTCTCCAGCAGGAGGGCCACCGCCTCGCGCGAGCGGAATGATGCTCGCAAGGAACAAGCGCGGCCCTTTTACTGCTCCAGCCTCGACGCGCTGCCGGAGCTCGAGCGCCTGATCTGGACAGATCGCGCACAGCACCGTCGTGAAACCGGCATCGAGGAATTCCTGCATCTGCGGCGCGGCACGCTTGGCGAGCCACTCAGCAGGATCGCCCTGAGCAATATGGCGATGCGCGTCGATGAAGCCCGGCATCAACGTGCGGCCCTGCGCGTCGATTGTCAGCGCTCCATCGAGTTTCGTGGCCGCTCCGGACGCCACTGACACGATCTTCCCGTCGCGAACGACGACCGAGCCGCGATCGATGACTCCGCCCTTGCCGTCGAGGATGCGGGCGTTGGTGACCACGAGATTCTGCGCAGTGGTTACCCGCGGAAATGCCGCGATTGAAAGCAGAGCCAGGCAACTGACGGCAAAGACCGTCTTCATAAAGGCGATTCTCCCGCGGGCATTCTAGTCCGGCTGAAGCCGGACACTACGACTGCCCGGTGAGCCGTTTTGCCCCTGCTCTGCACCTTCGGTGGCAGGGGGACCGATGATTCGACTTTGCCCGGCCATCGCCGTCGCCACATGTCTGACGGCATCGATCTCGTCAGCCCAGGAGCGCACATCGACTGTCGCCCTCCTGCCTCCTTTTGCACCGCGCTGGGATATATCGGCGCACGTCACCTGGCTGGGCGAACGACGCCCCAACGATCTGGTCCAGTGGGATCAATGGTTCAACGTGGCCTCCGGAGGGGCCATCGTCGGCTACTACTGGACGTCTCATTTCAAGACTGAATTCGATGTCTCCACCTCCAGCGAAGGCGACACGTACTCCTTCGACCTGATCGCGCCGCCGGGCAGCGCGACGATATTGCCGCTGCAGCGTGATCACCACTTCCGAGTCACGACCGCATCGGCGGGCGCAATCGGGCAGCTTTTCGAAAACGCCTGGTTTCATCCCTTCGTGGGCGCCGGGCTGGAGATCGTGCGCGAGCGCGAACATATCGAAACGTCGCTCCCCATCGGTCTGACAAGGGATCCGCGGATGCCGTCCATTCCCGACTTTCAACCAGAAACGCGAGAACGATATGGCGCGCGACCGTATCTCGCCACCGGGTTCAAAGCCTACGTGTCAGAGCGCGCGTTCATCCGAACCGACATACGGACGTCATGGTCTTCCGGCGGTCTCGCCGCGCTCGCGTGGCGCAGCGGCGTCGGCGTGGACTTCTAAGAAGGGCTGGCCGGTGATGCGCAAGACGATTCATGTCGCAACGACCGTGGTGCTCGTCATCCTCCTCGCCGCGCAGAGCGCAATCGGGCAGACGGCGCCGGACGTCTGGCGAAGTTTTGCGGAGCGTCTGGACGTCGGCACCGAGCTCATTGTCCGGCTCAACGATCGCCGTGGCTTTCGCGCCATCCTCGTGGGCGTTCGAACGGACGCGATGCTGTTGCAGCCCAAAACACGCATCCCGGTGGCCATTCAGTCGGTGCCGTACGACGAGATCGTCCGCCTGGAACTGGCCAAGCCGGGCATCGGCGCCGGCAAGGCGGTCGCAATCGGCGTCGCTACGGGCGTCGGCACTTTCTTTGGAATCCTTGCGCTGCTCTACGGAGCTGGCGGCGATTGATCGCACGCTCAGCTTTGGGAGCCGGGAGTTGGAGGTTGTGAGTTGACGGGGCGACACGCGGCAACACGGCAAATTTGACGCCGCGCGTGCGCAGGAGTAGCGTGGAGCTACGCCTAAGACGCCAGCAAGGGCGTCGCGGGGGACCCAGATTTACGTTGCAGATCGCATCCGCAGCGTAAGGGGCGAATCGGCCGTGCGGCGCGCAGTGCGCGACACCCGGCCGTAGAAGACTTCCAACTTCGAGCCCGTCAGCTAACCCCGTCGGCGTGATTGGAGGCCCGTCATGTCGCTCCTGAACCCTCTGGAATACGGCACCGGTCTGTTTTCACGCCTGCGCCGGTCGCTTGGACTCATCGCCGTGTCACTCGCCGTTCTCTTCGGAGCAGTGATCTGGCTGATTGGGTCGCACAATCCGTACACACCGGCCGGCTATGTCGGCTATCTCACTCGCGGCGCGGTGTTCGGCAGGTCCACGTTCTATGGCATCCAGCGCGGACCCACGTCGGCCGGGCGCAACTGGCTCCTCGATGTCACCAACGTCAGCGTTACGCCGTACACGTACACGGAAGACTTCACTGGCGAAGACGCGGTTCTGAGCAAGGACAACCTGAAGATCGCGTTCAGGGTGCATACGGTCTGGAGAGTGGACGAATCACGCGTGCCGCTCTTCATGGAGCGCTACAGCACGACTGTGTCGGATCGCGGCCACGAGAAGGAGCCCGACAACATCGTCAAGGTGGCGTACGGTAACTTCATCCGTGAGCCGCTGCGGACCTATGCGCGCGACGAGGTTCAGCAGCGCAACGGCCTCGAGGTCAAGGACGCGTTGATCCCGATTGGCGACAACGTGCTTGCGCGAATCCGTGCCTACGCGGCGGACAGCCCGTTCACCATCACCAGCGTTGTCGTTGGCAACGTCCAGTATCCCGCCGAGGTCGCTGACGCAGTGTCGCGAAAGCTCGCCGCGACACAGGAACTGCAACGGAAAGACACCGAGATCGAGATCGAACGGAAGGAGCGCACCAAGCGCGAGGTCCAGGCACAGGGTATAGCCAACGCGATGCAGATCATTCGTGGTCAATTGAGCGGCATGTACATTCAGCACGAGGCCATCGAGGCGCAGAAGGCGATGGTGAATTCGCCGAATCACACAGTCGTGTATATCCCGGTCGGGCCGATGGGTGTGCCAATCACCGGAACATTCCCGACCGCACCGGCGACTGAGGCAGTCGCAACGCGGTGACCAGGCAACTGTGAAGGGGTCAGACCCCTTCACAGTCTTTCACACTGGCGCGTTTGCCTACCTGCTACCAGCGCGCTCATCGTCGTCGTCGTCGTCACTTGATTGCTTCGACTCGAACGAGGTTCTGCTTCGCCTTCTCGTAATCAGCGTCGGCGCTGAGCGCATCGTTGTACGCGTCGGCGGCCTCTTTGAAGCGCC
>JBKPNV010000031.1:0-33724 GCA_046732795.1 Acidobacteriota bacterium
GGCGCGAGCGGCGTGCGTCCGGACGAAAACGGCACGCTCGCGTTCCAACCGACAGTCGCGGGGCCGCCGCGGCAGTTCCAGTTCGCGGCGCGGATTACGTTCTGATCCCTGATTCGACAACGGAGGCGGGCGGAGGGGCATGGCTGCTCGAATGGCGCGCCGCTTCACAAGCCATATCGAACGCTGAGCAGCTTGTGAGCGGCGGGCCAGTCGACCAGAGACGCGCGAAGCGTCACCGGCGTGGCCTTCTCCGTTCGTCCTCCGTTGCTCCGTTCCCCCGTGGTGAGCCGTTGTCTCCGTCACCACCGTTAACGATGATGCGAAGGGCGATCGCTAGTGCAGCGTTCCGTGCGGGGCGTCTCTCAACACGCTCGTCACTCGACGATGGGCGAAGACGACGTCGGGGACTTCCTGAAGCGCCGCGTGATATCGGCGCTCGTAGGGCGTCCCTTCCTCGTCTGCCACGACCAGCGTCCGCGCCTGCGAGATGATCCCGTCGACATCGACGCGCACATCCGGCGCATGGCTCTGGAGTACCTCGTCGATGCGGGCGATCAATTCCGAAACTGGCCGCAACCAGGCGAACTGCGGATCGGTGACAACGACCTTGAGAATTTCGGCCGCTCCCATCCGGCCATGAACGCGCTCGTACGCGGCGCGCTCCCATTCGAGCAACGTCCGGTGAAGCGGAACCAGAGCCTGTCTCAACTCTGTCAACAATCGGCGCTGCGCTTCCCGCATCATCACCTCCACCGCATGAGCGTGATGCCGGCAAGCAGCAACCCCACACCTGCCACGCGTGCCAACGACACGCGCACGACCGGCCCGCCAAACAAACCGAAGTGATCCACGACGAGCGCCGCCGACAGTTGCCCGACGATGATTGTGGCCAGCGTGACCGCCACGCCAAGCCGTGGGGTCAGAAACGTGCTGACCACAATGAAAGTGGCACTGAAGACGCCCCCAGTCCAGACCCACCAGGGCGCGCCGTCTATACCAGTTGTCGTGGGTGCTGGCTGACGCGTCGCGAATGTGACGGCAAGGACGACGCTCAATGCCACGCTGAACTGGGCGGCGGCGGCCCAGAAGGGCCCGCCAAGAAGCCCACCGAGCCGCGCGTTGAACACTGCCATCACGGCAACACCGGCGCCAGTGCCGAGTGCCAGCAGCAAATAGAGGTTGTTCACGTCGCTAGAAGATACTGCTTCTAGCGAGGCGGAGTACATGCTCAACGGGGCTAAGCCTCGCTAGAGCGTTGGAGATACCTCAGATGGACCGATTACCCCTGTCCGGCTAGACGAGCCGGCGCCAACCACCTTGTCCTTGGGCAGACGCACGACGCTTGCGCAGGACAGGCACTTGAGGGTTGCTTGCGGCAGTTGAGGATCTGCATTCGGAAACCACAACGCTGCTGTGGCACCGCAGGTAGGACAACTGAACTCCGACGATGAAGAGCCTGACAACATAGATTCTCAGATCACCACAACGAAATGGAACGACAGACCGAACACTCGCGAAAGCCCAACTCTCGACTGCCAACTTCTATTCCCAACGTCCGATCGGCTCCATTCCGTTCCTGACCGGCTTGAGCCGGCCCTGGCAGCTGGACCCTGAGCCGGCGGCCATGGCCGATGCCTCCGCCGCACCCTGCTGATCCGGGTGCGGAATCACTCGATGACGGTCACCGGAGACGCGACTGCTCCGGATGATTTCGGGATTCGGGTCATGGATCCGCATTTTCGCACGGGCAACTGCACAGTTTGGTGAGACATTTACGTAAACTCTGCGGGACATCGAGCGGCACCGAATTCGCGGGCGTCGAGCCCGGATTTGGCCGTATACTGTCAAAATCTCACGGTCGCACCTCTGAGGAGACTCCTCGTATGAGAACGTGTCTGATTGCGGTCATCGGTTCCTTGTTGGGCGCATCGACCCTGGCGGCTGCGGAGCCTCCCACCTTTTACAAAGACGTGCTGCCCATTCTCCAGGCCAACTGTCAAAGCTGCCATCGGCCCGGTGAAGTGGCGCCGATGTCGCTCCTGACATACGAACAGGCCAGGCCATGGGCTCGCGCGATCAAGGCAGCGGTGACCAGCAAGCAGATGCCACCGTGGTTCGCCGACCCCAGCATCGGCCACTTCGCCAACGAGCGACGCCTCGTCGATCGCGAGATCGCCACGCTCAACGCGTGGGCGGACGCGGGCGCACCCGCGGGGAATGAAGCTGATGCGCCGGCACCGCTGACGTTCAACAACGGATGGAACATCAAGCCCGACATCGTCGTGGAGATGCCGAAGCCGTTCGAGCTGCCGGCTCGCGGCACCATCAATTACAAGTACGTGCTGGTGAAGACGGACTTCCCCGAGGACATGTGGATCTCGGCGGCCGAGATGCGCCCGGGCGATCCTGCGGTGCTCCATCACGGCAAAGTATGGGTGCGGCCGCCCGGGTCGAAGTGGATGGAAAACGCGGTCCCCGGTGAGGCGTACGAGTCAGAGACGAATCGCGACGTCCTCGGTCGCAACGCCATCGAGGAAGGCAACGACATCCTTGGCAAGTTCAATCCCGGACTTGGCGCGCAGTCGTTCGATATCGAGGGCGCGGCGAAGTTTGTTCCGAAGGGTTCCGATCTCGTGTTCGAGCTGCACTACACCACGTCAGGCAAGCCGACGTCAGACGTCTCGAAGCTCGGCCTCGTGCTCGCGAAGAAGGACCCGGAAAAGCGCTATTTCTTCCACGCCGGACCGACGGCGTTGAATCTCGCGATTCCTCCCGGCGAAGGATCAGCAGAAGTCGTGAGCGAAATCACATTCGGGGAAGACGCGCAGCTGGTCTACGCGCAGCCGCACATGCATCTTCGCGGCAAAGACTTCGAGCTTCGCGTCGTCACCCCATCGAAAGCGCCGCAAACCGTGCTGAAGGGCAACTTCAACTTCGAATGGCAGATGGGTTATCAGTACGCCGAGCCGATCGCGCTGCCCAAGGGTTCGAAGCTGCAGCTCATCACGCACTTCGATAACTCGACGGCGAACCGTTTCAATCCGGATCCGACGAAGAAGGTCGTGTGGGGACCGCAGAACTGGGATGAGATGAGCAACTGCTTCATCGGAGTGCTGTTCGACAAGAGCACTTCGCCGGAGAAAGTGTTCCTCCGATCGGGCCCGAGCATGCTGCCGCGTGGCGAGTCTGGTCCGACGCTCGCCGCGTTCAACCAGGCAACCGGCGTGGAGCAGGCCACCAACGGCAACATCAACGCGAACGTTGCCGCGCCGGCGACCAACGGCGGACCGGGCAGCTTCGAGCGGTAATCTCTCGGACACCGGGTCCGAAAATCGGGACCCGGCCTCCGCAGCGTAGGGCGGGTCTTGTTCTGTAGACCCGCCTTTTTCTTTAGATCCGCCCGTTTCGGTCAACGCGGCTTCTCGCTCCACTTTTCGTTATCGCAGTGGAACTCGAGCAGGTCGGTGTCCGGAAGCAGGTTGAACTTCACCGTCGCTGACCATGGCTTCGTGAACGTCTTCGGGTCGTCGAACGTGAAGTCGATCTGCATGTGCCCGAAGTCGATCCGCTTCATCCGTTCGGTCGTCTTCAGCGCCTCCGTGTGCGGTGTACCGCCGGCGTCGAGCCACGACCTGTCGTTGAAACCGGATGTTTGAATCACGAACGTATCGCCATCCCACGATCCCACCGAGTAACCGACCCAGGCTGGCTGAGGATCAACCGGCAATGCCCGGCCGTCGGTGAACACCTGCCGCCAGTTGTTGAACTCCTCGAAGAGAATGATCGTGACGCCGGTGGTCTGGATGATCTTGAACGGAAGTGTGCGAGTTAGCATCGCGTCAGGGATGCCGTGCGGAAGACAGCGCTCGGTGGGCGCCCCAACGCCCAGTCCGTTCTGGCGCTGCTCGTGCAGCATCTTCGCCCACGGCTGGAACGGCGCTCCACCAGGCAGGTCCGAAGCGATGTCGTACACGTATTTCGACCGAATCCGGCCATCGGTCGGCATGACCCTGTCGCCCACGACCTCCCAGACGCCCGACAGATCTGGCTTGCCGTCCGCAGTCCTCCGGACTGGCGCAGTGAGATTTGGCGATCCATCGGCCAGCCGCGGGGTACTCGGCGACTTCTGATTCAGCCATTGCGCGTTCGCGACAGCGCTCACGAGGGCCGCCGCGACGAGAGCAGTCCCGATTGGCCAAGCCTTCATACAGTCATCCCCGCAGGCCCGTCCTGACAGTTGGGGCAACAGCGATGTGGAATCTCAAAGCCGTAGGTGCCGTACTCATGACCACAGACACTGCACCGCATCACGAAGACGCGCTGCATCAGATCGTCCCCTGTGCGAACCGTCCGTGCGACAACGACCTGCCCATCCTCGTTCCGGTAGCCGAGCGCCGTGACCAGTTCCCACGAACCGCCCTTGTTCATCTGCCGGATAGTGCGAGCCTTGACGATGTGATGCGTCACCGCGTCGCCGGCAAGCCCCATATCCAGGAGCCGCGTGCGCAGAGACTCCTCCGTCAAAAGCTCCAGCGATCGGACGAACCGCTCCATCTGCTCGATGTGCGTCATGGGTGAGCCCCATTGAGACGGTGAGGCCGCGCGGAGCCATTCGCCATGACGAAAGATCGCGAAGCGCTCGCCTTCCGGGCGTTCGAAGCTCAGGACCACAAAATGCGGGTGACTCGACTTAGGGGCGTTCATAGGTACCCCGTGACGCGTTTGATTATCTGCGATTCTCACAGGCCGCATGCATTTCGACTTTCCGCGATCAATCCACCCTCGCCGCTGCGAATCCGTCGCAAACTCGACCGGCACGTCGCTCGCATTCTCGTCGTCAGAGACGACGGTACAATGCGCGCATGGCCGGAAGTGATCCTGTGGCACCAACTGCTCGTCGGGATCGACGGAGTCCGGATGACGATCTACCGCCGCGAGGGCAACCGGCTCGCGGCTCACGCATCGCTCTCAGCTGCCGATCGCACAGTGCTCACCACTCCACTCGTTCGCGGATTCACTGTCGCTGCCGGAACTATTCGAGCCATCCGTGTGAGCCGAAAGACCGGTCGAGGGACAGGACGAAAATGCGCCAACAGCTGATATGGGCAGCGATGCTGGTTATTGTGTGGACCGGAACCGGGTTCGCACAGAGCGCCTATGTCGGCGTCGACCTCGTTGGAGACGTCCTGCGAAGCACGCACTCCGAATCGTCGCTCGGACTGGATGTTCCGTCGGGTGGCGAGGCCATTGGATTTGGTCTGCGCATCGGGACGCCGCTTGGAAGCCGCTGGGGCATCGAGCTCGCGTTCACGCGGCCGGGAGAAATCGAAACGGAATTCAGCGGCGCCATCCCATTGGCCAGCAGCGCCGAGATCCTGACGACGATATCGAGAGCGGCAGGCAACCTGACCGCGACGCAGCTGTTTCCATCGCCACTGCCATACCGGCTGCGGTCCACGCAGCGCCACAGCACACTTTCGACCACGGTATGGTTCAACCAGACGCTGTCGTCGAAGGTCTCGCTGGTCTATCTCGGTGGGATGGGCTTTTATCGCAACACCTACGAGAGCGAGTCGCGATTCGACATTCTGCCCGCGGCCCCCATCGTGCTGCCGTCTCTCACGAAAACTGTCACATATGGTGTCAGGCCGCTTGTCGGTTTCGAGGCGCGCGTGCACCTGACCGATCACGTCGACCTCGTGCCGGGTGTGCGACTGCACGGACTCGAGAGCGCCTGGCTGCTGCGCCCCGGCGTGGGTCTCGCGTGGATGTTCTGATTACTCGCAGGTCTGGCTGACCGGAGATATCCCTCGGACATTCAGACCGTCGCGACCGCCCTCGCCCATCAGGGTCGCGCGCACGGACATCCGATAGCCGACGTACTTGTCCAGCGGCGTGAGCACGAATTTCAGCGCGTACTCGCGGTCGCCAAGCGGTGCGTTGGCATTGGGCGATTGACTCTCGAACACGCGCGCCGGCGGCGAGCCCCTGGTCAGCTTCCACTCGCGCCCTTCGCCCTTGGCGAGGCATCCGACGACATGCGCGAAGCTGTTGGCGGGCAGCTCGCTGGGACCGCCCTTTTTGACGATCTGGACGCCGGTGCTGGACGCCGCGGTCAACTCACTCGCGCCGGCGGGAAAGCCGTTCGTGTTGAGAATGTGGGCCACGATATCGACGTACGTCGGAATGCCCAGCGTTCCTGCCAGCGAGCCATCCTCCGAGAACGGCATGTTCTTGCTGATCCGGCCAAGCATGTAGTCGACGGTGGTCTCTTGCCAGTCCGACCAGAATCGATCGCCCTTGAGCGCCTGCTTTTCTCCGCCCTCGAGCGTCGCCCCGTGGCACTCGGAACAGTTCGCGAGGTAGAAGGCGCGCCCACGCTCCGCCTGCGCTGCCGTGAAGACGCCGTCCCACACGGTCCTTGGAGCCTGACCACGCACGACCTGTTCGCTGCCGAGCAGACCGAACACCATGAATGCGCACAGAAAAGTGACTGTCGCCAGCCCCACGAGTATCCGCATGTCTGAGGATGATATCGGATGAGAACGCAGATTGGCCACGTCACGCGTGGCGCAGAGGTTCCGCTTCTGGACCAGCCACACTTAAACGGCTTTTTGCAACGGGCTGGTGGGTGCCCCACCAGTCGCGGGCTCGATCCTCGGTCCATGCATTCACGAGTTGCACCTCTGCAAGCCGCTGTGCCAACTCGCGGGCAGACTGCGGTCGATCGAACGGGCTCTTCGCCAGGCACTCCAAGATCAGGCGGTCGAGCGCGGCCGGAATCGGCAACTCGGAACACTCCGACGGAGCTGTCGGTTGGCTGTGCGCGTGTTGCACCACGACTGCCATCGGTGTGTCGCCGGTGAAAACGGGCTTTCCCGTCAGGAGAAAGTAGCCCACGCATCCAGTGGCGTAGATGTCAGCACGTCCATCGACATTCGACCCATTCATGACCTGCTCGGGAGCGATGTAGGCTGGCGTGCCCTGGAGGACGTTGTCCTGCGTGAAACCCAAGGCGCCCGTTTGCATCGTGTCAGGTGCCGCTTTGGCGATTCCAAAGTCGAGCACCTTTACGAAATCGTATTCGCCTCCGTAGCGGCACACGAAGAGGTTCGCGGGCTTGATGTCACGATGAACCAGGCCATAGGACTCCGCCTCGGCCAGCGAATGACACACCTGTCGCAGCAGGTAGATCGCTCGTTCCGCCGGGACGGGTCCGTATTGCTGCACGAGTTTCTCGAGGTCGAGCCCGTTCAGCAATTCCATTACGTAGTAGAAGCTTCCATCATCGGCAACACCGAAGTCGAAGAGCTGGACGGTGTGAGGCGACGAGAGTCCCGCAGTCACCTGCGCCTCGCGCTCGAATCGACGAATCGCCTCCTGCTGCGCTGCAGTGCCTGCCCCATCGGCCGCTCGAATGAGTTTGATAGCCGCTGGGCGCGCGAGCAGACGATGCCTGGCGCGCCAGACTTCGCCCATCCCGCCTTGCCCGAGGCGCTCGACCAGGCGATAGCTTCCCAGCTCGCGCGCCTCGGTAACAGCCTTACCGAGCGTGTAAACGACGCGCGCGCCAACATACGCCATGATCGTGACGAGCAGATACGGGAGCACGATCCAGAAGAAGAACATCAGAGCGCCCGGACGGAATGTCGTTCGCTCGGTTATGACCATCAGGCCGATCACCACCGGGACTGCACTGACCGACGCCAAGGTGACGAGCGCGGCCTTGAGAGGACGAGTCGGAATCACGACCGTGAAAAGCGGGATCCACGCGGCAACCCACGACAGTCCCATCCAGCCATTCAGGTTGAGGTGCGTCGGCTCCAGGTACTCCGCCAGCGCGATCCCGTAGCAACTGACGACCTCGAATGCGAGACCGACGTTCATGACGGTCGGCGAGGGGATTCGCGGGCTCATTGCGAGGGTCCACACCACAAGCGCCATCGCAATCGACAGGAGGGCCGGGACCCATTTTTCCGGATTCGCGAAATAGTCGGCGCGGGTCTGCGCAATGACAATGTTCGGGAAGACGCCGGCCATGAAAAACGTGAAGGCGTAGAGGAGAGTGAGGATCCGAAGCCTTCCGACGGATTGGCTCAGGAGTTCTGGCGCCAGCCCGGTCGTGCGACGGCCCGACGTCGAGGCTTGGACCGGGCCTCGTGGCTGCAGGATGGTGACTCCGTGCGTCACGCGGGGATCTTACTCTGCCACTCGCTCCTGTCTGGCCGGCACTATCGATTGACTCGCTGCAGCTCGACACAAGTGGCGGGCGCACTTTCCACTCGGTATACGGCGACGTCCGCATTTCGCATCACTTCGCGGAGGTTGGGCGCGAAGTCGCGAACAAAGGTGGCAAGATACTTTGCCTCTTCGTTCGCGGCGCCGGGTCCGGTCACCAGGTACCCGGCCCGCACGTGACGAATATACCGCCAGAGCGCGCAGGGATCTGCCGAAGGTGACGGCGGAGTCACGGTCCGCTCACCAAAGAGCGACAGGGCCCGTGGCCGGCTGAAGACAATGACGTCATCGCGGCGCGTGGACGTCCTTACGAAGTCGAAGAGCTGTACGCTTTCCGGCTTGCCGATGCCTCCCTGAACGCGGCCGAACGGAAGCGTCGAATAGCGAGCGACGTAGGTCACACCCACGAGAACGAATAGCACGCTCACCACGAGGTGGGATGCGCGCCAGTGGCGAGCAATCGCACTATCAATCGATAAGGCACCGAGCACCGTGCACGCGATAAAAATCGGTATTACTGGGATGAGAAACCGCGTGTCCTGCGCCAGCGGCCAGACCACGATCACCATGAGGTACAACAATGGGGCAACGACGAACAGAGTCATTCTCGACTGCCGCCACAGCGAGACGTATCCAATCAGAGCGAGGGCCACAGTGGCGAGAAACAGCAGCTTCTGAGGCAGCTGTGCGTATCCGTTTGCCCAAATCTCGGCGAGCCATCCCGCATACGACCTGGCGTTGACGACAATGACGGAGGAACTTATTGTCAGCAAGTCCATATAGCTCGTGTCGCGCGTGAGCAAGAAGTACTGCAGCGCAGCCAGTATCGTGAAGGTACCAATCGCTAAGAGCGTGTCCTTCGTCAACCATCGATGCTTGATGAAGTCGCTGATGACCAGGCTCGGAACCAGGACGATGCCGATCACGCGCGTCGCGTAGGAGGCATACATCGCAACTCCGCAGAGGATCGAAAGCACGTGACGACGTCGCGTACTTCCTTCTATCCCGTGTGCGCGAGTCCAACACAACAGGGTGGCGAAAAAGAAGAAAAGGAAGGGCAGGTCCGAGAGGATCTGATCCTTGAAGTCCCAGAAGTAGGGATTCAATCCGACAGCGAGCACGACTGCTGCGCTCGCCGCGGGCGGCATGAGTGGCTGGATCAGCCGATGTATGAGTAGCAGCGCCGCCGCGAAGAAGAGCACCTCTTCGGCCTTCATTGGCTGCAGATCGAGACCGAACGCCCGTACAACTGGGGCCAGCGCGAGTGGAAACCCAGGCGGATATTGCCGTGGTCCTATTGATGGGTTATCCGGATTGTACAGATAGCGACTTTCGGTATAAGAGGCGCCGTGCGCCAGATTCACAGCGTGCTGAATGTACTGGCTGAAGTCGTCACCCCAGTCGTGCCCTTCCCGGATCGTCAAGAGATAGAACACCGCGACGATCAACACGCAGACCGTGCCGGCGACCGTGCCCGCTCGACGTCCGGCTACGCTTGGCACTCCGCCATCACTGTGCATAACCACCGCCATTCGCGTCGACGGTCGTCGACGGCTGTCCGACTACTATTACCCGATGCGCCGACGATTGCCATTCGAGCGGGCGTGCTCGTCGACCCTGAACAGGGCGCGGTCTCGCGCAACCAGCTCATATTCGTCCAGGGTACAAAAGATCGATAGCTACATCGAAGCCGCCTTCTCTCCCAAGGACATCGTAAAGGCGATGATTCCGGCAGCCGCTTAGCTGCTTGGCGTCGACCAGGAACGCGGCGCGATCCCGCCGCAGCTTGCCGCGGACATCATCGCGACTGCGGCCAATCCGCTCGCGGACATCACGGCTCAAACACGTGTCATTCGTGATGAAGAGCGGGCGGGTGACGAAGGCGGATCGATAGCGAGGTCGCTGGGTAGCGAGGTTGCCTGGTGAGGTATGCTGGATGTGGGCCTGAGTGGCGGAACTGGCAGACGCACGAGACTCAAAATCTCGCGCCGGTCACCCGGCGTGTGGGTTCGATTCCCTCCTCAGGCACCAACCTTCGCTCAGGCGCGTCAACTCGGCGTGAGCTACGGCCGGCACGCGGGAGCGAAGATTCTCACCTCATCACTGCAGAATCTCACAAGCCCATGACTCACATCGGCGCATCCGTCGACTTCGACGGCACCTTGACGTGCGAAGAAGACCTCACCATCGAGGGAAAGCTGACGGGGAACATCCGCCTTCGCGATGCGACATTGATCGTAGCGCAGCCTGCTCTACTCGAAGCCGACATCCGCGCCGCGCGCGTCGTCATCCACGGCACGGTGACCGGATCGGTGTCGGCGGCACAGCGAATCGAGCTCGCTCCTTCGGCGAGGGTCACGGGCGACCTCAGCGCGATGCAGATCGTCATTGCGGAGGGAGCCCAATTCAACGGTCGCGTCGACATGGGTCGTCGGACGATCGCGGCGAAGGTTGCTCAATACAAAGCCGCTAACGTCTGACGGCCACGATTGAGGCCAGCGACCGGCCGTCGAAGTCCCCTTCGCGGCTGGCCGCAATGTCGAGCGGCCGTACGAGCATCGGCAACTCGCCGGGCTCGAGCAGGAACGCCGGGTTCGTCGGTTTCCCGCGCGCGGCCTGCGCACGCGTGAAGGTCTCGTACACCAGGACGCCGCCACGGCGGATAGCACTCACCAGCGCCGGCATCAACGGCCGATGCAGGTAGTGGACGACGACAATCACGTCGAAGGAATGCGGCTCCAGAAACGGTTCCCCGTCTTCGAGATCGACGACTCGCGCTTGGATCGGGAGGGCGCGACGCCGGGCCTCGTGCGTCAGCGTGTCGATCGCATTGGTGTCGCGATCGACGGCCAGCGTGCGAAAGCCCTGCTCGGCGAGCCAGATGGCATGACGACCCGAGCCACAGGCCAGATCGAGGCTGTCGCCAGAGGAGGGCAACAAGGACCGATTGCTCGTGAGCCACGTCGCCGGATCATTCACACGCGACTCGCTTGGCAATCGCCTGCCCCGCAACCCAGCCGGACGACCACGCCCATTGAAAGTTGAACCCCCCGAGGCGCCCATCGACGTCGAGAATTTCGCCGACGAGGAACAACCCCGGACACACCCGCGATTCCATCGTCGCCGGGTCGATCTCGTCGAGTGGAATTCCACCGGACGTGACTTCGGCGTATGAGTAGCCGCGACTATCCACCACATTGAGTGGCGTGTCGAGCAATGCGTGGATCACTCGCCGCCGACCGGCTTTCGAGAGGTGCGCCAGCGTCGTGTCCGGCTCGATGCCGCTCGCCGCTACCCATGCGGCCGCGACCGACGCAGGAACTCGAGTCGCAAGCATCGTCGGGATCAGCGCCTTCGGGCGCGCGCGCGCCTGCGCGAGCCACCACACCTCGAGCGATTCGAAGGTTTCGCCTGGGCAGACGTTCAGCTGCACATCGGCATCGTGTCCCGTTAGTCGTGCGCGATGCCAGTGACGTGACAGGTTCAGGGCCGCAGGGCCACTGATCCCGAAGTGGGTCCACAGCATCGATCCCTCGATGCGCACCTTCAGTGCGCCATTGACGCGCATGCTGAGCACCGCGTCGTGTGATACACCCGTCAGCGCGATGTGCCGGTCGCCCTCCAGCATGAGCGGCGCAAGCGCAGGCGTCGTCTCGACGTAACCATGCCCCAGCGCGCGAGCCAACTCGTACCCGAGTCCATCACTGCCAGTCTTTGGCAGTGATCGGCCACCTGTCGCCAACACCAGGATGTCGGCAGCGAGTCGAGCCTCGTTCGACGTGTCGATCCAAAAGCCATCGTGCTCACGATCGACCGCGATGACGCGCCGGCCTGTCTCAATCGATACGCCAAGGCGATGCGCCTCCGCCAGAAGCGCATCCAGCACCGTTCTCGAGCGATTCGTGTCGGGGAAAAGTTTCCCGCCGGCCTCCTCGTGTAGCGTCACACCGAGCGCGACGAAGAAGGCCGCCGCGTGCCCGGCGGGAAACGCTCGCAGTACATTGCGTACGACGCGGGAGGAACCTCCCCAGAAATCGCGCTCTGTTACGACACGGTTCGTGACGTTACACCGCGAACCACCGCTGACCAGAATCTTTGCCCCGATCCTGGCTGCGCCGTCGACGCAGCAGACGTCCAGATGAGGAGCCGCCCGCTTCGCGAATATCGCCGTCGCCAACCCTGCAGCGCCAGCGCCGATGATGATTGCTCTCACGGGGATCACTCAGTGCGTAGGCTAGGTAGCTGGGTAGTCAGGTAGCTGAGTAGCTACGGTAACTGGGTGGCGGGGTAATTGCCGTAGGCTCCCGGGGTATCCGCGTCGAGAATATCCAAGATGCTGCCAAATACACAGACGGGACAACCCAGCTACGCAGCCACCGAGCTCCCCGGCAACCCAGCTACCCAGCAACGGCTGTACCCAGCTCCTGAACAACCTGGCCACCCAGCTACCTTGTCTGGCGACATGGTGGGAGGCATCACCACGTTCTTCACGATGGCGTACATCGTAGTCGTCAATCCGGGGATCCTGGCCTCGCAAGGCACCGGCATGGCCTTCTCAGGAGTGCTGACGGCCACCGTCGTGCTGGCGTGCGCAATGACACTGCTGATGGGACTTTACGCCCGGCTGCCGTTCGCGGTCGCTCCGGGCATGGGTCTCAACGCGTTCTTCGCGTTCACGATCGTGTTGCAGCAGCAGGTTCCGTGGCCCGTGGCGCTCGGGATCGTCTTCTGGGCCGGCGTCCTGTTCCTCATCGTCTCAGCAACGCCGCTGCGCGAACAAATCGCGCTCGCCATTCCAACCAGCCTGCGACTGGCGACTGCGACCGGCATCGGGCTTCTGCTCACGCTGATTGCGCTGCGTAATGCTGGCTTGATCGAATCAGACCCGGCGACGCTGCTTCGTGTCGGAACCCTGGATCACCGGACGGCCTTCCTGCTGGCTGGCGTCTTGATCGCAGTCGCGCTGATGCGACGGCGAAGCTCGCTGGCATTCCTTGCCGCGATGTTCGTCGTGACAGCCGCGGCGTGGACGCTCGGGTATGCGGCACCCCCTGAACGTCTCGTCAGTTTGCCGGACTTCTCGTCCGTCTTCCTCAAGCTGGACGTGGTCGGTGCGCTGCGACTGTCGCTGGTCCCGGCGATGGTGACGATTCTCTTCACCGATCTTTTCGATTCGCTCTCCACATTCATCGGCGTCGCAAGCGCCGGCGGACTGGTGGAGCCTGACGGCAAGCCGATGAATCTCAGACAAGGTTTGATTGTCGATGCGTGCGCGACGTTCGGCGCCGGGCTCGTCGGGACATCGCCCGGCACGGCGTACGTCGAGAGCATCGCCGGAATCCAAATGGGCGCACGCACCGGACGCGCCTCCATCGTGACCGCACTGTGCTTCCTCCCCTGCCTGTTCGTTGCGCCATTGGCGGCAGCCGTTCCCGCTTACGCCACGGCTGCCGTGCTCGTGCTTGTGGGACTGACGATGTTTCAGACCGTGGGCAGGATCGACTTCGGGTCGCTCGAAGACGGACTGCCGGCGTTCGTGACGATCGTCTTGATCCCGCTCACACTTTCGATCTCACAGGGCATCTTGTGGGGCTTTCTGCTCCACGCGCTGCTCTATGTCGTCGTCGGTCGGGCGCGCGAGATCGCGCCTGCACTCTGGATGCTCGCCGCGATTTCGGGAGGGTTGCTGGTCCTGGGACACTAGACATCACGTACTGCCGTTCCCGGTTCCCAATTCCACGTTCCGGGTTCGTGTTCATGGTTCTCGTTCCGTGTGTTCTCGGTTCGTCGGTTCCTCGGTTCCGGGTTGGATAACGCACAAACAGAGCTCCACATATACCGCCGACGGGCTCCGCTCCCCCTACTCCGTCGACGACGCACGCAGAACCGAACGTCGAACTCGAAACGCAGAAGCGCGAACGTGAAGCCGGACCACGACCGATGGAACGGGGAACTCGGAACGGCGAACCGGAGTACGTCAGCTAGGTTGCGATATACCGCTCGAGCTGTTCGATCCTGAACTGCTGCTGATCGATCATCGCCTTCACGAGATCGCCGATGGAAACCAGGCCGAGGACCGAGTCGCCGTCCACGACCGGCAGGTGCCTGACGCGCTCGCGCGTCATCAGCCCCATGGCGTGCTCGACGCTGTCTGACGGGTGCGCCCAGACCAGGCGCGTCGTCATGATGCTGCGAATCCGCGTATCGCGGGACGACCGGCCTTCGAGAATGATCTTCCTGGCATAGTCACGCTCAGACATGATGCCGACCGGCTTGTCATTCTCGATGATGAGCAACGCGCCGATGTTCTTCTCCGCCATCAGCGTCAAGCCCGCAAACACGGTTGCATCCGGCGAGATCGACCACACGTGCGAACCCTTGCTCGCCAGCACTTGCAAAATCGACGGCATAGAGCCTCCCTTCGGCACGCAGCCAACGGGCTCCAACCTTGGTAGCCGAACAGGCCCTCGGCTGGGGTCCTCGCAGGGAAGACTAGAACGCCAGCCGGTGCGGATCAACCAGAACCGATCACGCGCGGGGGTCACCGCTACAATGGTGTGAATCTATGAGCGAAGACGCCGCCAAAGCCCTGC
Organism: Acidobacteriota bacterium; assembly: GCA_046732795.1. Taxonomy (GTDB): domain Bacteria; phylum Acidobacteriota; class Vicinamibacteria; order Vicinamibacterales; family UBA2999; genus Gp6-AA40. The sequence goes on from JBKPNV010000031.1 coordinate 14,832, forward strand.
CGTGTGGATGTCAGGCGCGCACCTACCGCGATTTTCTCGGTCGAGTTGTGGGCACGATCGTCACCAAGTCAGCCGACTGCCAGCGTCCGGAGCACGCGCTCGGCCAGACCGTCATCATGCCTGGGCGTGAAAACGCCAGACCAGAATGACCGCGCCCTCAGATCCGACGGTGCTCTGGCGGATGTCGCGCGGGCGCTCTACGGCGCACGCCACGATTTTCCCGGGTGACGCGCAAACGACGGTTACGTGGTTCTTCGACGGCGTCATGGACCGAGCCGAGAACTATGACAGCGTCGACCTCGCGCTCGCGCGAGCGGACCAGATTCGGGGCATCCTCGTGAAGGACGGCTGGCAGGAAGCGTAGAGATCTTTGCAGTTCCACGTTCCGGGTTCTCGGTTCCTGGTTCATGTTCAGGGTTCGGGGTTCGGGTGAACGGTTATCATTCAGTAAGTGTCTACAGTACGGCTTCATAAGACGGTCGGAGTGCGTGTCGGCCGTGTGCAGGTCGGCGGCGGGGCGCCAGTGGTCGTCCAGTCGATGACGATGACCGACACCGCGGATGCGGAAGCCACAGCGCGCCAGTGCATCGAGCTTGCCGAGGCTGGTTCCGAAATGGTGCGGGTGACGGTCAACCTCCCCGAGGCCGCCGCGGCAGTTCCGGAAATCAAGCAGCGTATGCTCGATGCTGGCTGCGACGCGCCGCTCATTGGCGATTTCCACTACAACGGCCATCTCCTGTTGACGCGCTACCCGACATGCGCGGCCGCGCTCGACAAGTACCGCATCAACCCGGGGAACGTTGGCACCGGCAAACGACGCGACGAACAGTTCGCAACCATCTGCAAGGTCGCCATCGATCACGACAAACCCGTTCGCATCGGCGTCAATGGCGGCTCGCTGAATCAGGAGCTCGTCGTGGCGAAGATGCAAGAGAACACGACGCGAGCGCTTGGTCGGACCTCAGAAGAGATTCTCAACGAGTGCATGGTGATTTCCGGAGTGGACTCGACCGAGCTCGCGCTCGAAACGGGTCTGCGCAAAGATCAGATCATCATCTCGTGCAAGGTGTCGCGCCCGCGAGACCTGCTGGCGATCTATCGTGACCTGGCTCGCAAGACGGATCAGCCGTTGCATCTCGGGCTGACGGAAGCGGGTATGGGCACGAAGGGTCTCGTCTGGTCGGCGTCAGCGATCGGCATCCTGCTCAATGAAGGAATCGGCGACACAATTCGCGTCTCCCTGACGCCTCGCCCTGGCGGGGATCGCCGCGAGGAGGTGTACGCCGCGTGTGAGTTGTTACAGGCGCTCGGTCTTCGTGCCTTCGCGCCGAGCGTGACGGCGTGTCCCGGCTGTGGCCGCACGACCAGCACGACCTTCCAGGAACTCGCCGAACGGACGCAGGACTACATCCGGTCGGAGATGCCGGAGTGGAAGAAGCGCTACGAAGGAGTCGAGACTCTCACGCTTGCCGTCATGGGCTGCGTCGTCAACGGGCCCGGCGAGTCGAAGGCGGCCAACATTGGCATCAGCCTCCCGGGCACAGGCGAAGCGCCCAACTGCCCCGTCTTCATAGACGGGGAACACTTCACCACACTCAGGGGCACCTATGATGAGCTTGCGGAAGCCTTCCGGACGCTCGTCGATAACTATGTAGCGACGCGGTATCGCCCACGTACATAGCAAAAACGGCTTTTCAGCCTGGCAACGATTTCGCAATCCCATCAGCTGAGTCCTGGGAGAGTCAGCTGATGCGTATCGTTTGTGCCGGCTTCTCGTTGATGTTCTTGATCGCTGGATGCGCGCATAAGCCACCCGAGGCGCCGCAACCAACACCAGTGGCGCAACCTCCCGCACCTGCGAAACCGGCATCGCCGTCGCCGGCTGCGCCAACGGGCACGCCCGCAAAGCCTGCGGCTCCATCGCCATCGGCGCCGAAAGCAGCACCGTCTAAACCCGCAGCTCCGGTGAAATCGGCGGCGCCAGGAAAGCCGGAGCCGTCGACTCCATCCGCACCAAAGTCGGCGTCACCAGCCCGTGCGACAAATCCCGCGCTCGATCTGACGGCCCTCAAGGAACGGCTCAAGGCAACCAAAGCCATCGGCCTGATGACGAAGCTGACCTTGAAGAACCAGGTCGACGACCTGCTGGATCGGTTCCGTGGACACTACGCGGGAAAAGACAACGTGACGATGCAGCAGCTCCGTCAGTCGTACGACCTGTTGATGATGAAGGTGCTTTCCCTTCTGCAGGATAAGGACGAGATGCTGGCGTCGGACATCGTGGCCTCGCGCGAAGTGATCTGGGGCTTGCTGGCGGACCCCCAAAAATTCGCCGCCCTCGACGTGTAAACGCTGGAGAACCTATGAAGAGATGCTCTCGGCTATTCGCGTACTCGGTGATCGTCAATCTGCTGGCGGTCGCGCCTTCAATCGCGCAGGACGAGGAGGCGATCAAGAAGGACCTGACGTCGGTAATCGCGCTTCAAGGAATGCCGTGCGGCGAGGTCGTGGCCGTCAAGGTGCAAGCGCAGAACGACTACCTTGCGTCGTGCAAGGACGGAAACCGCTACCACGTCTACGAGAACGACAAGGGACGCGTGATGGTGGAGAAGCAGTAGGCCAGGAGGGCCTGAAGGCCCCCTCGACCTGCTGGAGCGGCGGGTCTTCAGACCCGCCGTGTGAAAATCCGTGACGGGGTCTGACCCCAGCTAACGCGAGGACGAATCGGCAGCTGCCTTCTCGGCCGCGCGCGCAGCGCTCAGCATGTTGAACATCGCGTGATTGCCCTCGTGGCACGCGTACTCGAACATCTCCTCCGGTTGCGCCTTCAGGTTCAACGCCGCCGTCCACGGCTTCGCGAACGTCGTCGCGTCCTCGACGGTCACTTCATAGCGGAGATCGTTCGGGCCCACACGCGTGAATCGCTCCACCAAGTGCAGATCTTTGCCGGAACCGCGATAGTTCGTCGCATCGCTGAAATTCCTCGCGTCAACGACGAGCGTGTCGCCTTCCCATCGGCCACGGGAATCGCCGTGGTACTGGCGAATGGAAGACGCGATGTGGTCGCGACCGTCGACGGGGATGATGCGAGTCTCGTGGATCATCTCGTAGGTGATGGCGACGAAGCCCGGGCCCTGCACGATCCGTGTGTTCGCGTTGTAGACCGCCGGGAACATCGAGCCCGGTACGCCACGCGTAATGCAGCGATCGTAGAGCGTGAAATCCTTCGGACCGTTCCATGGACCATTGCCGAAGCTGCCACGGACCTGACGCTGTATTCGAGCTCGCGCTTCCGCGGTGATCTCGGGAACGCGTCCATCCGGTGGATCGATCACCATCGACGTCCGTCGAGAGGGATTGCCTCTCTCCAGCCAGTGCGGCGGCGGCGAGGTGGCCGATCCGACGGCGCCAGCGTTGCTCCGATCGGCAGTCTCGAGATCGAATTCGGCGTTGTCACGATCGCGCTCCGCGCGAAGGCGGTCGGCGGATTTTGCGAACTCCTCGTCGGTCAGCTCCTGCCGCGTGCCGAACTCTTTGGCTCGCTCGAACGGCACGCCGAGTTCGCCCTGACTCGTCCAGCCGCCCTGCAAATCCGGATCGCCCCAGGGCGTGCGCGGAACCGCCGACGAACCGGCGGCGGTACCGCGCGACAGCGAGGGTGATTGAGCGCCTGCCGAAGCGGGGAGGGCGACGACACTCATGAGAACCGCGGCCACACACATCATCGTCAACCTGGCGCGCATAGGCTGCTCCTTCAAATGCGTCCATGATACTCGGAACCTGGAAGTGCAGCTCGTGTTATCCAGGCTTGGTCGTCTTCGCGTCACCGGTGATCAGGCGGGCGCCGCGCTGAAACGTGAAGTACGCCACCGCCCACTCGAACAGCACGACCATCCGGTTGCGAAATCCGATGAGCATGAAGATGTGCAGAAACAGCCACGACAGCCACGCGAGAACGCCCGAGAGCCTGATCCATCCGAGATCGCTGATGGCCGCCCGTCGCCCGACAATGGCCATGCTCCCCAAATCGCGATACACGAACGGCGTCGTGGGTTCTCCGCGCAGCCGTCGCAGAATGTTTTTCGCGGCGTGACGCGCGCCCTGCATCGCGGTCTGCGCGACACCCGGCAAGAGCTTCCCTCCCTGGTGCAGAAAGGCTGCCGCGTCTCCAACGACGAACACCTCGGGATGACCGGGGATTGAAAGGTCGGGTTCGACAATGACGCGCCCGGCGCGGTCGAGAGGAACGCCCAGCGTCTTGACCAGCGAGGATGCCGCCACGCCAGCCGCCCACAACACCGTGCCCGCGTTCACCCGCTCAGGGCCCGCCATCACGCCATGGGCATCGACGGCCGTCACCGCAGTGTTCTCACGAATCTCGATACCAAGACGCTGCAGCGAGCTGCGCGCGGCGTTGCGAAGTTTGTCGGGGAAGGTCTGAAGAATGGTGGGTCCTGCTTCGAGGAGCAGGATTCGTGCACGCGCGGTGTCGATCGACTGGAACTCGTCGCGCAACGTCTGTCGCGCGATTTCGGCGAGCGTTCCCGCCAGCTCGACACCCGTCGGGCCTCCGCCCACGATCACGAACGTGAGCAGCTCGCCCTGGCGCAGATCGTTTTCCTCCCGTTCGGCGCGCTCGAACGCGATGAGAATGCGTCGCCGGATCGCGATCGCGTCTTCCAGCGTTTTCAGTCCCGGAGCGTTGGGCTCCCAGTCGGAATGGCCGAAGTACGCGTGCCGAGATCCCGTCGCGACGATCAGCCAGTCGTAATCGAGTGCACCTCCGTCCGCCAACTCCACGCGTCGTGTGTCGACATCGATACGGGTCGCATCGGCTAGCAATACCCTGACGTTGCGGATACGGCGAAGAATCCACCGAATGGGCGCAGCGATATCGCCCGGCGACAGCGTTGCCGTGGCGACTTGATAGAGCAGCGGCTGGAAGAGGTGATGATTGCGACGATCGATCAGCGTGACGCGGACGTCTGCGTTGCGCAGCGCCCGCGCGGCGGAGAGCCCACCAAAGCCGCCGCCGATGATGACGATGTGGGGTAACACGGAATTTATGAATCGGCGATCTTTGACTAGTGACTCGTTGTTGATCGTTGATTAACGATTGTTGATTGCTGTTTCAAGCGAATCACCGATCAACGATCACAAATCAACAACGATCAACAATCAACAATCGTCGATTCACCGATCGACTATCAAGCCCATCGGAAACCCTGCTTTGATATCGGCAACGAGCGGATCCGCTTACCTGTTGCAGCAAAGATTGCATTCGCCAGCGCAGGAATCGTTGGCGGAAGAGCGGGCTCACCGAGACCGGTTGGAGGATTGTCGGTGACGGCGAAGTGGACATCGACTTCGGGCGCCTGAGGGATCCGCACGGTCGGGTATTGATGGAAGTTGCTCTGCACGGCCTTGCCGCCTTGGATAGCGATCTCCCATCCCATCAGATGGCTCATGCCTTCGACGACCGCGCCCTGGCTCTGATTGGTCGCGCTGCTCGGGTTCACGATCTGCCTGCCGACATCACCCACGACCCACACCTTGTTGACCTTCACGCGGTTGAGCGAATCGACGGTGACTTCAGCCACGTTGGCGAAGTACCCGCGGTGGCTATACTGGAAGCCGACACCCATGGCGGTGCCCTTTGGCAGCTGTCGCTTGCCCCACCCTGATCGGTCACGAACAGCCTCGAGCACGCCGGCCATGCGTCCGGCATCGAATCCGTTGCCGCCCTGCTGCGGTTCGGGCATCGCCGGTCCGTTCAGCAACTCCAGGCGAAACGCGATCGGATCCTTGCCCGCGGCAATCGCGATCTCGTCGATGAACGACTGAAAGACGAACGAGAACGCGTTGCTGCGTGGCGCGCGATGCGCGCCGGTCGGGACGCCCAACGCCATGAGCGTCGCCTGGAAGTCGTAGTTCGCGACGAAGCGTGCAGGGAACTCGACACCGGGGATATTCGCCGAGTTGGCGAATCCCTGTTCCCCTTTGGAGTTGTCTCCGTAGCTGACGAAGTGATTGCGCCACGCCACGAGCTTGCCGGACGCATCGACGCCAGCCTTCAGGAAGTGAAACCCTCCCGGGCGATAGTGGTCGTGGCGCATGTCGTCTTCACGCGTCCAGAGCACTTTCACCGGAACGCCGATCTGCTTGGAGATGGCGGCGGCCTCACCCATGTAGTCGTTGGTCAGGCGCCGGCCGAATCCCCCACCTGCGCGCTGGATATGAATCGTGATGCTCGATTCAGGAATTCCGAGCGCGCGCGAGACCAGCTGCCGACCGTTGGCCGGCGTCTGCGTCGGCGCCCAGATTTCCATCTTGCCGTCGTGCCAGTGCGCCGTGCAGTTCTGCGGCTCGAGCGGTGCGTGCGAGATAAACGGATAATCGTACGCTGCTTCGATCGTTTTGGCCGCGCCCTGGAGCGCCTGATCCGCGTTGCCATCGACGCGAAGCGGGAAGCCGGGCTTCTGCATGGAGATCTCGTTCGCGCGGCTCGCGAATCCTTCGCTGCTCTGCTGCGCCGTCGCGCCTTCGTTCCACTGCACCTGCAGCTTCTCGCGTGCGGTCTTCGCCTGCCACCAGCTGTCGGCAACGATGGCCACGCCCGGCATCAGCCCGCGCAGATCGTCCGTGCCGGCAACAGCGAACACGTGACGCACGCCGGGCATCGCCTTGATCTGATCGTAGTTGGCGCTGACAACCTTGCCGCCGTACACCGGACATTTCTCGTACACCGCCCACAGCATTCCCGGCAGCGTGAGGTCGATGCCAAACGTCGGCTGTCCGGTCACGATGCGCGCGTTGTCTACGCCGCGCGTGAACTTGCCAATGATTTGGTAGTCGGCTGCCGGCTTCAGCCTCACCGTCTGCATAGCTGGCGGGGTCATCGTCGCCGCGCGGGACGCGAGCTCGCCGTAGGTCATGGTGCGGCCACTGGCACGATGCGATACGCGCGCGTCGGCGGCGACGCACTCCGCCGCAGGCACGCTCCACTCCTGCGCGGCCGCGGCCACGAGCATCTCGCGGATCGACGCGCCAACCTGTCTCAACGGATCCCAGTTGGTGGGGGTGGCTGTGCTGCCGCCGGCATTCTGGCGTCCGTACTTCGTCTCATCGAGGTCAGCCTGCTCAATCCGGACCCCTGCCCACGGCACCCCGAGCTCATCGGCAAGGATCATCGGCAACGACGTCTTGATGCCCTGACCGATCTCGGGATTCTTCGACACGATCGTCACGACGTTGTCGGGCGTGATCGTGATGAACGCGTTCGGGACGAAGGCCTGTCCTGCGCCCTGTGCCACCACCCGCGCGACCGGTTCGAGGTACGCGGCGACAAGCATGCCGCCTCCGGCCAGGGCGGACACACGCAGAAATGAACGGCGATCGAGCTGGAATGCTGGACTCTTCCTCATCAGGGATCCTCGAGGGCTGCAGGCGGCACATCGGGTCTAAAGGCCAAGACCCGCCTCATTGTAAGATACGCCGCGTCCCGAGGTTACATGATGATCCGGTGTTTCGCTGTTGTCGCTATCGCCCTGGCGGTTCTCGCGTCGCCTGTTCCTTCATCGGCCCAGAATGAGACGTACACCGCACGGCTGGGATGGGTGCCGACAACGCCTACGGATCGGCCCAACGTCACGGGAAAGGGTTCGGCAACTGCGACGCTAGCCGGACGGAAGCTGACGCTCTCGGGGTCGTTTGAAGGATTGGCGGCACCCGCCACGGTTGCGCGACTTCACAGCGGCATTGCCAAAGGCGCTCGCGGCGCGGCCATCGCCGACCTCATGGTTACGCAGGCGGCGGCCGGCAAGCTGTCCGGTTCGATCGACCTCACGCCGCAACAGGTTGAATCTCTGAAGCAAGGCAAGTTGTACATCCAGCTGCACACGGCCAAAGGCGTTCCTCCGGACGGCAGCACGCTCTGGGGTTGGTTGCTGAAATGAGAAACACAAGGGTCAAGGGTCAAAGGTCAGAGGGCAAGGTCCTTACCGAGGTCACGATGATGTTGCGTAAGAGCTCGGCTCATTTGGTGGCGTTTGCGAGTCTCGTCGCGTCGGGCGTCCTGCTCGCCGGTCAACAACCGACAAGTGGACCCTACACAGCCGAGCAGGCTACGGCTGGCAAAGTTGCGTACGAAGCGAGTTGCGCCGCATGTCATGGCTCCGATCTGATGGGCGCGCCTCCACTCGCGGGCGAGGGATTCATCGGTGGCTGGCGTACGCGTACGACGCGAGACATGTATGGACTGATTCGTACGACGATGCCCGCGGATAACCCGGGCGGCTTGTCCGAACCGACCTACGCGAACATCGTCGCTTACATCCTTCAGTACAACGGTATCGCGGCAGGAACGACTCCGCTGACGCCGACGACAGACGTGAGGATTGGCGGACCGGCACCCGCGGCCGCAGCGCCAGCGCGTGGCGCCGCACCTCCACCGGCGGCCGCTCAGGCGCCGGCTGGACGAGGCGCGGGAGGCCAGGGTGCCGCGGCAGGGGGCGGGCGTGGGCGCGGCCAGGAGCCGGCACCGATCGGCCTCACGGTGAAGGGCGAAGTCAAGAACTTCGCGCCGGTCACAGATGACATGTTGCGCAATCCGGCCCCGGCTGACTGGCCGATGCTGCGCCACGATCAGTTCGCCTCGAGCTACAGCCCGCTTACGCAGATCACGCGTGACAACGCGCAGGACCTTCAGCTTCAGTGGATCTGGCCGATGAACGAGGGTGGAACGAATCAACCCTCGCCGCTGGCCTACAACGGTACGATCTTCCTCAACAACACCGGTGGCATCGTGCAGGCGCTGGACGGCAAGACCGGTGATCTGATCTGGGAGCAGCGTCTCGGCGTCAACATCGCCATGCGCGGCATGACACTCTACGACGACAAGCTGTTTCTCGCGTTGAGCAACGCGCATCTGATCGCGCTGAACGCACGAACCGGCGAGGTCGCGTGGGATGTGGCCATGCCGGATGGCCGCGGCAGTTCGAGCGGGCCGCTGGTGGCAAAGGGAAAAGTGATCCAGGGAATGGGGGGCTGTCAGCAGTACGTCGAGCAGAAGTGCTTTATCAGCGCATACGACGCCGCGACCGGCAAACAACTCTGGCGATTCAACACCGTCGCGCGCGAAGGCGAGCCGGGAGGAAACACGTGGGGCAGCCTGTCGAGTCTGTTCCGTGCCGGCGGCGAGAGTTGGATTACCGGAAGCTTCGATCCGGACCTGAACCTGACGTACTGGGGTACGGCACAAGCCAAGCCGTGGATGCCGGTCAGCCGTGGGATGTACACGCTTGACAAAGGGCTCTACACGAGCTCGACGCTCGCGCTCGACGTGGATAGCGGCAAACTCTCCTGGTATTTTCAACATGCCCCCGGCGAGTCGCTCGATCTCGACATCGTCTTCGAGCGAGTGCTCGTGGACAGCGGCGGACAGAACCTGGTGTTCACCATCGGGAAGGATGCCGTCCTCTGGAAACTCGATCGCAAGACGGGCAAGTACCTCGGGCACAAAGAAGCGACGTTCCAGAACGTCTGGGACAGCTTCGATCCGAAGACGGGCGAGCCACGCTATCGAGCCGACATCATCGACCACGAGGTCGGACAGTGGATTGACGGTTGCCCGAGCACCGAAGGTGGGCACAACTGGCAAGCGATGAGTCATAACAAGGCCACCAATCAGCTCATCATTCCGCTCAGCCAGAGCTGCATCGCGATCCGCGCACAAAAAATTGAGCAGGTAGCCGGCGGTGGCAGCGGCGGCGGCGCCGACAGGCGCTTTTACGAAATGCCGGGTACCGACGGCAACATCGGAAAGCTCGCTGCCTTCGACGTCAACAGCCTCAAGGAGATGTGGGCGCTGCAACAGCGTGCGCCGTTCCTGACGTCGGTCCTCTCGACCGCGGGCGGTGTCGCGTTCGTCGGCGATCTCGATCGGGAGTTCAAGGCCGTCGACGTCAGAAACGGAAAGGTGCTGTGGCGCACTCGCCTGAGCACGTCAGTGCAAGGCTTCCCGATCTCGTTCTCGATCGAGGGCCGGCAGTACGTCGCCGTCACCACCGGTCTCGGAGGTGGCAGTCCGCGGCTGGTGCCGTCGACGATCGCTCCGGAGATCCGAGTACCGACGACTGGACAGGCGTTATACGTGTTTGCGCTGCCCGAGCGGCGTTAGCGCATTTTCACCACCCGCAGAGCGGGGGCTTGAGCCCCCGCGTCGGACCGCGCCGGCTGAAGCCTGCGCTCTACGCCAAATCAATCCACGATTCGCGCAGGACTGCCGTTAGTGGTCCCGGGTGTGCGACCGTTGACGGGCCGCCAGATAGCGATCCAGTTCCGCCACATCCTTGAAGACCGCCACGCCGGGCAACGACTTCATGATCTCGAATACTTCATGAATCTGCGGCTGCATGTGGACAAAGGAGGCTTGCCCGCCCCGCTCCTTGAGCGTTTTGCGGGCCAGAGCGAAAACTCGCAGGCCGGCGCTGCTGATGAAGGTCAATTGCGCCAGATCGAAGACGACGTCCCTGGCCGAACCGGCCAGCACCGGCGCGAGTTGCTTCTCCAGTTCGGGAGCGGTAGCCGTGTCCAGACTGCCGGCTAGCGCGACGGTGACCGTGCCGGCATCCCGAACACCGGCGCCTTGAATGCTGATGTGAAGTGGCATATTGGTTTTCTGCTAAAGAGAAGTCGAAACATGCTGCTTGATCAGTCGCAGGACATTCTGATCGCCCTCACGCCGGTAGCGCATCTCGTCGATGTTCCGCCGGACCAGTTCGATGCCCCACCCACCTCCCACGTCATCATCCGCCGCGTGCAGCTGACGCGGTGCGATATCCGTGGGATCGAACTGTGCGCCGTTGTCTCGTAACTCAACGACAAACGCATCGTCGCTGCGCCCGAGAAAAAGCTGAAACGTCTTCTGCGCGTCGCGTTTCAAGGAGTGGTTGACGATGTTGCTGCCGCATTCCTCCAGCGCGAGTGCGAGACTGAAGATCGTTTTGTCGGGCGCGTGGTGCGACGCCGCAAATCGCTGCAACGCCTCTACGCCGCGCATGACCTCGTCAGGCGTCGCGTGCAGTACCACAGTCATGGAGTCGCTGGCATGCACTTTCAGCGTGAGAATCGCGATGTCGTCGGACTGAGGCACGTTGCCCGCGAACAGGCGGACCCTTTCGAGGACACGTGTGGTGATGGCAGGAGCGGACAAGCCCGCACAGGCTCCTGCGTCCGCCAGCAACCGATCGGCGCCATAGCATTCGTCCTGCGAGTTGAATGCTTCGCTTACGCCATCGGAGTAGAGGATGAGCGCATCGCCGGGGTTCAACGTCCGCTCCGTGCGCTCGAACTGCACGCCCGTCTCGAAACCGAGCGCGGTGCCGAGATGATCGACGGCCCAACGCGGCGGCCCGGCGGCGGACAACAAGACCGGCCGACAATGACCGGCATTGGCCAACGTCAGCCGACGCGACTTCGGCTCGAGCACCGCACAGAGCAACGTCACGAACATACCTGTCGGGTTGTCGACAGCGAGTTCATCGTTCAGCCGCGCGAGCAGTCGCTCCGGTTCGGCGATGTCGCGAGCGAGCAGTCGCGCCAGGCTGATCGCGCGCGCCATGAACATCGAGGCCGGGATGCCCTTACCTGAAACGTCTCCGAGAAACACCACCAATCGTTCCGGCCCGGCGGCGCAGACACCATACAGGTCGCCGCCGACCTCACGCGCCGGTTCGAGCACCGCACCGAAGCCGACGCCATACGCATTTTCCAGCGCCGAGAAATCGTGGGGCAGCATGCCCATCTGAATGTCACGCGCCACGCGGAGCTCGCTCGCGATCTGCTCCTTGACCGCGTCGTTGTACGCTTTCGCCTTCAACAAGGATCGCACGCGCGCCTTCACTTCCAGCATGTCGAATGGCTTGGTCACGTAATCGTTCCCGCCTGCCTCGAAACCGCGGGTCTTGTGTTGAACGTCTTCGAGCGATGACAGAAACATGATCGGCACGTCGGCCGTCTCGGGCATCTGGCGCAGGCGACGGCACACCTCATAGCCGTCCATGTCGGGCATGACGATGTCGAGCAACACGAGATCGGGAGGCGCGCGCCGAACTGCCTGCAACGCGGTTTCGCCGTTCATCGCGAGACTGAGTCTGTGATCCACTTTGAGGCCTTCGACGAGAATGTCGAGATTGGCCTTGGTGTCATCCACCAGCAGCACGCGGCAATCGGCGAGGCTCTTCATGTCGGCTGTGCGTCACCAACAGAATACCTGCCCAGCTGGGTGTGCTGTGAGTTCGATCTTTCGGGCTACTGCGTTAATCAGGATACGCGCGGAGTCGACGGAGTCAGGAGCTAGTCATGAAGATTGAAGAACGACCGATTGGTTCTGTCGTCGTGCTCGACCTGGCAGGCAGGCTCGTGGCGGGCGAAGGCGTCGGGCAGTTGAAGGACAAGATCAACAGCCTGATCCTCGAGGGAACGCGGCAGATTCTGATGAATCTTGGCGGTGTGTCCTATATCGACAGCAACGGGCTTGGGGAGTTGGTCGCGGCGCACACGACCGTAGTTCGGAACAAGGGTCAGATTAAGCTGGTGAATCTCACGACCCGAGTCCAGGATCTGTTGGCCATCTGCCGGCTTTCGACCGTATTCGAGACCTTCGACTCGGAAGCCGAGGCGCTGCGGAGCTACGAAGGCGTGATCGCAGGCTGAGCGTCACGGAAGAGATCTCGTACGGGCCGAGTCGGGTGCCAGCTGACGGTGCCCTCACTTGGGCGGCAAGACGCGCCGCAGTTCCTCGACCCAGTTCAAGACGATATTGATCTGCGGCTTGAGCGCGTTGTCCCCCCGTTCGGCGGCGATCACGCCGATGAACGTGCCCTCAGGTGTGATGTCGTGGTTTGATGGTGATGAGTTCGATTCCCGCTCCGACGATATGCCGGATAACTGTCGCGGAGTGCTGTATTGGAAGGGCGATTCCGATGTCACGGTAGTGGCAAAGAATTCCCCGGTGGACATCCTGTTGAAGAAGAGCGTGCGGCCGTCAGGTGACCAGACCGGATGCACCGCTGTTTCCGCGATGGCGATCGACGCTCCCGTCGTTGGAAACGGTTGGACAGACACCGCCGGCGCGCCATTGACCAGCGATCTGTAGGCGAGCCATCGGCCATTGGGGCTCAGCGTTGCTTCGACCGTGCTCAGGTTGGGCGTTTGAATGTCGCCGACGCGCATTCGCCTTTTGTCATCTAGCGTGAGTACCCACAACTCCCGCGCTAGGCCTGTATCCTTGACCACTTCGTAAAACAGGCTCCTGCCATCACGAGCCCACGAGTTCGGAACGTGTGAGGTTCCGGCGTCGGGCGTGGTCAGCCGTTCGGCGGTCCCGCTGCCATCCGCACGCTGACGAAACAGCCCTCGATTACCGTCCTGCTCGGATTGGAACGCGACGAACGTGCTGTCGGAAGACCAGAGAGGATATCGGTTTCGCCCCGAGGAGGTCAGTCTGCGCATGGCGCTCCGGCCGGATCGCTCGTAGAGCCAGATGTCCTCCGATTGCCCGTCTGTGGCTTCGACCGCGATCCATTTGCCATCGTGCGACACGCGCGGATACCTGTAGGCGCGTGGCTGAAGCTTCAGCGGCTCGACGCCTTTTTGCGGATCGAGGATTCCGAGGTCGTATGGGACGAGCCGCGTGATTGGCCCTGGGATATAGAGCAACGAGCCGGACGCGGAAACATCGAAATAGGCGACGCTGGTCGAAGCGCCGACGAACGTGGGTCTCCCAACGCCTTCGACGACTGGAGTCTCCTCACTTATCGCCTCCAACCGTTCGAGGTCGAATCGTCGCGCGAACATGATGCCGTCTCTCGCGTAGAGAAGATGACCACTCGGCAGGTATCGTGGAGCGGATCCGCTCGGCACGAGGACCTTCCGTTCTCCAGATGTGACGGACTGTGCGACGATCTGCGCTTCGACCGGGCTGGCATCGGCACTCTCGGCGATCTGTAACGGTCTGTTCACGAGACCGAAGAGGACCGTGTCGCCTCCCGGCAGGACCTGCACGTCGAACGGGATGCCGTCAGTCACGGCAAATAGCAACTGCGGCTCGCCGCCATCGGCAGCGACGCGCATGATTCGGTGCGGTCCCTCACGTGCGCGTTCACCTGCGAAGCCAACCGGGAGACCTTGTCCGGCTTGAGCGAAAACAATCCCGCTGCTGTCCCAACTCATGGTTCCCAGCGTTCCGCAGCCGGTACAGATGGTGACGGCTGCCCCGCCGGTTGCGGCAATCCGCTTGATGCTCGGGGGACGCCCCGAGACAAACGCGATCGATTGGCCATCCGGCGAGAAGACCGGCGAGCCGACCTGGCCGCTCGCTGTTTCGGTGCCGGCCACTGGCCTGGCCTCGAGTTCAGATAGCCGGCGCATGTACAGGCGTCGATTGGCGGCAAACACGATTCGAGTGCCGTCCGGAGAGATCGCCAGGATCTGATTTCCATTTTCGAAGAACTGCTGGCCGTCGGCGAGTGGCAAAGCAAACCGGACGACTGCCGGCGGCGCTGCTGACGTCTGGGAGCGCCGCATCATGGCGCCGGTGAGCAGGCCTCCCAGCACGAACGCTCCCGCGCCGAGGAGCACCCATCGACGCAGTCCATATGGAATCGGCCGCGAATTTGTGCCCGGGATTTCCTGCGCGGCAGCAGTGAGCGCCTCCTCGATCTCGAGCCGCGCGTCCGAAGCATCCGCCAATCGTCGCTTGCGATCTTTTTCGAGGCAGCGTCGCAGGAGTCTGCGAACGGCTGTGGGCGTCGACTTCGGAAGTGCACTGAGGTCGGGGTGCTTCGTGAGCACGAACGCCAGCGTCTCGGATACGTCGTCGCCATCGAAGGCCCGCGTCGCCGTCAGCATCTCGTAGAGCACGCAACCAAAACCCCAGAGGTCGCTTCGCTTGTCCGCCGGGCGGCCCTTGGCTTGCTCGGGCGACATGTACGATGCCGTCCCCAGAATCACCCCGGCCATCGTCATCGCTGGCGTTGTGATCGTTGGCGATTGCGACGCGCCCACCGCACCAGTCCACGTGGCGCCGCCCGCTAAAGCCCCGATTGGCTGCGCGATCTTCGCCAGACCGAAGTCGAGCACCTTTACGGTGCCGTCGTCTTTGACCTTGATGTTGGCCGGCTTGAGGTCGCGATGGACGATCCCCTGCTCGTGTGCGGCTTCGAGCGCGTCCGCGATCTGCTTCGCGATCGTAAGAACGTCGTCGATCGGCAGCGGCCCCGCGCTGCCAATCCGCTCGGCGAGCGTACGCCCTTCGACCAGCTCCATGATAAGCGCGGTCGTGCTTTCGGTGCGCTCCAGGCCGTAGATGGCGGCGATGTGGGGGTGATTGAGGGACGCGAGGACTTCGGCTTCGCGCTGAATGCGGGCCAGTCGTTCGGCGTCCTGGGCAAACGCTTCAGGGAGAATCTTTATCGCGACCCGGCGTTTGAGGTTGGTGTCTGTCGCGCGATAGACCTCGCCCATGCCGCCCGCACCGATCTGGGCGGTGACTTCATATGGCCCGAGGCGAGCGCCAATGGTAAGGGCCACGTGGAACGGCTGTGATTATACGGGCAGGCGTTCGAGATCTGACATGTGCTCACCAGGTCATCGACCCGGCTGGCGGCGGCCACGCACCCATCAACTGACGCAGCGTAATGATCTGCCCAAGATGATGGCTGTTGTGCACGGCGGCATGCAGAAGGCCTGACCCCCGCGACTCCTTGGCCAGCACGGGAATCTGCACGTCTGGTGGGAGGATGGGATCATTCAGCGAGTCCGATCGGGCCACAATCCGCTTCGCCTCTTCGATGGAATCCAGATAGCGCCTGCGTAGCGCGTCCCAGTCGCCTGCGCTTCCGGTCGGCCAACTCTCGGCGGCGTGGTGGGGGACGCCAGCGTAACCACCTGCAGCGCAACGATTCCACCACTCCTGCCAGTAGCACAGGTGGCCGACGATGTCGGCGATGGAATGCGGAAGGTGGTGCGGTTTCGCGCTCGCCTGATCGGCCGTGAGCCCATCGAGCAGCTTCGCCGGTCCGAGAAATACTCCCTCTCCATCGAGCACGCTGGCCAACAGACTTCGGTCGTCAACCGTATAGAGTGTGTTCATCTGGCCATTGTGTTCTAAGCTTCGTTAGGGTCCTTTCGCCCGTCGAAAGGAACTTTCACCCGCGTCTTTTCGTCTGTCGGAAAGGAGTGGCGTGTTGGCGAAGGAAAAAAGCGATGTGCTGCAGGGCACGCTCGACATGCTGGTGCTCAGGTCCCTGCAGCTCGAACCGATGCACGGCTGGGGCATCACCGAACGGATCGAAGAATGGTCGGAGCACGTGCTGCAACTCGGACAGGGAACGCTCTATCCCGCGCTGTATCGCCTCGAGCAGCAGGACTTCATCCGCTCCGAGTGGCGCGTCACCGACAACAATCGGCGCGCGCGCTATTACTCGTTGACGGCGAAGGGACGGCGATATCTGAACGAGTCGTTGGCGCAGTGGCGACGCATGTCGCGCGCCATCAATCTCGTTCTGGACGCGACGACGTGAACTGAGAGGGCCTGATGGGTGCGCTGGCGTATCTGTGGCGGCGCTTCGCCGGAACCTTGCGGACGGCACACCGCCAGGAACTCGAGGATCGGCTCGACGATGAGATCCGCTTCCACGTCGAGCGACAGACTGAGAAGAACCGGCGCGCCGGCATGACGCCGGACGAAGCGCGGCGGCAGGCGCTGATCCGATTCGGTGGCGTGGAACAAATGCGCGAGGGGACGCGCGACGTATTCCGCGCTGCCCGCCTCGAGCACCTCGCGCGCGATGTCCGCTATGGACTGCGATCGCTGCGCCGGCATCCGGCGTTCTCGGCGATGGCTGTGTTGTCGCTGGCGATGGGCATCGGCGCAAACGCGACGATCTTCGCCGTCGCCCAGGCAGTGTTGTTCCACAAGTCGCCTCTCCATGAACCCGATACCCTCGTCAACATCTACGAGTCCGAACGCGGGAGCGGGTTCAATCCGATGTCGTACCCGAACATCGACGATCTGCGTAAAGGGACGACCGGCGTCTTCACCGGAATCGCAGCGTCGACGTTCGCCGTCGCCCAAATCGATCGCGACGGCATGGGAGGCACGGTCATGGGAGAGGCGGTGTCCGGAGGCGCGTTCGCGCTCCTCGGCATCGAGCCGCTTCTCGGCAGAGCCATTCAGCCGGCGGACGATGTGGCCAGGGGCGGCCATCCGGTTGTTATGCTCAGCTACGGCTATTGGCAGCGTGCGTTCGGCGCTGACCCGCAAGTCGTCGGAAGGGCGCTGCAAATCGGACGGCGGGCCTACACAATCATCGGCGTCGCCCCGGCGGATTATCGCGGTGGTCTTCCGGCGGTGACGCCCGCGTTCTACGTCCCGATCGCCATGCACGACGAGTTGATGGGCATCGAGATGCTCGACCGGCGCAGCGTCCACAACTTCTTCGTGAAAGCGCGGCTCGCACCCGGCGTCACTCGAGCGGCGGCCGGGCACGCCGTGTCACAGGTGGCATCATCCCTCACGCTCGCGCGCCCCGAAGGATGGGTTCCCGGCCAGCAGTTCTCCCTCGTGCCCACCTCCGACGTGCAGGTCGTCCCCGGCGTGGATCCGCTTTTGCGCACCGCGACGTGGCTGCTCATTGCCGTCGTGGGATTGGTGTTGCTGCTGGCGTGCACGAATCTCGCGAGCTTTCTGGTGGCGCGCGCGCTCGATCGGCGAGAGGAGGTTGCCCTGCGCCGTGCCCTCGGCGCGACGCGAAGCGCGCTGGTCCGGCAAATGCTCGTCGAGAACGTGCTCCTCGGGCTCGGCGGGGCCGTCGTTGGACTGGTCCTCGCGTTCCTGCTGCTCAACCTTCTGCTGTCGATCGACCTCCCGCTGCCCTACGGCATGAGACTCGATCTTCACCTGGGCCTCGACGAAAGGATGCTGCTCGACTGGAGAGTGCTGACGCTCACCGCGGTGAGCGGCGTCTTGGCTGGCAGCCTTCTCGGGCTTTTTCCGGCCATTCGGGGAACGCGCACCGAATTCGGCCAAGCGTGGCCGGCTCAAAGAGGAAGCAGTGCGCCCGGGCCTCTCAAGTGGCGCAACGCGCTGGTCGTCGCGCAAATCTCGATGTCCCTCGTGCTGCTGGTCGGGGCCGGCCTTTTCCTCAGAAGCTGGCAGCAGGTGCTGGGCGTCGATCCGGGCTTCGGCCACGCTCCGACGTCGATTCTGGCCACGATGGTGCCGATCACGAAGTTCTCGGCTGACGACGCCGTGCAGCGCACGCGCAGCCTGCGCGAGCGTTTTCAGGCGGAGCCGGGCGTCGAAGCCGTGGGCCTCGTGTGGCCCCTGCCCCTCGAGCTCTCGTCCAGCAACACGAACTTCACGATTGACGGTAGAGCGCTGCCCGCTGGGCAACAGGCGTTTCGCTCAGACCGCGCTTTCGTGGACGGGGGGTTCTTCGATGCTGCCGGTGTGGCGATCGTCGCCGGCCGCACCTTCAACGAAAGCGACCGCAGCAACACTCAGCCTGTTGCGATCATCAGCGAGGCGATGGCGCGCCGCTACTGGCCAGAGGGTGATGCGCTTGGCCGGATCCTCCGGCGGCCTGATCCAGCCGAGCCTGACCTGATGATCGTCGGCGTGGCGAGCGACATCAACATTCGATCGCTCGGGGAAGCTCCGCGCGACGTTGTATACGAGCACTTCGCGCAGCTCGACCGCCTGCCGGCAGTCACGTTCATTGTCCGAACCAGCACGGATCCTGCGCGGATGTCACAGGTGCTCGCCGCAGCCGGCCGCCAGGTCGATCCGGACTTGCGAGTCGTACAGGCGACGACGATGGCACAGCATC
>JBKPNV010000032.1:0-10886 GCA_046732795.1 Acidobacteriota bacterium
TCGGGACGTTCACCGGAGGCAACGGTCGAGCGTGGTTTCTGACAATTGTTCGTAATACATGCAACGGTCTTAATCGTCATCGGGTCGACGAAATGGCGGACCTGTTCGACGAACAACATCACAGCCATCTTCAGCCGTCATCCAGTCCAGAAGCGTTGTTGCTGCAGACAGATGACGTGATGCTCATCGAACGGGCGATGAAGAGCCTGCCGGCACGTTCCCGAGAGCTGCTGAGACTCCGCGAACTGGAAGGTCTGTCGTACCGGGAGATGGCTGATACCCTGGCCGTTCCGCTTGGAACCGTCATGTCCGGCTTGGCGCGCGCCCGTCAGGCATTCCGAGAAGCGCTCAAGAAGCAGACAGCGACTCACTGACCTGGCGATCTACCACATCTCCGGAGGAACGTCGTGTGATCGCCGGATCGTTGCCAGGTAATTGTCACCCGTCCAATTTCGTGACGGTCTGATCAGTGTCGGGACGAATCCTCCAGCGCAGTTGGGGCACACGTTGCCCGGCTGCGATCCACACACGCCGCGCAGAACGTGCATTCCTACGTGCAGATGGGGGCGTCGACGGTTTCCGGAGGCAGCGCTGTATTGCAGTGTTCGCAAGTCGGTCTGAGTTCAAGCATCGTGTTCCTCTGCAAAACGAAATTCGTGTGCGCGTACAGATATTCCGAATGGCTGACGTTCATCTCCGTACGAGTGCCGTACGGGTGATGTCGGTGGTTGCCGGGGTCTCGCCAGCCTACCGTGGACCTGTCGGGCAATAGAGCCCGCCAGGAGGAAGCCATGTTGTCTGTACGTCTGGCGCTCGTGTCGGCGTTCGTCGCGTTCGCGCTCGGTTGCAGCGGTAGTTACTCGTCTCCTACTCCAGCGCCGTCGCCAACGCCATCACCTTCTCCGTCCCCGAGCGGTCCATCGGCGGCGGTCACCATACCCATGGGTGCCGAGGCACTCGGGACCCGAGCCTTCAACCCGGCCCAGCTGACGGTTGCTGTCGGTACGACAGTGACCTGGACCAATACCGATGTCGTCTCTCATACCTCCACATCCAACGCCAACGTGTGGAACTCCGGGACCGTCACGCCTGGAGGGCAGTTCTCGTTCACGTTTCCAACTGCTGGAACCTTCTCTTATCACTGCGCGATTCACCCCGGCATGGTGGGCACCGTTGTCGCTCAGTAGGTCGGAAGACGAGCGTGTCGTGCGCTTCGAGTCGTACGAGCTCGACGTCGGATCACGCGAGCTGCGCCGCGGGCAGGAGCGCGTGCGGCTGCAGGCGCAGCCGTTCGCGATCCTCGTGATGATGCTGGAGCGCCCCGGCCAGGTCGTGACACGCGAGGAGTTCGTCGAGCGGCTGTGGCCAGACGGCACCTTCGTCGATTTCGAGCACAGTCTCAACACCGCCGTGAAGCGGCTGCGGACGGCGCTTGGCGACAACGGCGACGTTCCCCGCTTCGTTGAAACACTGCCGCGACAGGGCTACCGCTTCATTGCTGCGTCCAGCCGGCAGCGCGGCGTCAACGGCGGCCGGCCGCGGATGACGGTGTTGCCGTTCCCAGATGACGGCAGTGAATCGGGCACGCGCGACTTCAGCGACGGCCTCACCGACGAGACGATCCTGCAACTCGGTCGCCTCGTCGAGTGTGGCACCGACGTCGTCGCGCGGTCATCGTCGCTGGCTTTCACAGGCGCTTGTGTCGGGCGAGGGAGATTGGCGCGACGCTCAGGGTCGACTTCCTGCTTGAAGGCAGCGTCCGGCGCCAGGAGGACCGGACGCGAATTGCGCGTGGCTGGTCGAGGCCCTCTGGCGAGGCGCAACGGTGGACCGAGGTGTACGACCGGTTCTCACCGATGCGTTGTCGGTTCAGGCCGACGTGGCATCGCGGATAGCCGGGTCACTTGCCGCGGAGATTCCATTTCGCTCGGCCGATACGGTGCCGGTGTGGGTTGATGGATCACGACCATCATCTGATGTGGTGCGTCACGGGTTTGGCCCTGTGTTCAGGGCATGAATTGGAGAGTAGACATGAAGACCGCTCGTTTCGTTTTCTTCGGCATGGCGATCAGCTCGCTGATCGTGCAGGGCGTCGACATTTTCGCTGCGGGTCAGAATCAACACGCAAACCACGATCACGCCGCGCCCCCCGCTCTGGTGGCCGTCGTTCGCGAGGTCACGCGGCCCTTTCTCGACCCGGCCGTCGCCGCCGGTGCCGGCTACGGCCCGTTGCTCGGTTGCGTCAGCGGACAGCAGGACGGCGCTATGGGGTTGCACTTCGTCAACGGCGGCCTTGTCTTCGATGATGGACAGCTGCAGCCGGAGCAGCCGGAAGCATTGATGTACGAAATGATCGGCGGGCGGCTCCAACTGCTGGGGGTCGAGTACATCGTCCCTGCCGCCGCGTGGGATGCGCATCATCCCGCACCGCCGGCCCTGTTAGGTCAGGCATTCGCGTTCGTCGACAGCCCGAACCGTTTCGGTCTGGAGGCGTTCTACGAGCTGCATGTCTGGGCGTGGCGTGAGAACCCCAACGGCACGTTCGTGGACTGGAACCCGCGCGTCTCCTGCGATGGATTCTCAGAGAATCCGTAAGGGCAGATCATGGACTAGACCTTGCTCTTGAAATACTCGATCGCCGTACGAAGGCCGTCTTCCAGGCTGACTTCCGGCTGCCATCCGAGCAATGTTCGCGCGCGCGTGATGTCGGGTTGCCGTTGTTTGGGATCGTCGACCGGCAGCGCGCGGTAGACGATCTTGCTCTTCGATCCGACTAATCGCACGATCGTCCGGGCAATCTCCTCGATGGTGAGCTCGTGCGGGTTTCCGATGTTGACCGGCTCGTTCGTGTTCGCATCCATGAGGCTGAGAATGCCGCGCACCAGATCGCTGACGTAACAGAAGCTGCGAGTCTGCGTCCCGTCGCCGAACACAGTGACATCCTCGTTGGCCAGCGCCTGCGAGACGAACGCGGGTACGGCGCGCCCATCTCGAAGTCGCATTCGCGGACCGTAGGTGTTGAAGATGCGAACGATCTTGGTGTCGACACCGTGGGTGCGATGGTACGCGAGCGTGATGGCCTCGCCGAACCGCTTGGCCTCGTCATAGACGCCGCGGGGACCGATCGGGTTGACATGCCCCCAGTACGTTTCCTTCTGGGGATGTTCCAACGGATCGCCGTAGACTTCCGACGTCGAGGCGAGGACGAATTTCGCGCCCTTCGCCTTGGCCAGGCCGAGCGCGTTGTGCGTGCCGAGCGATCCCACCTTCAGCGTCTGAATCGGCAGCTCGAGATAATCGATCGGGCTGGCCGGACTGGCCCAGTGCAGCACGTAGTCGACCGGGCCGTCGACGTCGATGTATTGCGTGACGTCGTGCCTGATGAACTGGAAGTCCATGGCACGCAGGTGAGCGATGTTGTTCAAGTCGCCGGTCAGCAGATTGTCGATCCCGACGACGGAATCTCCGCGCGCGAGCAACGCTTCGCAGAGATGCGAGCCTATGAAGCCGGCGGCGCCCGTCACGACGATTCGCGACATGGTCAGGCGCGCTGAAAGAGACCCCGGACCAGGGTCAGCCACATGATCTTCAAGTCGAGTGTCACAGACCAGTTCTCGATGTAATAGAGGTCGTATTCAATACGCTTCTCCAATGACGTGTTGCCACGCCAGCCGTTCACTTGCGCCCAGCCGGTAATGCCGGCTTTGACCTTGTGTCGCAACATGTACTGCGGAATACGGTGCTTGAACTGTTCAACGAAGAAGGGGCGTTCCGGTCGCGGCCCCACGATCGACATGTCGCCCCTCAACACGTTCCAGAATTGCGGCACCTCGTCGAGATCCAGTTTGCGCAGCCATCGCCCGATCGGCGTCGTACGCGGATCATCTTCTCGGGCCCACACCGGCCCTGTTGCATCCTCGGCGTCGGGGTACATCGACCTGAACTTGTAGACGGTGAATGCCTGCCCGTCGAGTCCCATTCTCTCCTGCTTGTAGAAGATCGGCCCCGGCGAGGTTCGTCGAACCAGAAAGGCGATGATCAGTGCCGGTATCGCCAGGACGACGACGGCAGATGCCGAAAGCACGATGTCGAGGCTGCGTTTGATCCAGGCGTTGAGTCCCTGCAGCGGCACGTCGTTGACGTTGATGATCGGCAAGCCATCGAGATCCTCCAGGCGAGCGCGCAGCGCGATGAACTGGAGCAGATCGGGCACGACTTTGACGTCGATGCACTCCCGGTTCGCAATCTCCATCAAGTCCAGCAGTTTCGCGTGCTCCTCGAGCGGAAGGGCCACATAGAGGTGGTCGACCCGCTCGCGATGCGCGATCTCTGCCACTTCCGACAGCGTGCCGAGCAGCGACAAGCCGCGATACCCGATGTGGTCACCGCCGGCCCGGTCGTCGACGAAGCCGACGACCTGATAGCCGAGCTCGCGGTGCTGCAGCATGCGATCGGCAACCAGGCGCCCGAGATCCCCGACACCGGCGATGAGAATTCGCTTCAGCCCGATGCCGGCACGCCAGCGGCGCTCGAAGAGCTCGCGGGCGAACTCACGCAACGCGTACGTGAACATGACGGTGAGCACCAGGAAGAGCACCCACACGATCTGCGACACCTCGTACGCGCCGCGGGCGCGCGCCTCTTCTGACGCCCAGTACGCCTGCACGTACAACGTCGAGACGACGCCAAAGACGACGGCGAGGATGCTGCCGACCAGGACGGAGAAGAAGTCGTCGACCCGGGAGCGTCCACGCCGCAGGCGGTACACGCCCTGGATACGGAACGCGAGCGGCGTCAGCAGGGCGATGAACGGCAGCAGATTGAGATACTGCTCGAATGGCGGATATCCGCGAAAGACCGGGATCAGGCCGCTCTCGAATCGGATGCCGTACGCCAGGACGAATGCCCACATGGCCAGGACGGCGTCACCGAGGACGTAGGTCGCAACGAGCAGTCGGTTGTATCGCCTTACCATCGCGCGCCAGCCGGTGCCGCCAGCGTTGCGTCGACGACCGCTCGCATCTCCCGCGTGTATCTCTCGCGAGCGAATCGCTCGGCGTGAAGACGCAGGACGGATCGATTGAAGCGGATCGTGCGAAGGCGCTCGAGGGCCGCGGTCAGCGATGGGACGGTCGGTTCCTCGAAGAGAACGCCGGTTTCACCGTCCGTGACGGTCTCGAGCGCGCCTCCGCGTGCCAACGCGACGGTCGGGCAGCCGCAGGCCTGTGCCTCCACGGGGACAATGCCGAAGTCTTCCTCGCCCGGGAGGATCACAGCGGCGGCCCGACGATATTCGTCACGGATCTCCTCTTTCGACTGCCAACCGAGGAATGTCACCCCGGCGCCCGCCTGCCGCGCCAGCCGCTTTCTTTCGGGGCCATCTCCCACGATGCGAACCGGCGCGCCGATCTGGTCGCATGCGGCGATGGCCAGATCGATTCTCTTGTACGGCACGAGTGCAGACACGATGAGGAAATGGCTCTCCGATGCGACGTCGGCGGGATGATTGAAGACCGTGTCGACGGGCGGATACACGATCGCTGCCTCGCGATTATAGTATCGGCGGATCCTGGCGGCAACGTGTGCTGAGTTGGCGACGAAGCGATGCACACGTCCCGCCGTCGACGCATCCCACCGCGCCAATCGGCACAGCATCGGCCGGTACAGCCATCGACTCGCCCGTGCGCCGACGCGCGCGGGTCCGAAGTAGGTATCGAACTGATCCCATGCATACCGCATCGGCGAATGGCAATAACACAGGTGTCTTGCGCGTCCGGGCACAATCACGCTTTTCGCGGCACAGTGACTCGAACTGATGACCAGGTCGTAGGCGTCGAGGCTCAGCTGTTCGATGGCGAACGGGAACAGCGGCAAGTACTGCCGATAGCGCGTGGTGGCGAAGGGGAGCCGCTGTATGAGCGAGGTGCGAATGGGATGCCGTTCGATCGTGGCCGAAACCGATCCCTTGCGGTACACGAGCGTGAAAATGTCGGCACCGGGAAAGATCTCGCAGAGAGCCTCGAGTACCTTTTCGCCGCCGCGCATGCCGGTCAGCCAGTCATGCACGAGCGCGACTCGAGGTCCGCTCACCCGGCCTGATGCTCCATGGCGGCCGCGCTCCCGTCGGCCGCAACCTCTTGATACACGCGCAGCGTTTTCTCGACCGAGCGTTCCCACGAGAATTCGCGCGCGCGCTGCAGCCCCTTCAGCCGAAGTTCCTCCGCCAGACGTGGGTCGTCGAGGACCCGACGCATGCCGTCCTCGATCGACTCGACGTCGTAGGGATCGACCAGCACCGCCGCGTCGCCGGTGACTTCAGGCAGCGACGACACATTCGAGGTGACCACCGGTGTCCCGCTGGCCATCGCTTCCAGGGGCGGCAGGCCGAAGCCTTCGTACAGCGACGGAAACACGAACACCGCTGCCAATCGGTACAGGATGGTGAGCGTGTCGCCCTTCAAGTACCCGAGGAAGCGCACGTGCTTGTGCAGCTTGTGCCGATGCACCGCGCGGCGCAAGGCCGGAAGCTTCGAGATTTCGTCCCCGATGATCAGCAGCTTGATGTCATCGTGCGTGCGTCGCAATTGGCTGAAGGCCTCGATGAGCCGCACGAGATTCTTGTGCGGTCTGATGTTGCCGACGTAGAGGACGAACTTGTGATCGAGTTGATAGCGCTCACGGACGCGCGCGACATGTTCGTCGGACGGAATCGCGGCGAAATGCTCGTCGATGGCGTTGTAGACGACGACGATCTTTTCCGGTTTGACATTGAAGAGGTGAAGGATGTCGCGCTTGGATGCTTCCGAGACCGTGAGGATGCGATCGGAGCGGCGCGCGGCGGCCCACATCGACGCGCGCGCGTAGGCGTAGGCGGCGCGATTGGGCAGGTACTGCGGAAACATCAGGTGGATGCAGTCGTGAATCGTCACGACCGATCGGCAGCGGATCGCCGGCGGCAGCACGTAATGCGGTGCGTGATAGACATCCGGGCGCTCGCGCCGCAGGATCCACGGCACGTGAATCTGCTCGCGCAGCGAGTAGTTCGGAGACGGCTCCCGCACGCTGCGGAAGTTCGGCCCGAGCTGGGCGGCGATGCCCATATCGGGTTCACGGCAGAGCAGGACGTATTCAGTATCGCGATCGATGCGCGCGAGTTGTCGCAGCAGATTGCGGATGTAGGTCCCGATGCCGAAATCGTGGATCTTCCGCGTGTCGATCGCGACGCGCATATCCCGCCATTATATCGGTGGGATCCTGATTTCTGTCAGTGCGAGCTGTTCTGACGGTCGTCGGATCGCATTGACCGACGAAGAGGAGATCGCACCGAGGATCATAGGGCGCTATCGTTCCCAGCCGCTCCAATCGAGCCGGTATCGCCGGCGGAGGTCGCGCATCACACCCGGATACACACCGCTGCGGCGAGCGATCTCGGCGGCCTGGTCCAGTGTGTTCTTGATGGGGGCCGCGTTGGTCCGCATCGTATCGAGCCAGCTCTGACAGTTGATGCTCGCGGCCAGGTTGAGGCTGACGCCGTTCGGCTCGAGGACGGCGAACCACGGGCGGTCTCCGGCTCGTGCGGCCGCTGTCACGCAGCTCTGGGCGTAACGGTTCCAGTAATCGTCGAGTTGCTGACCGTTTTGCGCAGCCCACGCCAGCGCTTGGGTGTAGGTCTGTTCGCCCTTGGCGCGCAGCGCATCGCTCTCGCCAGGTCCGCCCATCGCCTGGGTGAGCGCCGTCAGCGGCGTTTGCGCGGCTGCGCTGGCGAGCTGGCCGTTGAGCAGCGGTGT
This sequence comes from Acidobacteriota bacterium, assembly GCA_046732795.1. Lineage (GTDB taxonomy): Bacteria > Acidobacteriota > Vicinamibacteria > Vicinamibacterales > UBA2999 > Gp6-AA40. The sequence continues at coordinate 7,788 of JBKPNV010000032.1, forward strand.
GGCGTGATCGATCGCCACCGCGAAGCCGATCCCTTGCCCTTCGCGCGCCGCGACCGCCAGCGAGTTGATCCCGATGACCACGCCGGAGCGATCGACGAGCGGACCGCCGCTGTTGCCCGGATTGATTGCGGCATCCGTCTGAATCAGCCTGACTGTCCCGACGTCGCGAATGGCGCTCACAATACCGCGCGTGACGGTATTCGAAAGCACGCCGAGCGCAGAACCGACGGCGATCACTTCTTCCCCGACCCGCGCCGTTGCGGCGGAGCCGAGTCGCAGCGTCGCCTGGTTGGGGTTCGGGTTGTAGACCTGCAGGATGGCCAGGTCGCTTCCTTGTGCGACGGTCGTCACGCGAGCCGTGTAGGTAGCCTCTCCGACCTGCAGCCTCACTGATGTCTGTCCCTCGATCACGTGGGCGTTGGTGAGCACCTGATCGTTGCGCACGAAGAATCCCGTGCCGCGCGCCTGCCCTGCTGTGATCGATGCGACCGCGGGTAACACGCGGCCCACCACGTCTTCGAGTGACGCCGGCGGGAGCGATATGGGAACGGGTGTCACGGCTGGCTGTGGTGTGGTCAGCAGCGACGCGCCGGCGGTCGTCAGAGTGCCTTGGGGACCGGGTGTGTCTTCCGTGTGAACGTCAGCCGGAGTTGCCGCGGTTGAAGGTGCCGCAACGGGGATGGTTGCGGCCGTGGCAGCGGCAGGTAGCGCCGGCCGCATCACCATGAAGGCGATGGCGCCTCCGACAACCAGCCCGCCGATGAGCAGGAGCACCCCGCGTGCGTGCGATGGTGGAGCATCGCCCGCAATCGTCTCGGTCTGACGACGCGGCAAATCTGCGTGATTAAACCCACAGCGGCACGCTACGACATGGCGCGGCACTCGCCGCCGACACGACGGGCACATCCAGGACAAGCTCGCGCGGGTGTCCACCTACGTGGGTGTATCGGGCAGTCGTCCGAGGATCTTGAGGTAAACCTTCAAAAACGGGACCCAGGCGGGGTGATGCTTGGCGTAAAAGGCAATCTGGCTTTGGCGGTACGCACGCCACACTCGATCGGGCGCCGAAGCCGCCGAGCGGCCGCGCAGGTGAACGACCTCCGGGTCGGCGCTGAAGAGGACAGACCTGCCGCGCCGGCGCACCGCGGCGCACAGGTCGACGTCTTCCGCATACATGAAAAAGCGTGGGTCGAAGCCGCCGGCCGCGTCGAGATCCTGCCGACGAATCAACAAACAGGCGCCGCTCACCCAGTCCACCAGGTGCGTGCGCCTCGTCATGCGATCGACCAGGCCGGTGATGACAGGCAGTCCGCGGTCGTTTCCCCGAACGAGGAGCTTCTGCCGGAACTCGGCCCAGGGCGAGATCATCGCGCCAAAGGAGAGCTCGGCCCGCCCCATCGCGTCGACGATCCGTGGCCCGACGATTGCCACGTTCGCTCGTGTATCCAGGATCGAGACGAGTCGATCGACGGCGGCCGCCGTCACGATCGTGTCGGGGTTCACGAGAAGGACGAGCTCGCTGGTGGTATTGCGAATGCCGACGTTGTTCGCCTGCGCGAATCCGAGATTGCTTTCTGACGCGATCAGCCGAACACGCGGCCAATGTTCGCGCACGTAGGCCGGCGTCGAATCAGTGGACGCGTTGTCGACGACGATGATCTCATGAGCGACAGAGGGAGGCGGCTCCGTCAGGGAGCGCAGCGCGTTCGCGAGGTCCTTCCGCGAGTTATAGCTGACGATGATGATGGCGAGTCGAGTCATCGCGTGGACAGGATCACCTGAAGCGTGCGCTGCGCGCACTCGCGCCATGAGTATCGCTCGAGCTGCAGGCGGCCGGCTTCGATCAGACGCGTGCGTTCGTCGGCGCGGTCGAGCACCCGTTCGAGCGCGTTGGCAATCAGGTCGGGGTCGGGGCGCTCGAGATACATCGCCGCAGGACCGTAGATCTCACGGGCGATCGCCGTGTCCAGCACGACGATCGGAACGTCCGCGGCGATCGCTTCGAGCGGCGTCAGGCCAAAGCCTTCGTAGTCCGATAGAAACGCGAACGCAGAAGCAGATGCATAGAGGGACGCCAGATCGGCGTCCGAGATGTAGGACCGCCAATGGACGCGGCCCGACATCCCGATTGCCGCAATCAGTTGGTCGATCTCGATGCGCGGATTGGTTCGGTTGTCGCCAACGATTTCGAGCCTGGCATCCGGCATTCTCGCTGCCAGGCGGCGGAATCCCTCGAGCAGTTCGGGAATATGGCGCCGATTGAAGAGCGAACCGACAAACAGGACCAGCGGTACGCGCGATCCGGGTTCACTCGTCGCCAATGACGAGGCGCCCAGATAGATCACGTCGATACGGGACGAGTCGATCCCGAAGTGCTGGCCGATTTCCAGCTTCGAGAAATCCGAGTCCGTGATCACCCGCCGCGCGCGCCGTGCCGAGAGCCGGGTGATCGTGCGACGACGCAGCCCTTCCCGCCATGAGAACCATTCGGGATGCGCCGCGAATGAGACGTCGTGAATGACCAGCACGATGGGTGTGGGGCACAGGAGAGGACAGGTGTAACCGGGGCAGAACAACACGTCGGCGCCTGCGGACCTGACCAGTGTCGGCAACACGATTTGTTCCCATAGCGTCCCCGACCCGCGCGCGACCATGCTGGAGACACGCAAGCCTTCGTACGAGACGCGGTCCACTGGCCCAGGTGCGCACAGGACGAATTCATGAGCGTTCGCCGCGGCGAGCGTGCTCCATGCGCTGAGCAACTCCGACAGATAACGCCCCACACCGGTCGGGCGTCCCATGAGCTCGCGACCGTCAATGGCGATCCGCACGTCAGCGTTTCCTTCGCCTCGTGACGGCCTCCAGGTAGGCGCGATGCAGTTCGTCAGCCGACTGCTGCCACGTGAACGCTCGAGCGCGTTCGAGGCTGGCACGGGCCAGGCTGGCGGTCCACGATGCATCGGTCGTGAGTCTCTCGAGCGTGTCGGCCCACGCCGCCACATCGACCGGGTCGAGCAGAACACCTGCGTTGCCGACGACCTCGGGCAGGGATCCGCGATTCGACGTGACGACCGGCACACCGGCCGACATGGCTTCCAG
>JBKPNV010000033.1:0-7090 GCA_046732795.1 Acidobacteriota bacterium
CGTCCGTCCCGATCTTCGAACAGCCAGGCGGAATCGCCCGCGTGTTTTCCGGCAGCATCAATCGAGCGGCGTCGCCCGCGCGGCACTTCTCAGACCTGTGTGGCGCCGATCTTCAGGTACATCGAGGCGCATCGCTGGATGTTCCGTTGCGTGCTGACTTCGAGTACGCCGTGCTCGTGTTGACGGGCGATTGCGTCCTGGACGGACAGCCGTTGCGCGATCGCGTGCTCTATTACCTCGGCATGCAACGCACGCAAGCCGCGTTCGCGAGTCAAAGCGGCGCGCGTGTACTGCTCATCGGCGGCCCGCCGTTTCCAGAAGCAATTCTGATGTGGTGGAACTTCGTGGCACGCACTCGTGAAGAGATCCGTGACGCTCGCGACGACTGGGAGGCCGGCCGTCGCTTTGGCGCAGTCACGGCTTATCGAGGACAACGCCTGCACGCCCCGGAGCTCGTGCGGCTGGCGCGACCGAATCCGGTGAGCTGACGCCGCGTTCTACTTCGCGCGCCCCTTGAATCCTTCGGCAAGCATTGGAAGGCGGTAGATCGTCTTCGCGTTGTTCCTGACGCCACCCGGCGTGCTGAACTCCTGTCCATCGGGTCCCAGTGCGCCACTGCCCACGATGTAGAGCGTCTGCTTGCGCGGGCCAGAGAAGGCGACGCTGATTGCGCTGCGCGGCGTGGGGATGAGACCGAGGTATGTACCCGCAGTATCGAAGACCTGAACACCGGGAGCGGAGGTCACGTAGAGTCGTCCGGCGTCGTCGATCGCCATCCCGTCGCCATTGCCGCCGGCCTCGAGCGTTGCGAAGTCGCGCCTCTTGGTGACACTCCCATCGGGCATGATGTCGAACGCCAGGATCACGCTGCCGTTGGTGACGTACACGATCTTCTCGTCGCGACTCAGCATGATGCCGTTCGCGCGGATGTTCTCGCCGAAGCTCTTCACGATGCCATTCGCGCCGACGAAGTACGCGCCGCCGACAGTGAAGTAGACAGTGCCCGTGGCGTCGACGACCAGATCGTTGAGACGTCCAAGAGGCTTGCCGTCGAATCGATCGGCCAGAATCACCCGCATCGGCGTCAGCACGCTGACGGCGGTCGGCTCGGCGCACTGTTCGGGCCGTCCACCGGGATCGGTGCACGTGCGCTCCACGCCGAGAATGCGCCCCTTGGAATCGATGGCGATCGATCCCACGCCCCGGGTCTCAGGGAGCACCACTGACGTCCGGTCCATCGCATCGAGTTTGCTGATGCGCCGGGGTTGCTCCTGGGCGAACAGCAGCCCTCCGTCGGAGGTACCGACGATGCCATCGGCGTTATCGGGTCCCTGCCAGGCCACTGTCCACATCGCGCCTTCGGCAACGACGCCCGCGATAGCAGTGACGTGAACGGCCCTTTGGCCCTGAGGTCCGGCTGCGCGCTGGCCGGCCAGAGTCGTCGCGAGGGCGAGGAGTGCGACAACGATCGACGAAGCATGCAGTTTCATGTCAGCTGAAGAAAATCGAGATTATCGCTCCTATCGCCTCTTTCGCATCAATCCGAAAGGACGGAGAGGCAGATGATCGGCAGGACCATCGGCAAATATCGAATCGTCGGCCAGCTCGGGCGAGGCGGCGCAGGCGTCGTCTACCAGGCCGTCGACGAAACCCTTCACCGCGATGTTGCCGTCAAGACGCTGAACCCGGATCTCGCCAACACCGAGGTCATGTCGCGCTTCCGCGCGGAAGCGACGATCCTCGCGCGGCTGAATCACCCGCAGATCGCCACGATTTACGAATTGTTCCGCGCCGACGGCGACCTCTTGATGGTGATGGAGTTCGTGCGCGGAGAATCGCTGGACAAACTATCGGAACGGCTCGGCGCGCTGTCGCCGGAACGCGCCGCCTACATCATCGACTTGATCCTGTCGGCACTCGAGCACGCCCATGGAGCCGGCGTGGTGCACCGTGACGTCAAGCCTGCCAACGTCATGGTGACCGACGAAGGTTCGATCAAGATCATGGACTTCGGCATCGCCCGGGTGCTCGGCGCCGAGCAGAAGACGGTCGACTTCCGTCTGATGGGCACGCCGGCCTACATGTCCCCCGAGCAGGTCCTCGGCGAAGAAGTAGACGGACGCTCGGATCTCTACTCCGTCGGCGTGCTCCTGTATCGTCTGTTGACCGGCGCATTGCCGTTCGCCGCCGACACCGCACTCGGGATGCTGCAGCGTCAGATTCGCGATACGCCGATTCCGATCTGTGCGCACCGCAGCGGTCTTCCTGATTGGTGCGAAGGCATCGTCCAGCGCGCGCTCGCAAAGGCGCAGGCCGATCGGTTCCAGTCCGCCGAAGCATTTCGGGAGGAATTGTCGCGGGCGACCGGACCGCTGGCCATGGGCGACCTCGCGAAGACGTTTGCCGTCAGCAATCGGGAAGGCATGGTGCTGGCGCAGCCTGTGATGGAGACGATCGATCTCGCACAACCGCGGCCCGCTGTCAGCGTCGCGCCCGTGGTCAACGAGCGTCCGGCAGCCGCTGCGGCGCGAAGTCGCTATGTGTGGGTCGAAGCCGCCGTCGGGGTCCTGGCCATCGGAGCGCTCGCCACCGGCTCCGCAATGCTGCGCGGAGACGAGACACAGGCTGCGAATGAGCCGCCACCAGTTGTAAAACCTGCGTCCACCGAAACAGCCGCGCCGGTTCTGTCCGCACCGTCTGCACTAACGCCGGTTGTCCAGGATATTGCGACCGAACCGCCGCGCGAAGAAACGCGTCCGGTCACGGCAGCTCAGTCTTTGCCGGTTGAACCGGCCCCGGCAATCACGGCAGCGCCGGTCACTCCGCGTCGTGTTGCCAGCCGCGCGCCCGTCCCGGCAAATCGTGCGCCGGCGTCGCCAGTCGAGCCGAGCTTTCCTGTCGTCGAGGCAGCGCCGGCCCCCGTCGAGCCACCTGCGCCCGTGGAGCGGCGCGCGACGCGCACGGCGATCGCGGATCCGACTCTCGTATTCGAGACGAGGGCCCTCGTCGGTACCCGCAAGTCGAAAGAGCAGGGCGCACAGCTCCTCATGGGCGAGGGCAAGATCACCATCATCCCGAGCAACAACCCGGCATCGCCGCTCTGCTCGTTTCCGTACGGACGTGTCATCGCGATCAACGTGTCGCGTGGACGCGATCCGCTGTGGGATTCGCCACAAGGGCCATCGCCTGTCGCGCGTGCCGGTGGAACGCTCGGAAAGTTTGGTATACAGGTCTCGCGTGACTGGGTCGCATTACGAACCACCACTGAAGAACAGTTCGTCTCGATGCGCTTCGACGAGGTCGTGTTGAAGCGGGTCCTGCTGGCGCTCGAGGAGCGAACCGGTCATCAACCGCGCTTCATCGAATTGCCCAAAGAAAAAGACTGACGCTTCTGTAAGCATCGTTCAAAAAGCGCCCACGGTCGGTCCCGTGATCGTGTCTGACTCCGGCCGAACTCCGGCCATATCTCTTTGGCAGATCACCACTTCCTCCCCCCGGACTCTTCCGGCGTACGACTTGTAATCACAGCGACTGATGCGGCTGCGAGTCGGAGCGCGCACCGATACCGGACGGGTGCGTCCTCAGAACGAGGACGCGTTCATGTCGCGGGCCGAGCAAGGCCTGTTCGTGGTCTGTGATGGCATGGGCGGCGCACCGGCCGGGGAAGTGGCCAGTGAGATGGCGATTCAGGCCATCGCGCGCCGGCTGACTGGCATCCACGGCGGTGACGACTCGACGTCATCACTGTTTCTGCCGCACACGACCCTCCTGCTGGACGCGGTGCGCCGGTCGAACGAGTTCATCTACGGCGAGGCACAAAAGGATCCGCGCCACGCCGGGATGGGGACGACGGTCGTCAGCGCGTGGATTTGTGAGCAGATTGCCGGTGTGGCCCATGTCGGGGATAGCCGCGCGTATCTGTGGCACAACGATCGGCTCGAGCCGCTCACGCGCGATCACTCGTTCATGGAAGCGCACATCGAGGCGGGACTCGCCGACGAAGGGAGGAAGCTCCCGGCCGACCAGCAGAACATGCTCGTGCGGGTGCTGGGTCGCGAGCCGGCCGTCGACGTCGATGTCACGGAAGTGCCGGTGCAGTCGGGAGATTACGTGCTGCTCTGCAGCGATGGTTTGACCCGCATGGTGTCTGAAGCGGATCTCGCGAAGGCGATTCAGATATTTCACGAGCCGCAGCAGATCTGCGATCACCTGATCGCCACCGCCAATCAGAACGGTGGCGCGGACAACATCACGGTCGTGGTCGTGGAAGTCACGGGGGGATGGTGGCACCGTTTGGTAAATGGGGTCGGGGGTCATTTGAAGAGGACATTGTCGCGGAGCTCTATCAGACTGTCCCCTTTAAATGACCCCCGACCCCATTAAACGAGGGCAGGATGTCGAAACTTACGCTGCAGTATGAAGGGGTCGTCCTCAAGGATTACGCCGTCGGATCCGGCGTAACAATCGGGCGTCTTCCGGACAACGCGATGATCATCGACAACCCGGCAGTGTCTGGGCATCATGCGCGTGTGGTTCTCGAAGGACAGCAGGTGATCCTCGAGGACCTGCGCAGCACGAACGGCACCTTCGTCAATGGCCGGCCGATCACGCGGCACGTCTTGCAGCAGGACGACGAAGTGCTCGTGGGCAAACACTCCATCGTCTTCGATCAGAACGCCGTCGAACCGCAGCCCGTCTCCGGCCCTCCGCTCGAAAGCCTGGGAGACACGGTCTATCTCGACACCAAGCAGCACCGCGCATTGCGCGCCACGCTCGAATCGGCGCGTGCCGACGCCGCGAAATCGCTCAATGCCCGCACCGCCACGCCCGTCACGACAGCACCGCAGCGCGTCGGTGTCCTGCGCGTCGTCGCAGGACGCTCCGAGCAGGACCAGTACGATCTCGGCGCGCACACGTCGTTGATTGGGCGATCCGACACGGCGCTGGTACGGCTGCGCGGCTGGTTCAAACCGGCAGTCGCAGTCGCCATTGCTCGCAGCGGCAACAGCTATGTCGCCACGCCCCTTGGCGGTAAGACGCTCGTCAACGATGAACGCCTCGAGCGGCGCCGCATCCTCCACGATGGCGACATGCTGAACGTCAGCGGCCTCATCCTCCAATTCGGCTGGAAAGACGGCGTTCAGGCCGAGTCCGCGGCCTGAGCTTCGCAGGCCGGGTCCTGATCCGTGGACCTGCGGATCAGGGTCGGTCAGCACGGTCGGTCTACACGACAAGACCCACCCCATGGCGCGAGCGATTGGAGTAATCTCTCGCCCATGCAGACAGCCGCCACTCATACCGCCGGGGTCTCGGACGCCGCTCGCGAGTCAGCTTCGACCCGCCCCCCTCTCATCAGCGAAGACTGGCTTTCGGTGCTCGTCGGGGGCGCCCTCATTGCCCTCGTCCTGGTCGGCGCGCGCGCGACCGATCCGGTGCAGGTCGGGCTGCAGGTGCTGGTGCCGCTGACTGTCGGCGCCGCCGTGCTCCGCATGCGGTTGACCCGATTCGTCCCCGGCGTGTTGCTCGTGGCGGCGCTGGCCTGGCTCGCGCAGGCGATCGCCGCGCTTCCTGCGGTCTCCGCATGGAGCCTCGAGTACGTTGTCTTTGCACTGATCATCGGACTGGTCGTGAATCACACGGTCACGGTACCGATGTGGCTGCGCGAGGCCGTGCGCACGGAGTACTACATCAAGACGGGCCTGGTGGTGCTTGGCGCCGGAATCCTGATCGACGACATTGCGCGCGCAGGATTCCTCGGGATCGCGCAAGCGCTCGTCGTGGTGCTGAGCGTGTGGACGTTCGCGTTCTGGCTGGCGCGCCGCCTTCGGGTGGACGATGAGTTTGCGACGATGCTGGCGAGCGCCGTGTCGATTTGCGGTGTGTCCGCGGCAATTGCGACGTGTGGCGCCATTCAGGGGGATCGCAAGAAGCTGTCGTACGTGACGTCACTGGTGCTCGTCGTCGCGATGCCCATGATGGTAGTGATGCCCTGGATTGCGAAAGCGATCGGCATGCCCGATGTCGTTGCGGGAGCGTGGCTGGGTGGAACGCTCGACACCAGCGCCGCCGTCGTCGCTGGTGGCGAATTGATCAGTGATGCCGCGCGCGATGCCGCCGTTGTGGTCAAGCTTTCGCAAAACGCGCTAATCGGAGTGGCGGCATTTCTGCTGACGGTCTGGTGGGCGATGAATCGCAAGGTGCCGGCCGGATCGGAGACGTCGTCGCGCACGAGCGTGGCCGTCATCTGGGAGCGCTTTCCGAAGTTCGTGTTTGGATTCCTGGTTGCATCGATCGTGTTCTCGTGGCTGGTTGGCGATGCCACAGTCGCCGACACGCGCGGTCCGTTGACCGCCATTCGCACGACGCTCTTTGCGATGGCGTTTGTGTCGATCGGTCTCGAGACGTCATTGCCGAGTCTCGTTTCGACTGACGGAGGACGCCCGGCGATCGCGTTTCTCGGTGCTCAGGCGTTCAATGTGCTTGTGACCTTCGCGGCGGCCTACGCTTTCTTTGGCGGCTTCCCATTCGCGCCGTAAGGTCCGCGCCGTGGGCCGGGCCCTGTTCTTTGGACCCGGCTTCATGGCGGGTCTATAAAGTAAGATCCGCCCTACGTCTCTGTTTTTGGAGTCAGCTGCCAGTCCACGTTCATGAAACGACTGGCCTCAATCATCGGAGCCAGATAGGTCTTCTTCGCCTGCTCGACGGCCCTTTCGAGAAGGGCATGATCGGGTGCGGTGCCGTCGATATCGGTGAACCCGTATTCCGCTGAGAGTGCCCGCGCGGTTTGGATGCTGCCATTCTTCCTCGCGAGATGGGGGTCCGCCGCCAGCGCGGCCACTGCGCGGCCAACGAAGCATGGCGTCTCGGATCCACCCCAGCCCATTGCCTCGGCCTGCTTCTCGCGCAATGCGTCGCGCCAATTGGATTCGCTGACGTTGAATCCCTGGAGAATCGCCTCTGTTCGCATGAAGCCAGGGGCCACCGCTATCGCCGTGATGCCGGACTGACCGAGATCGTTGGCCACGCCGAAGACGAGCCTCTTGAGCAACGTCTCCATCAGGTCGAAGTAGAACGCGCCGTGATACCCGAC
>JBKPNV010000034.1:0-31861 GCA_046732795.1 Acidobacteriota bacterium
ATCTTCGTAGCGCAGGCTGACGACCCAGTCCGCGAACTGGCGACTGATCGATTTCGTCGCCTGGCCCCGCGACGCGGGGCGCGCCTGCTGCAGCCGCGCGCCAATCGGCACGGGACGCAGCCCCATGCCTCCGGCAATACCGGCCGTCGCCAGCGCCGACGCGCGCAGGAACTTTCGACGATCGCTCCGGGAACTTCGCATGCTCATGATTCAGCACACCTCACGGGCGAGCGGAGACGCTACGTGTCGTCCTGCCCGCGTTCGCGCCGGATGAATCCCCGGCTGATCGCCTCTCCGACCAGGTTGGTGCGGCCGCGCACGCCGAACTTCGAGTAGATGTTCTTAGTGTGTGCGTTGGCCGTATCGAGCGTAATACCCAGCGTCGCCGCGATCTCCTTCGCCTTCATTCCCGTCGCCAGCAGTTCGAGTACCTGATGTTCGCGCGTCGTCAGCGGCGTCTGTGCGGCACGCTTCTCCATCGCCGCGAGAATCTGCGGGGGAAACACGCGGCGGCCGCCATGGACGCTGCGGATCGCCTGGATGAGCACTTCGGGGAGCGTGTCCTTGAGCAGATATGCGGATGCGCCCGCCTGCACGGCCCGGTAGATGTCCTCGTCGCCCTGGTACATCGTCAGGACGATGATGCGCGCGGTGGGACGGATCTGCCGGATTGCGGTAATCGCCTCGACCCCATCCATGCGCGGGAGCTCCAAATCCATCAGGGTGACGTCCGGTGTATGCCGCTTGAACTGCTCCACGGCCTCCTGGCCGTTGCTCGCTTCGGCTACAACGGTCATGTCGGCTTCGAGATCGATCAGGCGGGCGACGCCCTTGCGCAAGAGGCGGTGATCGTCGACGCAGAGCAATCGAATTTCTGGTGGTGTCACGGAATCGCTCGACGTCGGGCTGTGATGGCGCATGGTACCGGCCGCGAGAAAGGGGGTCAACTACCGCAAATGGTAATCGCAGCCTACGCGGTCACTGGCGCGACAACCTCGACGAGCGTTCCGATTCCCGGCGTGCTCTGGATCGACAACCGCGCGTCGATCCGTTCGGCACGCTCTTCCATTCCGAGCAGCCCGAGATGCTCCTGATGATCGGGCGGCGCGGCGTTCACGTCGAACCCGCGCCCGTCATCCCGCACGCGAACCGCCACCTCGGATGGCGCGAATGCGAGCGCGATCTCGATCGTCGACGCGTGACCGTGGACGATCGCGTTATTGACCGCCTCCTGGCAGATTCTCAGGATCTGCAGCTCGACGTCGGCCGAACAGCGGCGTTCGGCACCGTCCACCGTCAGTGACACGCACGTGCTGCGAGCAGCGCTCGTGTGCGCGGCATATTCCCGGAGCGTCTCGACCAGGCCGGGCGCCTTCGAGATCCCCGTGCGGCGCAGCGCCGACACAAGGTCGCGCCCTTCCTTCAGCGAATGCTTCGCCTGATGCTGCAAGCGACGCAGCGTTTCGACCAGCCGGACGCGCTGCGGCTCGATCTCCAGTTGACGCATCACACCCTCGAGCTCGAGGCCGATGGCGGCGAGACTCTGGAGAAGCGTATCGTGAATCTCGCGGCTGACGAGCGCGCGCTCAGCAAACACCAGCGCGTACCGCTGGCGAATCACTCTCACCCTCAGCCCCCAGGCTCCGGCGACGAGAGCGGCAACCGACAACCCAATCAGTGTCAGAAACCACGCCGATAGATAGAATGGCGGCGGCACCACGAAGTCCCAGCTTTCGCCGTCAGTCCAGATGCCATCGTAGGTTGCACTCACCTTGAAGAGATAGCGGCTGGGGCTGAGTCCGTTGTAGGTGACGTTGCGCCGCGCGCCCGCGTACACCCACTCCCGATCGTATCCCTCGAGACGGTAGCGGAACCTCAGCTTCGACGCTGCCCCGAGACTGATCGCGCTCCAGTCGATCGAGAGCTCGCGCAGGCCGGACGGCAGCCGCGCCGACCCCGCCGGCGCACGCTGTGCGCGATCCACCCAAACCGCGTTGATGCGCGGAGCCACCGGCCGCGGACTCGGGGGCAGCCTGCGCGGATCGATGACGATCAGCGTGGCGCCCGACGCGAACCACAACCGCCCATCCGCACCGCGGGCCGCCAGCGCACGACTCTGCTGCCATGCCACCTCGCCCTGCAGTCCGTCCGAGCGGTCGAAGAGCATGTACTCGACGTTGTGCGATGGGTCCGCTGCCACACGATCCATCTCGCCCCGATGGAACCGCAGGATCGCAGCGCCGGCGTCGATCCCCACCCACAGGTATCCATCGTCGTCCTGCACGAATGCGGACGTGAAGTTCGCGAAGGGACCGTTGCGCTGCGTCATTGTCGTGACGCGGCCGTCCTGCACGCGGCTGATCCCGGCGGTGGTTTCGATCCAGACGTCGCCCGTCTGGTCCTCGAGGAGGCCAAGCACCGCCCCCGGGGCAAGGCCATCCGCCTCCGTGAACCGTCGAAGCGCGCCCGCATCGTAGACGGCAAGACCGCCCGGACTGAACCCGGCCCACACGCGCTGGCGGCTGTCCAGCAGGATGGCGTTGCAGCCTGGACCGCGTTCGGCCTCGTACGCGACGCGCGTCACTTCGTTGCCCCGGTGGCGGATCACGCCTTGCTGCGAACACAGCCAGTGTGCGCCGTCGCCGCCGGTGGCGACGGCCATGATCTGCTCCCACTGAATGTCATCCAGCGAGTCGACTTCGACGAACCGGTCGGCACCGGCGTCGAATCGCCCGAAACCGCGCGCCGTGGAGACCCACAACGTGCCCGCGGAATCGACGTTCAGCGCGCGCGTCTGCGCGACCGGGAATGCCGATCGCGTTCCTCCGGCGAACCGATTGAGGCTGTGTCCGGTCGCCACCCAGACGGCGCCGTCGGCTGCTGCACGAATGGCGCGCACGCCATCGTTGGTCAAGCCCTCGAGGCGGAAGTCCGTGTGGATCCAGTTCTCGGCGACGCGCAGCAGACCGCCGGCACGCATGCCCACCCAGAGATTGCCGTCGCGGTCCGCGAAGATCGTCCGCGGCGATCCCGACGTCTTCTGCTCGTAGGCGAATCGCTCGAGCGTGGGACGGGCGGCCGTCTGATCGTTGAGCCGCAACAGCCCTCCACCCAGGCCGGCGATCCACAGCTTGCCTCTGCGATCGGCCGCCATGCGCCATCCGGCCTGAGGCACCGGCGCCCCAGCGGCGTGGATCGGCCCTTCACCGGTTTCGAGCCGGGCAATGGTCTCGCGGGTGTCGGTTACCCACATCGCACCCGAGCGGTCCTGCGCGAAGTCCTGGACGAACGTCGACTGTGGAAACCGGAGCTCGAACCCGTTCGTACCGCTGGCGAAAACTCCTTCCGACGTGCCGATCCACAAGCGCCCGTCGCGATCTTCATAGACGCTATAGACAGCCGCATCCTTCAACTCGGCGGGACTCACGACTCGTTCCCATTTGGCGCCGCGGAACGCGGCGAGGCCGCCGCGACCAGCCGCCCACACAGTCCCATCGCGGTCCTCTGCAAGCGCAGCCACGGAGCCGGCAAACAACCCTGTACCCGACGTGAAGCGCGTGACGACATCTCCCTTGAGCCACTCGACGCCGCCAGCCCCGCCATGTCCGACCCAGAGCGATCCGTCGCGCGCGCCGAGCACCGCGCCGACCGCCCGATCGGCTGCCGCCGCCGCTTCATCGCCGAGTGGACGTTTCACGAAGGACGCGCCGTCGAAACGAACGAGACCGCCACTCGTGCCAAGCCAGAGATAGCCCTCGCGGTCCTCGGCAATCGCGAGAATGTCGCCGAGCGACAGATCGCCTTGCGCGGTCCAGGCAGTGAGCGTGTAGCCGGCGGGATCAGTCGCCTCGTCGCGCGGTTCGGCCGCGACCAGAGCCGTCGCCGACAGCAGCACGGCCAGCGTGGTGGCCACGTATTCGATGCCAGGCAAGGTCGAGGTTGTTCTCACGCTGAGTAGGCCCGTGATCCGGTTTTCGCCCAATCGGGACGTTAACAACCAGTCAAGCAGCTGGGACCTCAATGGCGTGCCCATGCACCTGATTGGAGTGAGAACCCATGTTAACCCGCGGCCACGCGCGCTGATGCGCCCGCAGCCACGGGCGTGAGTCACATCCACTTCAATCTGTATATCCCCCCTCGCTGCACCGAGGAACGGGTAGTACTCCACAGCGCGCCCGCGGGTCCGTTCCGCGGCACGGTAGCGCGGGAAGTCGGAGTCTCAGGCGGTCTTTCGCTCGTCGAGCGTCGCGCGCGCGTGGATCTGACGGACGTTCTCCACGATGCGTTGGGCCACGTCTCGCTCGGCTTGCAGAGCCTTCATCGTGCCGCGCGCTTCCTGCAGGAGATACTCGAGGCGCGCGAGTTCGGCGAACACGTGATCGACCATGGCTTTCTGCTCGCTGACGCTGTCGAGCGTGATCTGCACGTCCCCGAGCAGGTGCGTAATCGTGTCGGCTTTGCGCTGGACATCGTCCACGAGCTGACGACGGCTCTCGATGGCGACAATCTTTTCTTGCGTCCCCGCGAGGCTGTCGCGAAGCCGCTCCAGTTCTCCTGTGGCGCGGGCGATCTCGGCTCGACGTTCCGAGATGGCTGCCAGGTCGGCCTGGCTCTTCTGCCCGAGGGCGTGGACACCTTCTATCCCTCGCCGCACGGCGTCGACTACCTGCTCTCGTTCGGCGATTCCCTGGATCTTGCGTTCCACGTCGTCTGACTGCCGGCGCAGCTGATCCATCCGTCCCTCGACCTGTGCCAGCGTGTGTTCGGCCTCCTCGAGCTGAGTCCTCCGTTCGTCAATCTTTTTCCACAACGTGTCGAGTCGCTTGAACTGGTCATCGGCGGCCTCGATCTGCGCGAACGTGTCACGCTGCTGCTTCTGGATCTGCGTGAGCTCGCCGACCAGCTGTTCCCTGAGCGTACCGGCCCGCTCCAGGTCCGCCTGGATAGTGGTCACTGTCTCGAGGCGCTGGACCGCCTCCAGTGTGTGCGTGCGAGACCGTTCGGACAACTCCGTCAGCCTTCCTTCCTGTGCAGCGAGCGAGTCCTCATCCCGGTGGAGCGCCTGCAGCGCCGCGCGCGCTCGATCGAGATCCTCCTGGAGCACCGACAACCGGTCGATCGTCGGGTTCAGTTCGGCCTGCGCAGCGTTGACGGCGCCTAGCTTCTGCTGCGCATCGGTCACCTGGGCCGCGAGACCGTCGCACTGCACGTTGAGACTTTCCAACTCGGCCCGGCGCGCAAGCTGATCGCTCAACCGGCGGTCGACATCGCTGCTCAACGCGTTGAGCGCGTTCAGCCGCCCCTCGAGATCTTCCACGATTTGCGTCCGTGGCTCGAGCGCGACAAGTCTCCCTGCGAGAACGTCGACGGCTTCGCCGATGCTCTTCGCATTCGCCGCACTAGCCTCCGCGTGGGCGATCTGGTGCGTCAATCCGTCGATCTTCGCTTCGATCTGCGACGCCTGGCCCATGAAGGTACCAACCTTGTCGAGGAACTTTTCGACCTCGCCCTTGTCGGCGCGAAGCTTCTCGAGCAGCGTCGCCGTCTGCTCGTAAGTGTTGTGAACCGCTTGAATCTGTGTCTTCAGGCCATCGAGGTCCTTACGCTGCTCGACCAGACCCTCGAATTGCCAATGCGTGCGCTTGGCCATTGCCTCCAGACCGTCCAGCCGCTCTTCGAGTGCGCCGAGCGACGCGTGTTTTCTATGCAGCGATTCGGCCGACGTCGTCAGCCCGTCCACGGCGGCCCCGAGTGTCTGGATTCGTTCGCCAAGCTGCGCGAGCTCCTGCTCACGGGACAACATAGTCTCCATGCGGGACTCGGCTGCCGCGATGCTGGTCTGCGCAACACGCAGCCGTTCGTGGACCGTCTCGAGCTCCTGCTTGTTGACCGCGAGTTGATCGAGATGCCGCTGCGCGGTGTCGATCAGAGTCCGGGCGTCACGCTCCTGTCGCGTGGTCTCCTCGCGCAAAGCCTCGCGAGTGCGGGTGGCCTCCTCCAGGCGTGTACTGGTCTCGGCGTGCATGCGGTCAAGTGTGGCAAGCGTCGCCTCGACGCTCGCTGCTCGCTTGGTCCCCTCGTCCAGCTTCTTGATTTGGACTTCCATGTCCCAGACCATTTCGTGCACACGGCGGGATTCGACGAGCGCGTGCTCGACGACGGACTGCTGGCTCTCCAGCGCCTTGACCTTGGCGCCTACATGCTCGGCCAACGCGTTCAGCGTACGCAGCTGCGCGTCGGTGTCCTTGCCAAGCGCGTTCATCTGAGAGAGAGGTTCGAGCTTGCGCTGGAGGTCGGCAACGACTTCGGTCGCTTTCGTGGCGTGGCCGCGCGCCTTGAGTGCGGCTTCACGTCCTGTTTCGGCATCCTGTGCAAGCCCCGCGATTCCCGTGCGAAGCAGGTCGATGTCGTTCTTGAGCGCAGCCTGCTGGTCAAGGAGCGGTTGGAACTCCTTCCGCAGGCGAGGGAGCCGGTCTTCGAGCTGTTTCAGGGCAACGCTTTCCTGCTTCAACCCGTCGAGCTGCGCGGCCGTGCTCCGCCCCAACGACACGAGTTGCTCGATCGCGGACTTGTGCTCTTCAACCTGTGTCTCACGCGCAAGTGCCTGCTGAAACCGCGCTTCTGCCGTCTGCGCAAGCCCCTCGAGGGCAAGGACACGAGCTTCGGCGCCCTTCGTCTGCCGTTGGATGTTCTCGACGTCGTCCATGCGTGCCGCGAGGTTGTCGATCTGCTGGCTGATGGCGGCGGCCCGGCGCTCAGTTTCCTCGAGCGACGCATTGACCTGGGGAATCTGTGCGAGGTGCGCCTGCGCTGAGGCGACCAGTGCTTCGAGCGCCTGTCGCTCGTGTTGAGCGCGCTCGATCTGCGCGTTCAGATCTCCTGCAACTGCAGTGTGCTGCTCGTCGCTCGCATTCATCAGCTTTCGGAACAGGGCCATGTGGGCTTCACCTCAGTCGGAGTTCGGAATCACCGCTGTTGCGGCACAACCCGCCCGCTGCGCCGAGCATTGGACCGAGCGCGCACGCAGGTACGCGGCCGTCGCTCGAGACGGCGTCGTCTGGATTTTGGGTCAGATCAGTTCAGGCTTGTGCGAGCGCACAGCGCAAGGTGCAAGGGACATTCCCGCGACCGCACTGGGATTAGAAGCGCAAGGCGAGGTCCTTCGGCAGGATCACGTGCAAAGTTGAAGCAGGAATAACACTGCTGTCAGCGGCCGGCGCTTGACGAAACGCCTTCATCGTGGTGGCCGGGCGGAGCAAAAGGGGCGAGCCCCCGCATCGGGCGAAGGCTCGCTTGTGACTGAGGCAATGCAAAACAACGCGGCTTGTGCCTGCCCTACATCGCTTCAAGGGACGCGGCGACCTGTTGGAGCAGCGCGATCAGCGTCTTGACGTCTGCTCCCGCCGATCCGGCAGTCTGCAACGCAAGCACGGCCTGGTTCACCTTGGCCAGAGCAGCGAGCGCGGTCGGCGGATCGAGCTTGCCATCAGCGCCATTCTGGCTGATGTCGGCAACCGCTCCTTCGAGCGCTCGCCGCGCCCCCTCGAGCGTCCGACGGAGCGCCGGATCCGTCGTGCTGGCGATCAGTATCTTGATCTGGGCGATGATCCGATCCAGTGCCTGCTTCACTGTCAAGATCGGGACTTGTGCCTGCTCGGTGTCCGCATCCTTGTCCTTGTCGGTGACCGCGAGCGCGAGGGCGTAGGTACCGGCGTTCGCGTAGCGATGCGAGTGCCGCAACTGACCGATGACACCTCCGAACGCGTCGCTGAATGCGTCGAAGATGGTGTTGGAATCGGTCGTCCCGTCACCCCACTGGATTTTGGCCGTCTGAGTGTCGCGCTTGCCGGGATCGGTGAACGACGCGCGTACGATGACAGGCAGTCGTTGCAGGAAGAACGGGACGTCGACTCC
The DNA here is from genome assembly GCA_046732795.1 of Acidobacteriota bacterium. Lineage (GTDB taxonomy): Bacteria > Acidobacteriota > Vicinamibacteria > Vicinamibacterales > UBA2999 > Gp6-AA40. Next base: position 7,915 of record JBKPNV010000034.1, read on the forward strand.
GAGTTGCTGGTTGAGGCTGTTGAAGATGCCCCACGGATTGATCGTGGGGGCGACATTCGTCACTTTGAGCGCGAACGTCGTGAAACCGGTACTGTCATCAAGCGGCTGAACGGCCTTGATTGGGATTTGATAGACACTGGGACCGTCCAACTCGGTGCCTTTGAACTCCACGATCAATCCCGTTTTGGCATACTGGCCACTTCGATCGAGATCCCAGAAGATATCGGGGCGATAGCTGTAGTAGTCGCAATCGTCGTTAGTGCCGGCCTTCAAGAACTGCAGCGAGCTGACCACTCCGCCCATGTTTGACAACGGGAGAACGTCGGGTGGCACGTGGCCCAGATCGGCATCGTTTCGAGGCTCTCCCACACCAATGAGTGTCTTGGTGTGGCCACCGGGAAATGAACCGTCACCGAACGTATCGCCGTTGGCCCGGACGCTGCAGCGCGGCGGCGCGAACCAGCGCCAGGAGTCCGCTTCGTCATTGAATCCCAGGTGCAGGTCGAGCGGTGACCCTTCGAAATTGCGAAAATCGTGGAAGTCATCTTTGTTCCAGTCGAGAAAATCAGCGACGAGAGAGCGGCCGCCGAAATTCGTCTCGTCGAACAGTTGGATGAATGCCTTCGTCGCCGGCGTCTGTCCCTGCCCGGCAAGGAAAGTGTCGCTTCCTTCTGGGATGGAGTAAGGCCCCAGGAACCTTGCGCCGGGCAAGAACGTCGGACTGCCAGGGCGCGCCATATCGATATGCCGCCACTCTCCCATCCTGACCGTCGCACCTGCCCCGCTGTTCTGGTGTTCGCTTGCGTAGAAGAGCAACTCCAGGCTTGGACTGATATAGAAGGTCGATGCTGCGGCGAAGTTGGCCGTGTCCTCCCCAGGCACAGCCGCAGTGCTGCCAACGGATCGCAATCCCGGCTCGAGGTTCGGATCGGAAACCTTCTTCTGGTTGGACACGAACTTCAATCGGATGTCACAGCCCGGCGCGTGGCAGCCGACGAAATCGATCCGATACAGATCCAGCATGTCGTCCCCGATCCTGATGGGATCGACGATATTGATTCCACCACGCGCGCCCGCGAAATAGAGCGTCCCGTTGATGTCGTTCTGGCGCAGGAACTGGAACATCTGGTGTTCCCTGCCTTTCGCGGTGGGCCAGGACTCACCGAGGTAGGCCTTGTCAGTGGCATCGTTCGAGTCCCACGTATCCCACGGCACAAAGCCGAGACCGGGTTTGGTGAGGTCCGTGCACCCACCTGCGCAACCCTCGGTCGGTAGCGACTCGAAAAAATAGATCTTCTCGTTGAACACGTCGCCCGCCTTGGCACCGGTAATCGCCAGGAGGTACCGGCCGTTCGCCTGCGGCGCGATCGCGATGATGCCGCCGTTGATTGCAGGATCAAGCGGCAGGAAGCGGTTCAGCAGCCGCGGATTCTCAGGGTCTTCGGCGTTGATGAACAGGACCTGCATCTTCTGGGTCTCGTCACCGAGCGGCGTGTCGACGCCAAGGACGAGAATCTCACCCACGGTCTGCATGCTTTCGGGATGCCCGTAGTGCGGCCATCCACCGGTCCCGTCGAAGTCGATGTGTTTGACGGCCACGTCGAGCAGGCAATGAGGATATTCGGCAACACACTCGGGGTCCGAGGGCGTATCGGTGAAATCGCGCCCTCTGAGCAGCCGGTTGCTTCTCAGGCGCTCACCCTGTTTCTCTCGGGAGCCCATGCGCACGACCACGAGGTTTCCTGGCTCATGGGGGCCGGTACACACAATCGGTATTCCCGCGTTGAGACCACTCCGGCTGAAGAAGAAATAAGGCGTACCATCAGCGGCATCGACACGGGCGATGCCTTCGTAGTGCCTGCACAGCGACGGGTCAGGCATCGTCTCGTCCTGTCCATACTTGCCAATGTCCCATCCCATTGGATCTGGCCTGACGCTCAGCGCGTTGAACTGGCCGACGACGTCGGGCAGAAAGCGGACGTCGGTGCGCGGCTGTGCGGCGGACTCCGCCGCGCTGGCCACGATCGCGACTGCGATGCAACACATATGTGCCAGGTACCCGATGAATGTTCTGCGTTTCATGACAAGCCCTCTCTTCGATCGTTTGCGAGCACGACACCTGGTGCAGGTCTGCACATGCAGGTCTTCGAACCGCCGTGAGCGGCTCGATGTGTCTTCACTGACTAGATCGAGAACCAACCCGGAAACCTGACACCTGCTAGAGAGTGGTTGAAGACTGCGGAGGGGTGGCGAGTGCTGCGGACCAGAGTGGACTTGTGTGTGGACCTTGGCCCACAGAACGGACCAAGGACCAAGCACAAAAAACGACAGACCGATTACCGGTAGAAATAGTAATCGGCTTCGTAGTCGACCATCTTCCTGGTATTCACCATCTGCGGCGTGCATTCAGATGCGGGCGGCTTCACTCCGCCGGCAGTGTTCACTCGCTGGATATACTTCGTTCCCGCCAGCTTGCTGCCGCCGTTTGGCCCGACTTGGCTTCCGCTCACTTCAAGTAACAGCCACTCGATGGCACCCGGTGCGACGTAGGTCGAGTCCAACGAACCGTTGAGCCGCGTGGCCCAGACCCCGCTCGTGTCGCGCGAGTGCTGCCACATGGCGTGGATCGCATCGCCCCGCTCCGGATTCTTGCTGTGGAAATGCGTGAGTACCTGCTCGCCAGCGTCATCGAACGCGGTTGCCTGCGGCCCGATGAACACCCAGTCCCCGCTCGCCACGCAGATGTAGTTCTGGGTGCCGACCGCGTGCGCGACGAAAAACGGGTTCCATCCCGCCTCCATTCCAAGGCCGTCCGGCACCGCTGGCGGAGTGAGTTTGTCGGAGCTCGCCTGCGCGGCAACGGTGAGTGCGATGGTCATCGCCGCGATCAGCGCGTGTGTCTTGGTTGACGTCATGAATGCTCTCCTCTTCTCTGAAATCGACCTGCTGACAAGAAGATCGAAACTGCAAGACGGAAAGCGACACACTCCAAGGTCCTCTTGTCCTCGGCCGCGCCACAACGGGACCAAGAACAGGGCCAAGGACGGACTGGGCACTCCGACCCAGGGACCAAGGACCTCGTACGTCGTTCTGGAACGCCCTAGGAGGCGAGCTGCGCGCGATAGATTGCGGCTTGATCGCGCTTCCCCCAGGCGATGTAGAGCTCGACCAGGCGTGCGATTGTTTTTGTGATGTCGACTTGCGGGGGCTGAGGGAGCGCTTCGAGATCACGCCGCGCAGCAAGCAGCACCTTCTCAGCTTCGCCGTACCGCCGCAGCGCAACAAGGGAGGCGCCGAGCACGCTCTCGGTAGCGCCGATACTCCAGTCGTCTTGCGGGAACGTGCGTCGACGGCTCGGCACGATGCCGGGCGCACGCGCGCGGATGCGCAGACCTTCGCGAAGCAGCTTCTCCGCCGCTGGCGCATCGCCGCGCGCCAGATGCGCCGACGCGAGATTGATCGTGTAGATCGCGACCAGCTGATGATCGTTGCCCATCACGGCATAGGCAATGGCCACTGCCTCGTCCAGCGCTGCTATGGCTTCGTCATAGCGACCCTGTGCGAGGAGTATCCGTGACAAGCCGTTCTGGGTCGCAGCAACGTTCGGGTGCTTGTCGCCGAGTGCTTTCCGATGGATATTGAGCGCCTCCCGAAATAGCGATTCAGCGGACGCATAGTCGCCGCGGGCCGCTACGACGAGCGCGAGGTCGTGCAACGTCGTACCAGTGTTCGGATGATCCTCCCCGCGTATTCGCCGATTCCGCTCGAGCGAATCGCGCAGCAGCGCCTCCGCGCCCGCAAGGTCGCCATTCAGCCGCAACACCGATGCGACACCAGTGAGACTGTTTGCAATCTCCCCGTGTTCCTCCCCCAACACCTTCCGCCGGATCGCCAGCGCTTCGCGCAACAGCGGCTCGGCGCGCTGGTTGAATCCAGCGTCCTGATACAGGCGTCCCAACTCCACGAGGGTCACTGCGACGCTTTCGTGTTCCGTTCCGAGGAGCGTACGTCGCATGCTGAGCGCCTGCTCGAGCGTGCGTTGCGCGGCCACGTAGTCGCCCTTGTCGCTTTGCAGGGCGCCGAGATCGTTGAGCGTCTGTGCGAGACTCTCATGGTCCCGCCCGAACACCTTTTCTCCGCTGACAAGCGCTTGCTGCAGGAACTGCTCCGCCTTGTCGTATACCCCATACCGGCGATACAGCCGCCCCATGACCGTAAAGATCTCGGCCTGCGCCTCGGGCTGACTGGCGAGCTCTTTCTCCACTCGCGCCGCCCCAGCATCGAGCAGCCCCCGAATCGTCAGGCCATCCGGCGTCGCACCGTTCGAAATCGGATCGGCGCCCATCAGGAGGCCGGTCAGCGCCTCGCTCACATTCGCCGCCTTCGCCGCCTCCCGCGCCGCCCTCGCCGCCTCGCTCTGAGCCCGGTCGCGTTCGGCGGCAAGCCGGGTCGTGTGGTACACGCCGAACCCGCCAAGCAGCAGGACAACGAAAGCGGTCGCGGCGACGCCGCGGCTGTGTCGCCTGACGAACCTCGTGACTCGATACCGCACGGTGTCGGGGCGAGCGCTGATCGGTTCGTGCCGCAGAAAGCGGCGGAGATCATCGGCGAGTGCCGTGACGGATGGATACCGCTCCTGCGCGTCCTTCTTCAGCGCCTTGGCGACGATGGTGTCGAGATCTCCGCGAAGCGTCCGCCGCAGTCTGGTCGCCGTCGTACCGCATTGCACGGCATGACGCGTGAGCACGTCCGCTGGATCGTTGCGGCCGACAACCGCGTCCGACATGCGACGCGGCGCTACTTCCACGATCGCGCGGATGAGCGTGGCCGGCGATCGGGCGGCGACGCCGACGGGATGCTGTCCGGTAAGCAGTATGTACAACAGCACGCCAAGCGCGTAGACGTCAGTGGCCGTGGTGACCTGCCCGTGAGCGAGCTGCTCCGGGGCAGCGAAGTCCGGAGTCAGCACCGGGCCGGCCTCTCGCGTGAGCGGGCTCACCCCGGCGCCAGCCGATGGACCCAACCGGTCGTCGGGCTCGAGCAGCTTGGCAATGCCAAAGTCCAGCAGCTTGACCTGACCGTCGACGCTGACAAGGACATTGGCAGGCTTGATATCACGGTGCACGATCAGGTTCGCATGCGCGTGCGCCACCGCTTCCAGTACGTCGAGAAAGAGATGGATGCGTGCTTCGATCCCGAGCGTGTGCCCATCACAGTAACCGTCGATGCTCTGTCCCTCGATGTACTCGAGGACCAGATGCGGCTGCCCGGTCGGCGATACGCCTGCATCGATGAGGCGAGCAATGTGCGGGTGCGTCAACTTTGCAAGAAAATTGCCTTCCCGCCGAAATCGCTCTTCGCCCGAGCGTCCCACCAAAGCGATGTTCAGGAGCTTGACCGCCGCCTTTCCTTCGAAGCGTCCGTCGCACCGCTCGGCCAGCCATACACTGCCCATCCCGCCCTGGCCGATTGGAGAGACGAGCCGATAGGCCCCCAGGATCTGCCCTTCGAGTGACGGCGTCTCGGCTGGACGCTCGACCAGCGGAACTGCAAGCTCGAGAAAACCGGATTCCTGCACGTCTTCATGCTCGGCGAGGAGGTTCTCCAGGTCCTCACCGAGGGCCGAGTCGCGCGCGCGGATGGAGGCCAGCCACATGGCTCGGCGGTCGTCCGGGATTTCGAGCGCTTCGTCGAGATACGGACTCAGGGCGCGCCAGCGATCAGGACTCAGGGGCGGCACGGGGCCTCATCGGAATCGGTCGCGCGCTGGAGATGGCATGGTGCAGGTAGAGGCGGCCCTTCTCCCAGTTGCGCTGGATGGTGCGCTCCGACACGCCGCGCATGGCCGCAATCTCGGCGAACGAGAAGCCGCAAAAGAATTTCAATTCGATGATCTCTGCGAGCTCCGGTTCGACGTCCGCAAGCTCGTCGAGGACGTCGCTGATCTTCAGCAGCGTGCGCGGATCGGGCACACCATCGGCATGATTGGTTCCGAGCGACGTCAGATGGAACAGCCCGCCGCGCTTCTGTGATCGGTTTCGCCGGATATCGTCGATGATCAACCCGCGCATCACCCGCGCGGCGTACGCCATGAACCTGGCGCGATCGACGAACACTGCGCCGTCGCTGCCGGAAATCTTCAGGTAAGCCTCATGTAACAGCGTCGTGACGCCGAGCCCGCCGCCGCGCTGCCGTCGATTCAACTCACGTCGCGCGAGCCGATGAAGTTCCGTATACAAGACGTCGAACAGCCCGTCGGCTGGAATCCGTTCATCGACCATAAAGGGGCGTGTCGAGAGCGTTGCACTCATGACGTCTCCACCTGTGACTATCGTGCCGACGGACCGATCGGGTCGCTGTCGGCGCCCGCTGAATCGTCCCTCTAGTCATCAGATCGGAAACGGACAAGAGAATACGACACGCGCTCCTGTAACAGGTGCAGAGGGAGCCGATTATAACGGACGAGCTTTGACGGCTCGCCACCGGGCAAACCAGCCACCCAGTTCGCGACCATTGATGCGGACCGCGATCGCCGGTTCCTTCCGCGCAGCCGCGCGTATTCTGCTTTGGCCTGGTGAAGGATCGGCATTTGAGGGTCGGCCGCTCTCCGCAACGCTGTAGAAAGGCAGCGGTCAGCGCTCGAAGGCCGAGCGCTCGTTCCGAGATACGGAGGGCTTACGGACGGAACTCCTCCGGATGATTCCGCAGATAGCTGAGCAGCCGGTGTCTTTTCTGCGCTCCGCGTATCCCTGCACGATCATCGAATGAGTCACTAGCCGTCTCTGACGCGTCGGTCGGTAACAGATCGCCAACCTTCTCGAAGATCGCCGCCCAGCTTTTTTTCACCGCGGACAGCGAGACGCCGAAGTGGTCCGCAATCTCGGCGTCGGTCTTGAGTTGAACGGCATACGCCAGGAACTTGCGTTGTGAGGCCGTAAAGCCGAAACGTGGCGGCTGGTAACGGAACATCAGCGACAGGAGGCTGCTCTCCGCTTCGAGCGCCTCCTCACGCGTAATTCCAACCAGCATTCGCCGCGGCCGTGGCTCCGCACGGTTTGCGTACCACTCTTCGTACGTGCTGCGCACGCGAAACCCGCCATTCAACGCCCACTGTCCATCGCGTTCAGCAAAACCTTCCGCGATCAACTCGGACAGATGGTAGCCACTCAGGTCGTCGAGAAAGCTGGTCAACAAGCACTGGCGGATTTCCTTCTGCGACGACTCGGGCTCGTCTTCGAACCAGTTGTGCAAGATCACGGCGACAGTAAGCCCCTCAGACCGGCTGTCTGCGATTTGACGAGCCGTCAGGACGACACCAGGCGGGCCGAACGCCGCGCAAAGTACGCGTTCAGTGAGACCCGGCGCCGGATGCTCCCGTTCGCTGCGGGCGAAACTGGGGTCGACAAATGCGGCACCGCCAACGCCGATCACGCGGAACCCTCGTCGAGGGACAGTGCGGTCGACGAGCGTGCCGATCATGGAACCCGCGGCAAGCAGAATCCGGCATGCCTTCACAGGGTCAAACGTCCGCATCTCGCACTGGTAGATCTCACGTCGGATCAGAGCCGCGGCCTCGTCGACGTTCGACGCCGTGAGCGGTCGCGGTGTCGTGGAAGGGTGAGGGCAGGGTCCCATCTCGAATTCAATCAGCGGGCCAACCGGCACTGACCTTTTAGATCATTGTCGCCGCATGTCGCGGCTTTTATAGTCGCGTCGCTTTACAAACTGGCGGGCCATCCTGAGCTCTGCCGCTCCATGAAAAGATGCCGGCGCGTTTCCCGCGTGTGACGGGCAGCCATGCTTGGCCGGCACGGTGCAACACACGAGCTATTTCGCATCGTCGTCAGCAACAGAGGAGTTGGACATGCAGGAAGAGGGGCGGCGGATTACCAGGATCGGTTGGTTGCTGGTCGCGTGCATCTTCGGCCGGCTCTCGCTAACCGAGGCGGCCTTGCCGCCAGGCAACACCGTTCAACAGTGGAACAAGATCGCGGAGGACACGGTTCTCGCCGGCGGCGCAATCCAGAACGAAGCGCTGCTCTATATGTCCTATGAATCGGCGGCCGTCTACGATGCCGTCGTTGCGATCAACGGAGGCTTTCAGTCATACGCGCTCCATATCTCTGCTCCTCCAGGAGCCTCAGTGCAGGCAGCGGTCATCGAAGCCGCTTATCGAGTCCTGCAGCACTATTTCCCAGCGCAAGCAGTCACACTCACCGCGTACCGCACCGAGGCGCTTGCTGCGGTGAGCGACGGCTCTGTGACCGGCGGGATCGAGCTCGGGGCCGCGGCCGCGCACGCGGTGATCACCCTTCGCGACGGGGACGGGCGACTGCCGATTGGCACGACGGCGACAATCGACGATCCGATATGCACCCGGGGTGGATATCGGCAGACACCGGGCGGCAACTGGACGCTGGGACCGCAGACCCCCTGGCTCGGTGAGGTGACTCCGTTCCTGCTCGCCAAAGCAGGTCAATTCCATGCGCCACAGCCTCCGCCGCTGGCCAGCAGACGATGGGTCGAGCAATTCGAGGAGATCCGACGTGTTGGCGGCACTGCCAGCGAGGCGCAAGGGAATCGCACTGCCGAGCAGAGCGCAATCGCCCGATTCTGGGCGTCCAACGTTCTCCGTCAATACAATCTGCTCGGACGTGACCTCGTCACTCAGCGTGCATTGACGCTCCTCGATTCGGCACGCCTTCTCGCGATGATCAATATGGTCGCCGCCGACGCACAGATCAACGTGTTCCACGCCAAGTACGAAACGCTGTTCTGGCGCCCCGTCACTGCCATTGACCCGACGTCCGTGGTGAAAGACTGGTGCGACGTGGTTCCAGGGTATGACGACAACAATGACGCGACCTTCGAGGAACTCGGCTGGCGACCGCTGCTCGCCACGCCCAATCAGCCGGAGTATCCCGGCGCGCATGGCTCGATCACTTCAGCGATCGCCGAGGTCTTGTCGGAATTCTTTGGCACCGACGCGATTGGAGTGACCATCCACGGATCAGCGGATGGCACCGCCGGCAACCTGTCGATTACGCGCTATTACGCCACCGCCGAGGATCTGCGCGACGAAATAGTCAATGCCCGCCTCTGGGCTGGACTTCACTATCGCGGTTCGACCGAAGCGGCTGTCGCGCTCGGTGCCAAGGTTGCGCATTACGCACTTCATCACGGGTTCAAGCCGGCCCATTGACGCAGGCCCGCTCAGGGCGACAGCACCACACGCTCGTCGCCGCAGAATCATCAGACGCAGTGCGCGCGAGGAGATCACATGAAATCACTTCGGTTGGCTGTTGTCACGCTCGTCGTCGGCGCCGCGACAACGGCGTCCGCTCAGGTACTCGACATTGAAATCAACAATGGTGTGTTCTATGTGTACGACACGACTGATCCGTCCACTTTTGCGACCTCGCCCGCTCCTATTCCGCCCTGGTCCGGCGGACTCAGCCCGCGGAATTTCTTCAGCGGGGTATTCATCGCCGATATCGTTTCGGTGAATGGTGAGCCGGCGCGCGGCGTCATGGTCCGCCGGGGAACGAGAGTCGGCCTGACAACGAATCACGTCCCGGGTCAGGCGATTGCCGACACCACTCGTGGTTTCATCGATGACGGCGTGTGGGAGATCCAGACCGCCGATGGAACCGCCGTCGGAACGTTTACGACGCACGGCTTCATTGGTGGCCCCGCACCTCCAGGGGCGCCAGCGGCAGCCACGGGTACCAACCTCGCGGTCACAGGAGGAACCGGAGCTTTCTTCGGGGTGAGAGGCCAACTGACGGCCGCTCCTGTAACAGGCAGTCCGGGAACACGCGTGCAGGCGTCGGTGACGGAGGATCCGGCTAACCGTCGGATCAACGGCGGGAACAGGTCACGGTTTCTTGTGCAATTGCTTCCGCCGTTTCGACCGGAAATCGTTGTTGCGCACGGCGGCCGGGCCGTGTTTCACGCTGCCGACGGCCGCCCAGTCACCACGGGACATCCGGCGACCGTAGGTGAAGAGCTCACGCTGTATGCACGCAGCCTGGGTCCACAGTTGCCGTCAGCGGCCGGCGCAGGTGGTCAGATTGCCACCGGCCCTCTTCAAGTCGTGATCGACGGACTCGCTGCCCACAACGTCATCTCTGCCGCCGTCGACCAGCAAACACCGGATGTGTATCGAATCAACTTTGTCGTGCCCGATGGTGTCATGTCCCCGATCGCCACGCTCTCGCTCAGCTCCGCGTGGGTCAGTTCCACACAAGTGCAGTTCCCGATGAGGTGAACGCGACCCTACGATTTTTGCGGCTTCCCGGGGGCGACCGGCAGCTCTTCGTAGATATCTCGCATACGCGGTCTGACCCCCTCGGTGGAAACGCCTGCCGCTGCCATGAGCGTTCCCGCTGTTTGTGGCCCCCGACCTCCTTCGATGCGTATGGAGCCCTCTATCAGGTGGGTCGCGTTCAGGTGGCGGCCGATGTCCGCGATTGATGTGGTTCGTCCTTTCTGCCTCATCATCGACGTCCGACCAAGAACCGCGATCCGGACGGAATCAATCTGCCCGAGCGACACGATTAGTTCCGCGGAGAGGAGACGGCGAATTGGGACGCCATGAAGCTGAACACCGGACCACGCGGTGCGCTCGCTACGCTGATTGACGTAGACGTAGGGGAACGGCCATCACTCTAAAAAACAATCCACTTCCATCGCGTGACCAAGGCTCATGACACCGTTTGCGACCGTCATGAAGTGCCGGGATCCCGGGACGCGGCCAAAGAAGTCGGCCTGGAACTCTACGGTTTTTGCGGTTTCTCGGGAGCGACTGGCTGCTTTTCGTAGATATCCCGTATGCGCGGTCTGACCCCCTCCGTGGAAACTCCTGCAGCTGCCATGAGGTGCTCGAGGGCATCGATCGTCGGGCGTGAAGGCTGCGGCCTTCCCGCTTTGTAGCCCTCGGCGATGAACAGCGGCGTCCTTCCCTCCTTGTCGGGCTGCTTCCAGACGTTGACGTCGGCACCGCGTTCCGCTAACAGCTGCACGATCGCCGGAAAGTTGCCATACGCCGCGCCGTGCATGGCGGTGTCGCCCTTGTTGTCGACAGCGTTGATGTCCGCGCCAAGGTCGAGCAGCATCTTTACCGCGTCCAGTGCTTCGTCCTCCGTGCCGGCCTCCTCCAGCGGGTCCGATGTGCCGAGGCCCGCTGCGGCCATGAGCGGCGTACTCTTGTCGGCATTCGGGAGGAACGGGTCTGCGCCCGCCTTTACGAGCTCGCGCATCAACGGGACGTCCGCCCGGTCGGCAGCCATCAGAAAAGGCGTCGCGCCCTCGGTGCCGAGCATCGTTGCCGAAGCCGGTGGACGCGGGACGCCCTTGGCCAGACGCGCATTCACGTTGGCGCCCCGGCCCACGAGCGCGTGAACGAATTGCAGGCTCGTCAGCGATCCCGATCCGATGGGTGCCGGATCGCCAACGTCACTGGCATCCGGTTTCCGCACCCAGCTAATCGCGTGCAGCGGAGTGAATCCTGACCGTTGATCGTTGGGATCGGCACCAGCCTCGACCAATGCCATCGCCAACTCGAAGTGGCCGTTCTCCACCGCCAGCATCAATGGACTGGTGCCACTCCTGATTGGTTTGTAATTCGTGCCGAGTGGCGACGCAGGTCGATCCGCCTTGGGCTGTAACGTCTCATTGACGTTCACGCCTGCCTCGAGGAGCACACGCACCACATCGACGTGGCCCTCGCGCACCGCGAAGAACAGCGGTGTGAATCCGGATGGCAGCGTCGCGTTAATCGCGGAGCCTGCTTCGATGAGGGCTCGCACGACCGTCGCGTGGCCCTCGGCGGCGGCCCACATGAGCGCCGTCTGATCCCGCCGCTCCTGCGCGTTGGGATTGGCGCCGCGGGCGAGCAACGCCTTGACAGCTTCGATACTACCGACGCGTGCCGCCGTCATGAGAACGGTCTCTCCACCGGGTAGCGAGGTATTCGCATTGGCGCCGGCGTCGAGTAGCAGTCTGACCAGGGCTGCGTTGCCATTCGTGCAGGCTATGGAGAGCGGAGGCACTCCGTATCGATTCGTGGCGTTTACGTTGGCGCGCGATCGCACCAGCTGTCCCGCCATCTCCGCGTCGTCGTTGTTGACGGCCCAGTGCAGCGCCGTCATGCCATCGGCCTGCGCAGCATTGACGTCGGCGCCTTTGGCGAGAAGCTCGCGAACGAGCCCGCTGTTGCGGTGCTCGGCCGCGTCGGCCAGCGGCGCTTTGTCCGCAGCGTGGGCTGTGCCGGCCACGGCGAACATCAACAGAGAGAGTCGAGCGATTCGTCCGTAATCCATGCGGCGTCTCCCGCAGTTGCTGCAGAGTCCTGGCCGGCTGAAGGCGGCTCGTACGTACGTCTGAATCGAAACGTGATCGACTACAGGGACACCGGATCGAAGAGGTCGTCGATCTTGCCTTTACTGTCGCCGAATGAATCGAGATGAACCCCCGCCTGGTCGAGCAACGTGAGATGGAGATTGGCCAGCGGCGTGCCGTCTTTGTACTGGATGTGCCGCCCACCTCTCATGCCGCACGCGGCGCCACCTGCGACGAGAATGGGAAGGTTCTCGTGGTCGTGCAGACTCGAGTTGCCCATCCCGCTTCCGTACAAATAGACAGTGTTGTCAAGCAACGATCCGTCGCCGTCCGGTGTGGACTTCAGTTTCTCGAGGAACTCCGCGAACAGCAGCACGTGGAACGTATTGATCTTCGCAATCTTCGCGAGCTTCTCGGGATTGTTGCCGTGATGACTCGTGGGATGGTGCGGGTCGGGGACGCCGATTTCCGGATACGTGCGGTTACTCAGTTCGCGCGCGAGCTGGAAGGTCACAACCCGCGTGATGTCCGCCTGAAACGCCAGGACCTGCAGGTCGAACATCAGCTTCGCGTGGTCGGCAAACGCGGCCGGCACACCCACCGGCCGATCGAGATCCGGCGCAGGATTCTTCGCCGCTCCCGCTTCGGCGCGCTGGATCTGGCGCTCGACCTCGCGAACGCTGTCGAGGTACTGATCGAGACGAACGCTGTCGGTCACCCCGACCTTCCGTTTGAGCCGCGCGATGTCGTCGCTGAACGAATCGAGCAGGCTGTTTCGATCGCGCAGTGCTGCGCGACGGCCCTCGGCGCTTTCGCCTTCGCCGAAAAGGCGCTCGAACACGATGCGCGGATGCGCCTCGGACGGAAGCGGCGTCGTTGGCGAAGACCAGGAGAGACAATTCTGATAGACGCACGCGTAGCCGTTGTTGCACACGCCGGCGAGCGGGTTCAAATCCATCGACAGCTCGAGCGACGCCAACTGCCTGTCGCGGCCCATTTGCTTCGCCGCAACCTGGTCGACGGTGGTGCCGAGATGGTAGTCCGAGCTCTCCGTGTGTTTGGCGAATGCGGCGCTCAGGAATCCGGCGTTCGATGTGTCGTGCGTGCCCGGGTAGGATTGTTCCAGCCGAAGGTTGGTGAAGACCGTCAGCTGTTCCCTGACCGGTTCCAGCGGGGCAAGGATGGGCGACAACTCGTTGAGCGTGCTCCCATCACTCACCGGCGTCCACCGGGCGCGGTCGCATCCCATCGGGATGAACACGAATCCAAGCCGTGACACCGGCTTGGCCGCCGTTTTTGCCAAGGCTGTTGCCGCGGGGATCATCGCGTCGAGCAGAGGCAGCGCCAGCGTGGCCTGCATGCCCTTCAAGAAGGTGCGCCGGGGGAGCGCTTTCTTCGTAATGATCATGACGATCTCCTCATCTGAAACGGCGCACTGTTCACGATTCCCAGAATGAGCGACGAGAAGCGGTAGCCAGCGGGCTGGGCCTCGCGCAGAATCTTCCGCACCGCCGGCGCATCGTAATACTCGACGCCACGGCCAAGCGCGAACGTCAAAAGCTTCTCTGTCAGCGTTGTGGCGAAGAGGTCCGGACGCTGGAGCAAAGCATCTTCGAGGCCGGACACGCCCTTGATATCGCCTGTGCCCGGCAGCGTGCCGGACACGTCAATCGGCCCGCTGTCTCCTTCGTTGTCGCGCCAACGACCGACCGCATCGAAATTCTCCAGCGCGAATCCCACGGGATCGATCGTCCGATGGCAGCTCGCGCACACGGGACTGGCGCGATGCGCGGCCATTCTCTCCCGTACGGGAAGATTGGCGGGCACGTTGCCGTCGAGCGCCGGCACATTCGGAAGCGGGGGCGGCGGCGGCGCACCGACGATGTTGCTCAAGACCCAGACGCCACGAATGACAGGCGACGTCCGCGTCGCATAAGACGTTACGGCCAGGACACTGCCCTGCCGCAGCAATCCACCGCGCCTGCTGTCAGGTCCGAGCTCGACGCGACGGAAGCGGCTGCCGTAGACGTTGGGGATCCCGTAATGCTTCGCCAGGCGCTCGTTGAGAAACGTATAGTCCGCCCTCAGCAGGTCGAGCACACTTCGATCTTCGCGCACGACGCTGTCGACGAAGAGCTCGGTCTCCGTGCGAAACGCCTGACGGAGGTTGTCGTCGAAGTCAGGATACAAGCGCACGTTCGGGTCGACCGATGTCACGTTGCGCAGCCGGAGCCACTGGCCGGCGAAGTTGCTGGCGAGATTGTACGAGCGAGGATCGGCGAGCATTCTGCGGACATGCCGCTCGAGCACCTCTGGCCGGCGGAGCTCTCCGCGAATGGCCGCATCGAGCAGCGCGTCATCGGGCACGCTGCTCCAGAGAAAGAACGACAGGCGAGATGCGAGCTCGAGATCGCTGATGCGATACGCGGCACCCGCGGGCGTCTTGGCAGGATCCGCCTCGACGCGGAAAAGGAACTCAGGATTGACGAGCACCGCCGTCAAGGCCTTCCCTATTCCCGCCTCGAAGTCGCGCTCTGACTTCCCCTCACGGTAGAACGCCATGGGGCGTTCCAGATCGGCTTCGGAAATCGGGCGACGGTACGCGCGCCGTATCAATGCAGATAGGATCCGGCGCGCGCACGCTGTCTCTTCGGACGTTGACGGGCCTGCCTCGCCGGAGCCTTTGGCGAAGGCGGGGCGGCAGACGAATATCCGGTGGCGGCTCGGCGTGTCGTCGGCGCCCTGCGGCGCGTATGGTCCCGTGACAGACACCTGGGAAATCGCCGGAGTGACGCGCGGATGTCGCCTCTCGTTGAATCGCGACTGGAGAGGCTGGCGCCCGGTTTCGAGCAGTGAGGAAGAATTCTTCACAAACGTGACGCCGACTTGATGCGGACCGGCCGTCACGGGTACGCGAATCTTCAGATTCTTGTCGATGAGCGAGTCGTCGCCGTTTTCAGGTCTCTGAACAGTAAATTCTCCAATCGGCGTCCGATCGAGCAACACCTTGATCTCATGAGGCTGCGGATCCTTCAAACCATCGACATCCCCGGAATAACCGCGCGCGAGATAGATCTGCAGGTCGTACTCGCCGTTCTGCACGAACGTGTAAGGAAACACAACGCCGCCGCGCGTGCCGACCGGCAGTCCCTCGACATGCCCCTCCTGCGTGGCATCGGGCGGCACACGAATGATGTCGCTCTGAAGAGAAGTTTGCGTGCTCCCGATTGCCAGCGCGCTGATTTTTTGCGCAGCCGAAATGTATCGGTCGAGAAGAGCGGGGGGCAAGTCGCCGACCGTCACGTTGTCGAAGCCGTGCCCGCTTTCATCGGCGGGCAGGAGCGATGCGGCGTCGATGTCGACGGCCAGGAGATCTCGGATGGCGTTTTGATACTCAGTACGATTCAGACGCCGCAATGTTTCAGTGCGGCCCGGATTCGGCTTCGCGGCGGCGGCTTTGTCGAGCGACGTTTCCAACCATGACAGCAGCGCCACGCGATCGTCCATCGAGGGCTGCGGCATGTTGGGAGGCGGCATGATGCCAGTACGAAGCTTGCGTACGACCTTTTCCCAGATCTCAGCGCCTGCGCCCGGGTTGGCGACATCGGCGTCGTCCAGCTTCAATCCGGCTGTAACGAGTCGTTGGTTGTGGCAGGTGACACAGTAGCGATCGAGCGTCTGGCGCTGGCTCGACGCCGCTGACACGGCACCGATGGGGGACGATGGCTGGGCGCTTTTCGCTGGCGGCGCCGGTTGTTGTGCGGACGGTCGTGCCTGGATGCCCAGGGACACGATCAACACCAACCACGCCACACAGGTGGTCGCGAGTCTCGCACTCGGAAAAGCCGTGGGCACCATCCGTTCCATCCCAGGCATACACCTTCAGTCAGGGCACAGTGTAGCCGAGTACGAGGGTTGGCGACACCTGTTTCCAAGCGCCCCGCAACGCGTGCAGATAGTTGAAATCTCGAAGAAATCCGGCGAATTCCACGTCGCGCGAGGTCATCTAATCGGGTTTGCGTCCTCGCCCTCTTCGGCGAACCCTCCGGCAAACCCTCCGCACCCCGCGAGACACTTCGTGGCCGGATCAGGCCCTCGTCCCGCCACGAATGCGCGCTCGTCTTCCCGAGCCCCAGCCAGCATCGTCGCCAGCCCGTAGTTGCCTTCGTGACACCGCGGCTCGGCATAAATCCGATTGGCTTTTTCGTCTTGCTTCTTCAGATCGAGCGTCACGGTCCAGGGTGCGGTCCACACCGTGGCATCCTCGATTGTGACCGTATACTGCAGCGTCTCGGCGTCGGTGCGCATCCAACGTTCCACGAGGTGAAGATTCTCATGCGCCCCTTGGAAGTTGGACTTTGGCGAGAAGTTCGTCACATCGACAACGAGCGTGTTTCCCTCCCATCGACCGCGCGAGTCCCCCCACCAGAGACGGACGCTGGCGGGAAGGTGCGGTGCGGTGGTGATTGGGATCACGCGCTGCCAGCCTTGTCCCTGACCCACGTCGTAGAAGATCGCGACCTGTCCCTTTGACTGCACGATCCGCCGGAAGCCGCCGAAATCGGGCAGCGACGAGGACAGACAACGCTCGCTCAAGACGCGATCTTCGGGACCGTCGGAGCGATTGATGCCGCCGCCCCCGCCCCCGATGATGCCGTCCATGATGTAGGAGGGAGGCGCTTGTGTACGTCGCGCGGAAGGCGGACCGTACTTCCAGCCGGTACACGCGAGCAGCTTGTTCTTGCACACATCGGTGGATTGGAGGAGGGCGAATGCATACTCTCGTAAGTCATTGCGCTTCTTCTGCTCCTGCGCCGTCAGTCCAGGCATTCGTCCATCGGGCGGATCGACGATCAGCGATGTTCGGCGACCCACTGGCAGGTGAGACGTGAAGACAGACGCGCTATAGCCGCCGCTGACATCCTGTTCCGTGCCGCGTGAGCGGCGGTTCTCGTCGGATTCACGCCCGACAATGTCCGAGATTCTGTTATCGAGTTCCGCCCGTTCCTCGTCGGTGAGAAATTCGCGGTCCTTGAATCGCGCCGGCCGCTGCAACGGTTCGTTCGTCGTTCTGGTCCAGATCCCCTGCAGATCGGGCTCTCCCCACGCGGTCGCTGGCGAGCCGCCCGCCACCGGCGTCTTGGCATCGAGCGGGGCTCGAGCCAACCTGAGGAGCACGACCACCAAGAGCAGCACTGCGGCAACGCCGAGTACTTGGAACAATGTCCTGCTCATCGTGAACCTCCTGAAGACTTCTCACCGAGCGAATCGGAAAGCGCGCACGCCCATCCAGCGGCTTACTTGACCGGCTCGGGCTTCTGATTCAATTCGTACGGCGCACCTATCCCCGATGAGCCCATGAAGAGCTTCTTCCCGTCTTCGAATGTGATATCCCGCCCGTTCGCTCTCCGCGATCCGTCTTTTGCTTGATACCCGTCGATCACGATGACCGTGCCCGGCAGAAGGGATTTCCTGGTGAAGCCGCGCCGGAACAGTACATTCGGCGTACCCGCTTCGAACGCCCAGTTCTCGGTCTTTCCGTCGGGCGTCTTGACGTCCATGTGCAGCCAGACGTGGGGGTTGACCCACTCCATTCTCGTGACGGTACCCTTGAACTTCACCGGCTTGTTCGCGTCGAACTCGGCCGCGAACGAGTGATGCGCTCCGAGCGGCGCGCTCGCGATCGCGAGAAGAAGACCGCAACCGGCGGCAACAACGACGAATTTCTTCATCATCGGAAAACCTCCTCCGGTGACTCCCGCGTTGCAGGGACTGCTTACCTGCGGTACCAGTCCTGGAGCTTGTCCCCCTCCAAAGCCTTCCGCTTGATATCCACGATCAGGGTCTCGCCTTCCCAGTGGTGGACGAGCGGCTGCTTGCGGAGGCCTCCGTACATGAACTCCTCAGCGAACTCCATGCATCGATATTCAAGCAACTGCGCGTTCGGCTCCAGCCGTCGATAGAGCGGCATCGCGATCTTCCACGGTCGGGTGAACACGTTTGGGTCTTCGATCGTCGCTTCGTACTGAATGGCGTCTATGGAGATCGGCGTGAAGCGCTCAGTCAGGTGCAGTGCCTCGCTATGGTAGTTGCCCGCCCTGTCGAACCAGTTCTTGCCATTGAATTCTGTTACGTCCACGACCAACGTATCGCTATCCCAGTGTCCGACTGAATGCCCCATGTAGGTCAGATCGGGTGGCCCCTCCACCTCGTCCAGGTGGATCGTGCGGGCCGCCGTCGAGAATGCAAACGCCATCTGAATCTTGTTAGCGCTCTGCACGACCTGGAACGGATACGGCATGTACATCGCGCGCGGAATGCCCGGCAGATAGCACTTGAGCTCCGGGTCGCGGTCGATCCAATGCGCTCCGTTCTCCATCTTGATCTTTGCGGCCTCTGGCTTGTACGGGATCTTGCCATCGTCCGCGACGACGCCGACAGATCCGGGCACGCCGGCGGCGGCACCGAGCGCAAGCACGGGGGCCGCGGGCACGCGCGCGTACTCGTAGGGATAGACGCCTTGCTGCATGACCGCACCCGGTCGCGCTTCATGCGCCTCGAGATCCCAATGGGCTTCGTTGAGGGCTTGCCAGATTCCGCTGAAGTCCGGCTTTCCGTCAGCGGTGCGTGGGACGGCGGCCGCCTGTGAAGGCCGGTTGATCGCCCGTGTCATTACCGTGACTGTCACGAGCGCGGTGATGACCGCCGATGCAAGAGCCACAACAACAGTCGAACCTCTGAACGCACTTGCCATGAGGTGCTCCGTGCCTGGCCGCCGCCCCTGCGAAGCGACGTGCGGCCGATGATCGACGGAAACGTTGCCGCCCTGAAGTGGCCGGTATCATAAAACATGGCGGCTGTTCTTGCGCGACCTTGATCCCGGTTCGCCCGCGTGGGAGCCGCCATCCGCGCTGTCGCCTTTCGCGGCAGCCCGGGAATCGCGCTCACAACGGCGCGAAATCTCGCGCGATCTGCTCGCGCAGCTTCTGATCGACGACGCGGGTGTCGCCCTTGTCGGGCTCCTTTTCGGAGTAGACCGTCAGCTTGACCGCGCTGCACGACGGACCGAGCGCAGCAGGATCAAACACGTAGAGCCCTTCGTAGATCGCCTCGGTCTGCGAGACGCGGTGTGAGACCGCGAACGGGTGGATCGGCGTCACCTCCGTGTCGTCGCAGAAGGCGCGCATCCGCAGGAATCCAGCCTTCGCGCGCGCCATCGGCGGCAGCTCCATCCCTTGCGTCATCGCCGCGCCGCGCGCCATCTTGGCCCATAGACCCTCCGCCATCTTTGGCGTGACGCGCACCAGCAGCGCGCGCGGATAGTCGGCAAGGTATTCCGACCAGTTGCCGAAGTCCATCACGGGACGCCGCACCTGATCCTTCGCGCCGTAGACGTGAACCGGTGTGATGAACGCGATGTCGAAGTCGATCGTGCTCATCGAGTACGGACTCAGACTGCCGGCGCGATTCTTCACCGCCTCGGTGAGCGCGCTGACGGCAACCGGCCGCGGATCGAGCGGCAGGTGCGTCGAATCGGGCGCTGTCGTCTCGGCCATCTTCTTCTCTGCCGAGGCGATCACTTCGCAGGCCTGGTCGATCCTGACGATCCGCGCATCCGAACGGGCATCCGGATCCCGATCATCCAGCGTCGTGAATCCAATCAGGCCAGCTGCCGTAAAAACCGGCCCGCCCGCGCTGGCCCGCACGAGTCTCATGTCCGCCAGAATCAGACGCGGCCCGACGCCAGTCACGTCCCCGGGCGTCAGGCGCTTTTGTCCCTCCATCCCCACGTCGACGGTGTACAGCGCCTGCCGGTTCGCCACCGACGGCTTCGTCTCGCCGCATCCGAGCGGCAGCGGTCGCAGTGATGCAGCAAGCGACGGATTGACCCAGAGGATGGCCACGTCGCGCTCAGGATCCAGCGCCAGAACGGTCGCTCTTACCCTGACGTCCTCTGCAAACTGCACCTCGGCGGATGTCGCCGTGCCGACGACGCGCTGATTGGTCACGATCAGGCCGCGGGCATCGACGACAAATCCCGACGCGTGCTGGGTCGGCGTCCACAACGCTACGACACTCTCCTGCCACTCAGATGCGAGAAGCGAAGGGTCCGTCGCTGGAGCTGTGGCTGATGTCGCCGCGGCTGTCACGGCGCCGACCGATGCGTTGTCGTTTGTCAGCGCGAGCGTCGCGTCACGTCCGGCGACAATCTCGAGGCGACGCGACCATTCGTAGCTCTTGCCCTGGAACGCCATCGGCTGATCGGATTCCACGACATAGTGACCAGGGCGCAACGAGACATCGGCCGTACCAGCCAGTGTGGTGAAAATGCGTCTCGGCTCCGTGGTTGGCGGCTCGTCGCTGATGAGCAGCGCATGGCGTGCCACCGGCGTCGTCTTTCCCGTGGCATCAGTCAGCGTGACCGTGATGTGGAGCGTGCCCTGCGCCTGTGCCTGCGCAGATTCGTGCCGCGCGCCGATGACCACCAACGTTGCAAACAGCAACGCACGACCCATAGAACCATCGTCCGCCGCTGGCGAGCCGAAGTCAACGCCTCCGGAATGACCTTCTGGCAATACGGCGTTCCCGGTAGAGTAGCGGGATGCGATTGCTGAACGGATTCGCCGACGCGCTGCCCGGCGGCAGCGCCCGCCGGCCGGTGCTGATGCTGGCGCTGGGCGCGTTCGCGCTGGGCACCGATGCCTTCGTCATTAGCGGCGTCCTTCCCAAGATCGCGAGCGATCTCGGCGTGACCCTGCCGCAGGCGGGGCTTCTGATCACCGTCTTCTCTGGTGTCTACGCATTCGCGGCGCCAGTCATGGCGGTCGTCACGGGCACCGCATCAAGGCGCCGTGTCCTCATGCTGTCGCTGGCGTGCTTCACGGCAGCGAACGTGCTGGCGGCCGTGGCCCCGTCGTTCGCAATGATGATCGTGGCGCGCGCCGCCGCCGCTCTCGTCGCCGGGCTCTACATGCCGGCCGCGTCGGCCACCGCCGCCACGGTCGCACCGATATCCGAACGCGGACGCGCACTTGCGGCGGTGTTGTCGGGCTTGACCGTCGCCACCGCGCTCGGAGTACCAATCGGAACCCTCATCGGTCAGGGGTTGAACTGGCGGTACACGTTTCTCTTCGTCGCCGCCCTCAGCACCATTGCGTGGGGAGCGCTGGCGCGCGCGCTTCCACCGGTGCCCCCCGCCCCGATCGTCTCGATCGGCGACCGGCTGGCGGCCGTCGCGATTCCTGGTGTGCTGGGCGCGCTCACGGTGACGGCCGTCGCAGTGATGGGCGTCTTCAGCGTCTACACCTACCTGGCGTGGTTCGCCAGCGAGACCGCGCACCTCGAAGGCGTCAGCATCACCGTTCTTTACTTCGTCTTCGGCATGTGCGCAGTCGCGTCGAACCTCCTCTCGGGGTGGCTCATCGATCGTCATCCGCCGCGGCGGGTTGTGACGCTCTCACTGAGTGGCATGGTGATCGTCTTCGGGGCATTGTGGCTGTTCAGTCGCGCCACGCTGCCTCGTCCGACCGCCGTGGTCATTCTCACGGCGCTTGTCGCGTGCTGGGCCGTGGTTGGGTGGATGTTTGCGCCGGCACAGCAGAAGCGCCTGCTCCACATGGCCGGCCCGGTGGGCACGATCGTCCTCTCGCTCAACTCGTCGGCGATCTACCTCGGGCAGGCCGCCGCTGGAATACTTGGCGGTGCGCTCCTGATCCGTGGTCCACGGACGCTCACGCTCGTTGCCGCCGGCTGTGAAGTGGCCGCGATGGTGATCTTTGCCATCACGATCGCTGGTCAACAGGAGGGCGCGCCGGGCGTGCCCGCCCCGGCGGTCGAGTCGGCATCCCACTGGACCGACTGATTCGCGACGGACGGGACATCCGCGGCGATGAGTCTGAGTTCGCGGTCTACTTCACGGACCCCAATCCCTCCGCGCAGGAGAACTCGCGCAACTCGTCGTTCGGCGGCGCCACCTTCCGATACGTTCGGACCGAGGTAAAGGGCTCGACGAGCGCTTTCGGATCCATCGAGGTGATCCGATCCTCGAGCACGCCAGGCGATGTGAACCTGATGCGCTCGCGCACGGTGAACTGATCGCTGTGCGGCGAGAACGTGTCGAACAGCGTGTCTTCGCGAATGGCCACCGTGTCCACCACCAACGTATCCCCTTCCCAATGCCCCGTGGAATACCCGGCGAACGTCGGATCATCGAGGACTTTCTGCGCCGGCTTGCGACCGTCCAGAAAAATCCGACGATACACGTCGTTCAACTCGCCATACATGGTGATCTTGTTCTTGGTGTGTTGAATTTCCATGCCGTAGGTCATCGACATCATGTTGGGCATGCCGCCAGAGAGACACCTGACGTTCGGATCGAATTCATCCGAGCCGGCCATGCGCGACTTCCGAATCACTTCCCATTTGGCCAGGTACTCCGGCGTCAGCTTCGGCGCGTTGTCCGGCCGGCCCGCACGTCCATCCAAAACCAACACCGGTCGCGGTGGCGGTACCTCTCCGCGAGGGCCCGGCGCCGGTGGCGGCGCCGCGGAGCGGCCGCCTCCACCGGTTCTTGATTGACCAAACGGATCGATCGGCGCGTACACGCCGGTGAAGTCCGGTGGTGGCGTTGTTTGCGCGCGAAGCAATGCCATCGATACAAACAGCAGGCACAGGAGCACCGAAGAGAACACGGCAACGGTCTTCGACATGACGTTGTCCTTCATCTGTGACTACTGAGTCGCCGGCGGCGCTGGGTCACCGACGACGGTGCCATCAGCGCGCCTGACGCGCGTCAGGAGGCCGGTGGGGCTGCCGTCCTTCGCCGGGCTGAAATCGACCGTAATCGTCTCGCCGGGTTTCAGTGTGGTCTTCGACCAGCCCGCGCGAACCAACTGGCCGGGTGTACGTCCCTCGATAGACCACTGCGCCTTGCCGCCCTTGCCGTCATCGACCGACAGAATGATCCACACGTGCGGGTTCGTCCACTTCCACTCCACGACTGTGCCTGTGAGCACCGTCACCTTGTCGCCGTCGAACGCCGAGTTGCTGTGGTGCGCGAGGGCGGACGTCGCCACCAGCAGCAACGCGATGACACACGCACCGATTCTCATATGTGGTCCTCCGCGATCGCGCGTTTAGTAGGGGTACCCTTTCAGCCTTCGCGTGCCCGGCTTCCAATCAGCAGGCACCAAGGCATAGTTGTCGCCGATGGGCATCTTGACCTTGGGCAGACTCTGCTGATCGAGTGCCTGGTCTTCCGGGATCACATCGTTGATGAAGAGGAGATACGCCGTCAGCGAGTACACCTCGTCGGGGGTCAGCGTGCCCTCTCTGTTGAGAGGCATGCCGCGATTGATGTAATCCCAGACGATCGTCGCAAACGGCGCGCGAAGCGGCAGGATTCGTCCCCGCGCCCAGACATCGGGGTTCTTGGGATCTTTGCTTTTCAGATTGGGAGCCGGGCCTTCGATGCCTTGCGCCCCGTGGCATGCCGCGCAACCCTTCGTGCGATAGAGCTGCGCGCCGTCCTTGGCGTTTCCTTTGCCGGGCGGAAGTTCCTCTCCGGTCGGGCCGATGGAGATGTCAATCGCCTTGATTTCCTCTG
>JBKPNV010000035.1:0-8813 GCA_046732795.1 Acidobacteriota bacterium
CCGCGGCGTCGGCTGTTGCCGTGTGCCTCATCCTGCCAGGCGACTTCGTGATTCGACGCGCCCTGGGCAGCGTGAGCGACGCGCCGCGGATCCTGGCACAGCGTGAAGGGTTGACCGAAGTCATCACCATCACCGACGCACGCGATGGACGACTGCTGCTGACGAACGGCCATGCGATGTCCTCGACCGCCTGGTTGTCGCAGCGTTACATGCGCGCATTGGCTCATATCCCGCTGCTGATGGCCGACAACCCGACATCAGCGCTTGTCATCGGCTTTGGCGTGGGCAACACGACGGATGCCGCGACGCGCCACCCTTCGATCCGCCGCGTGGAGATCGCCGATTTGTCGCGCGCCATCCTCGAACACGCGTCGTATTTCGCGGAAGCGAATCACTCGGTTCTCGCCGATCCGCGAGTAACGGTCTACGTCAACGATGGACGGCAGCATCTTCAGATGCAGGCGCCGGGCACGTACGATCTGATCACACTCGAGCCGCCGCCGATTGCCTACGCGGGTGTGGCGGCACTGTATTCGAAGGAGTTCTACGAGCTGGCCCGTTCGCGGCTGACGCCTCACGGGTTCGTCAGCCAGTGGCTCCCGACCTATCAGGTGCCAACGACGACGGCGTTGTCGATGATTCGCGCATTCATCGATGTCTTCCCGCAGTCAGTGCTTCTCTCGGGCGCGCAGGCAGACCTGCTGCTCGTCGGCACGCGCGGCGACACGATCGAGCTCGACCCCGACCGCATTGGCACGACGCTCGAAAACCGGCCAGCCGTGCATGACGATCTGAGCCGACTGGATCTCGGAAGCGTCCGAGAAATCGCCGGGATGTTCGTTGGATCCGCGTCGAGGCTGAAGGCCGCCACGCGCAGCACGACTCCATTGACCGACGATTGGCCATTCAGCGAATACAGCGTGATCTCCGCTCTGAACCCTGGCGAAGACGTTCCAGCCGCCGTCGTCGACCTCCGTCAGCTGCCCGAGTGGTGTCCGCGCTGTTTCGTAGATGGCAAGCCTGCGCCACGCGTTGCCGGATTGGATTTGTATATGCGCCTGATCGATCTCGCGTATCGATCGTCTGCGGCGGAAGGCGCTCGCCTCGCCGAGTCGACGAACGACGCCGGCCCCCGGCGGGTTGCGGGAAGCGCGTACCTGGGCGCGATCGTCCCCGAAGGCGCCGAGATGTACAACACACTCGGGGTGGATCGCGCTGCGCATGGTGCCATGAATGACGCCATCGACGCGTTCCGAAAGGCGCTGGCATTCGATCCGAACTCCGCGCTGTCGCACTGGCACCTCGGCGCGGCGTTAGCCGAGACCGGCGCACGTCAGGAAGCTATCGCTCACCTGCAGCGTTCGCTCGACATCGATCCCAGCAACAGATTCGCCCGCGACGACCTCAACGCGCTCACCACCACTCGCCGCAACTAGCGCCTCGACCACGCGGCTGTGATCTGGCGGCGGCCTGCCGCCGTGCGAAAGGCCTTTGGGAGTTGGACAGTTGGCAGTTGAGCGGTTGGGAGTTTGGAGATCGTAGCGGCGGGTCTTTAGACCCGCCGAGTCACTCCAAGTACGATGTCTCGTAATGGTCTCCAACGTCGTCATCGCGGGCGCAGGAATCGGCGGCCTGACGCTCGCCGTTGCGCTGAGGCGTCGCGGTGTTCGCGTCAGTGTCGTCGAGCGGGCGAGTCAGCTCACAGCCGTGGGCGCGGGAATCGCTTTGCCGGCGAACGGCGTGAAAGCCCTCCAGACTCTGGGGCTTGGCGAGGCAGTGATGAGGGCGGGCGTCGTCGTGGAGCGCGCGATCATTCAGGACTCGCGCGGGCGACCACTGGGGGCCGAAGTCGATCTCACCGAGGTCTATCAATCCATGGGCGCGTCGCTCGTCGCGCTGCACCGCCGACGGCTGCACGCTCTCCTGCTCGACGCGGTCGGTTCGCACGCCGTCACGACCGGCGCGCAGGTCGCCTCCTTCGAGCAGGACGCGAGATCCGTTCACGTGCCGCTCATGAGCGGACAACGCGTCGATGCAGATCTGCTCGCCGGCGCCGATGGCCTCCACTCCAGCGTTCGCGCCCGATTGATGGGCGCGGAGCCGCCGGCGTACTCGGGATATACGAGCTGGCGAGGCGTGACACCTGGCAACAGCGTCACGCCGCCCGGTCGAACCAGCGAGAGTTGGGGGCGAGGCGAGCGCTTTGGTATCGTGCCGATCGGGTTCGGCGAGATCTACTGGTTCGCGGTGGCCGATGCACCTCCCGGCGGGAAGGACGTCGACGTGCACCGTGAGCTGATGGGGCGATTCGGATCATGGCACCAACCCGTGGCCGACATCATCGAAGCAACCCCGACCGATCGCATCGTACGTACCGATATCTACGATCGGGAGCCGATTGAGCGCTGGCACTCTGGACGAGTGGTGCTACTGGGCGATGCCGCGCACCCGATGACGCCGAATCTGGGACAAGGCGCCGGCCAGGCGATCGAAGATGCAGTTGTGCTCGATCAATGTCTCGCCGCAACGTCATCGCTCGAACACGCGCTCCTGCAATACGAGGAGCGGCGCGTCTCGCGCGCGAACAGCATTGTCCGCGCGTCGCGGCGCTTCGGCGCCGTCGCGCAGTGGAGCAATCCCGTTGCAGTGTGGCTCCGCGACTGCGCAATGAGGCTGATGCCTGCGTCTGTCGCGATCAATCAGGCAAGAAAGCTGATGCAAATACGTTGATGTCGAGCGGCGGCTTCAGCCTCGGCATCAACATGATCGCGCAGGCTGAAGCTCGACGCGAGTAAAGCCAGTACTACGCGATGTGCGCGCCGACGGTCTCGACGTACACGCTGTACAACGACTGGCTCGCCGTCATGAACAATCGATTGCGTCGCACACCACCGAAACAGATGTTGGCGCATGTCTCGGGAAGCCGGATCATCCCGATACGATCGCCGTTGGGCGCAAAGACCTGCACTCCCGGGCGCGCGCCGGCCCAGATGTTGCCGTCGGCGTCGCAGCGAATGCCGTCCGCCGCCGACGGGGCGGCGGTGCCGGGAATGTCGAACTGCACGAAACGCTTGCCGTTGCGCAGCTGGCCGCCGTCGACGTCCCACACCTTGATCTCGCGCGGCATTCCGGTATCGGCGACATAGAGCTTTCGATAGTCAGGCGAGAAACAGATCCCATTCGGTTGACCGACTTCGTCGGTGACCTTGGCGATCTGCCCGCTCTTGCCGTCCACACGGTAGACCGACTCCTTCGACTCCTGCTGCGCTTTGAAGCCCTCGTAGTTTCCGCGAATGCCGTAGAACGGATCGGTAAACCAGATGCCGCCGTCGGGATGAACGACGATGTCATTGGGCGAGTTGAGGCGTTTGCCATCGTAACGCTCGGCAATCGTGGTCACGGTTCCGTTCGGCTCGTATCTGGCGACGCGGCGGCCGCCGTGTTCGCATGACAGCTGGCGTCCCTCGTAATCGAACGTATTGCCATTGCTGTAGCCGGACGGATTCCTGAACGTCGTGACACGCCCGTCCTCCTCGATCCAGCGCATCTGGACGTTGTTGGGGATATCGCTCCACACGAGATAACGGCCGACGCCGTTCCACGCCGGCCCCTCGGCCCACAGCGTTCCAATGTGATGTCGCCTGATCGGGGTGTTCGCGACGATGTACTGGCGGAAGCGGGGGTCGAGCGCGATGATGTCGGGATCGGGATACGCGATTGGCTCGGGCCGGGACCAGTCGCGTGGTGTCGGCACAGGAGAGACCTGTTGCGGCGTCTGCGCGCGCGCGACCGCTTGTAATGCAGCGGCTCCCACCGTCGATGCCAGAAACGTTCTCCGGTCCATGGTATTTCCTTTCAAAGACACCGGGTGTGATTTTCTTGGACGGGAACCGAAATCACACCCGGTGTCTTAAGATCTAATACATCACGGAGTGACCGCAAGAATCTTCTTCCTCGCGTGCGCGGCCTGCGCCTTGTGTGTGAGTGGTCTCCACGCGCGCCAGAATCCGGCAGCCGTCAGTGCTGCGCAGGCCGACAGCTTCGCCGACGCGGTTCGCGCCGCAAGCGAGCTGCCCCGCCTTTACAGCCTGCTCGTCAGCCGCCGTGGCGAGATCGTGCTCGAAAGATATTTCAACGGCACGCGTTCCGGTCGTCCGGCCAACGTGAAATCAGTCTCCAAGAGCATCGTGTCGGCGCTGGTCGGCGTGGCCATCGAGCGCGGACTCGTACCAGGTCCGGACACGCCGATCCGCACCTACTTCCCCGAGCTGACGAAGGATCGCGACGATCGCAAACTGCGCATCACGATCGAAGATCTCCTGACCATGCGGTCGGGGCTCGAGTCGACGAGCAATCGCAATTACGGAAGGTGGGTGCAAAGCCAGAACTGGGTCCAGCATGCGCTGACCAAGCCGCTCGTGGCAATGCCGGGCACGCAGATGGAGTACAGCACCGGCAATACGCACCTGCTTTCGGCGATCCTGACGAAAGCGACAAAGACGAGCACCTGGCAGTTCGCCCAGGACGCACTGGCGAAACCACTCGGGTTCACGCTGGCACGCTGGCCGCAGGACCCCCAAGGCATCTACTTCGGCGGGAACGACATGCTCCTCACCCCGAGGCAGATGCTCGTGTTCGGTGAACTGTATCTGCGGCGAGGGCGTGTGAAGGGGTCAGACCCCTTCACAGAAATGCACCAGGTCGTCCCCGAGAAATGGATCGAGCAATCGTTCGTCCCGCGCGGCACCTCGCCGATCAGCGGTCAGCGGTACGGCTACGGCTGGTGGATGCGCGAGCTTGCCGGTCATCAGGCGTACTTCGCCTGGGGCTTTGGCGGTCAGTACATCATCGTCGTCCCCGATCTCGACCTGGTGGTCGTCACTACCTCGGCTTCAACCGTCGCCGAAGATCGACGCGCGCATCGACGGACGCTCTTCGAACTCGTCGAAGATCTCATCGTCGCACCCGTGGCGTCCGCCACCGCAGGGTAATCATGCAGCTGCTCGTCAGTGTCGCCAGTTTCACCGAAGCGCGCGATGCCGTCGATGGCGGAGCCGACATCGTCGATGCGAAGGATCCGTCGACGGGGGCGCTTGGCGCCGTGACGCTCGACACGCTGCAAGAGATTCACGCCGCCGTAGGCGGCCGCCGCGTCGTCAGTGCCGCGCTCGGTGATGCTGCGGAGGAGAATCGAATCGAGCAGCTGGCGGGTGACTACAGCGGGATCGGTGCCGGGTTCGTCAAGGTCGGCTTCGCCGGTGTGACCGATCCGTCATGCGTTGAGCGTTTGATGAGAGCCGCCATCCGGGGTGTGGGGGTCTCAAGCCTTCGAAACTGCGGTGTCATCGCAGTGGCGTATGCCGACAGTGGCGGCACGACATCCGTGGAACCCACCGCATTGGTCGATATCGCCGCGCGCGCCGGTGCCAGTGGCGTGTTGCTGGACACGGCAGACAAGCGCGGACCTGGCCTGCTCCGGCTCGTGCCACCCGCGCAGCTCGAATCGTGGGTTGCGAGAGCACACGAGGCCCGACTGACCGTCGCGCTCGCTGGAAAACTCACTGCCAGCGACCTGCCATTGATTTGTACGATCGGCGCGGACATCGCCGGCGTCCGTGGTGCCGCTTGCGAGGACGGGCGCTCGAGCCGGGTAAGCGTCGTCAAGGTACGCAGACTGACCGAGAGCCTTGTGGGTTGACGAGTTGATCTGTGGATGAGTTCTCGGGCTGATCCGACGCGGAATCTCTCGTATGAAGCCAAACAGTTGTGGCAGCGTGGCCAGCGGCGCTGAGATTGAGTGATACGAGCGAGGCAAGGGCTAACATCGCGGGTTGGGAGTGTGGCGCCGAGCGCCACATCGTACTCCCGTGCATGATCGCGCCCCGCGAGAGCAACTCCCGCTATCGACTCGCGAGTAGAAGCGACCAATACTCCGCCATCTTGTTTTACATATCCATATAGTCGAGTTACGGATTTCCGGCGTTCGATCGCGAGCGGCGAACCGTTATTCAAACACGTACGTTCATGGGTCAGGCGGAGCGCCTGTCCTTTACATCGAACCGAGTCCAAGGAAGGACCATCATGCCGACACTGCGATGCCTCACAGCGCTCGTCGTCTGTGCATTCCTCACGAGTGTGGTTCCCGCACACGCGGATGTCGTCACGGACTGGAACGCGATAACCACGCAGATTGCGGCAGTCGGAGATCCGACAACAACGCCCGCAACACCGCCCGCGCGGAACGGCCCTCCCTCACTTCTCGACATCGCACTGGTTCACCTGGCCATCCACGACGCGGTGCAGGCTATCGAGGGTCGCTACCAGCCGTACTTCTATTCGACGCCCGGCTCGGGAACACTTCCAGCAGCGGTCGCAGCAGCCGCGCATCGTGTCCTGGTTCTTCTGTATCCAGCCAAGCAGGCGATGCTGGATACCATTTACAACAATTACCGGACGAGTCACGGCATCAGCAGCTCCGATCCTGGATTGGCGGTGGGCGAAGCAGCCGCCGTGGCCCTGCACTCGAATCACTATCGCCCGACGCTTCCCACCACAGACTTCTTCGGAGTGAACAGCCCAGGTGAATGGCGATCGACCGTACCCATGGCCTTCCTCTTCCTGGCTTTCAGTGAACCGTTCGCGCTCAACCGCGTCTCGCAGTTTCGCCCGGAACCGCCGCCCCCAATGAAGAGCACCAGGTACGTGCGCGAATATGACGAGGTGAAGACCATCGGAGACGGTGCAGCGCAATCCGCTGCGCAACTCAGCATGGGTCGCTTCTGGTCAGGCAACTTCCCCGCGCAATGGAACGAAGCCTTACGGCGAATTGCCATCAACAATGTGAACAACATCGGCGACAGCGCCCGGCTCTTCGCCCTCGCCAACGTTGCCGGTGCCGACGCTGGTATGGCTGTCTGGGACTCCAAGTACTTTTACAACTTCTGGCGACCCAGTATGGCAATCCACGACGGGGCGCTCGACGGCAATGCGCGAACACAACCGCAAGCGGGCTGGGCTACATATTTTTCTACGCTCCCGGTGACCCCGCCGAACCCCATGAACCCGCCCTATCCTGACTACGTTTCTGGTGCAAATGGTCTGACGGGCGCCTTTACAGGCATACTCCAGGAGTTCTTCGCAACTGACGATATGAGTTTCTCGGTCAGATCGGTCCCAGCGCAGGCGGCCAACCCGGAGCGCTTTTTCACCAGCTTCTCCCAGGCCGCTCAGGAAGTGGTCGACGCGCGCATTCTGCTCGGAATCCATTTCCGCTCGGCCGAGGAGGATGCGCGACAATTGGGAATCCGGGTCGCACATTGGACATTCCAGAAGTTTCTGAGACCCGTTCCCGGCGGTAAGTAAAAGTTCGTCAGACGGGGGAGGTCGCGCGGACCTCCCCGCGCTCCTGGCTCTTACGTCAACCCAATCGCAACGGCAATCGCAATCGCGACGAGACTCAACACGAACAGTGCGGCGCAGATTGGAATCGTGAACCGCGCCCAATCCTCGTAGCGGATACCGGCGAGCGCGAGCGTGGCTATCAGGGCGCCGTCAGTCGGCGAGAACTGCCCGAAGAGTCCCGGACCGTACTGGTACGCGAGCACCGTCACTTGACGTGACAGTCCCAACAGATCCGACAGCGGCACAAGGATCGGCATCGTCAACACCGCCCGCCCTGAGCTGCTCGGAACCGGCAACGCAATGGCCGTCTGGACGAAAGACATGCCAATCGCAAAGAGGCTCGTTGGCAGTTGCGCGAGCGGCGTGACCATCGACTGAATGATCGTGTCGACGATGCGTCCCTGCTCGAGCACGACGAAGATTGCACGTGCGACCCCGACGAGCAGCCCGGCGTAGGCCATCGCCTTGAATCCGTCGACGAACGCGTCCGCGATTTGGCTCACGCCTAGCCCCGCTATCAGACCGGCGAGGATTCCAATCAGCAGGAACAGAGCCGACAGCTCGTCGAAGCCCCAAGAGTAGCGCAGCGTGCCAAACACGTAGAGGGCGAACATCGCTACCAGGGCAAGAAGCGTAAATACGTGTCGTCCATCGAGCCTCGTCGCAGCGCTAGCCGTGTCGTCCTCCGGCGCGACTCGTGTACGCCGCGCATGCCGCATCGTCGCCCACACCCAGATGGCAAGCGCCGGAACAAAAACGGCCATTCGAAACCACAGACCCGACAGCAGCGGCAATTGCGCGAGCCGTTGCGCAATGCCAACGCTGAACGGGTTGAACGGACTGAAGGTGCTGCCGATGCCGGCAGCCCCCAGGCTCATCGACACAATCGTCAGCGCATCGAAGCCGACCCGCCTGGCGAGCAGCAACAACACCGGAACGAGCGCTACGATCTCTTCCCACATTCCCTCGACCGCGCCCCCGAGCGCAAAGAGCACGGAAACGATGGGGATGATGGCCACCGTCTGGTGGCGGAATCGATCCGTGAGCCAATGGACGGCGCTCTGGAAGGCTCCGCTCCGATCGATCACGCTGAAGGCGCCGCCGGCAAGGAAGATGAGGAAGATCACCGAGCCGGCGTCGATCATCCCTTTCGGAACGGCAATGAGCATCTCGAAGGGTCCAACAGGTCGAGGTGGCACGGGATGGTAGGAACCAGCGACGACCACATTGCGTCCGGTGACGGGATCCGCGCGGCGTTCGTATTCGCCGGCAGGAAGCACATAACTGAGAATCGTGGCGATAACGATGCATCCCACGAGCAGCACGAACGGGTGCGGCATTCGCAAATGAGTCACGGGCGGGACGGTATCATGCTGAGGCTCGGCACTCGGGGGTCGGGACTCGGAACTCGG